>CAYMAR010000019.1:0-23205 GCA_964388465.1 uncultured Desulfobacteraceae bacterium
CCGCAAGGCTCTGGCGCTCGATGCCTATGTACTGATGGACATGGAGCACCTGCCGGCGCGCCAGTTTACCCTGGAGCTGTTCAAGAGCATCAACGAAGAACCCGAATTTAGAGAATGGCCCCACAAGGGCATCGCCTACCAAGCCTACATGAAGGATGCGGAACCGTTGCTGGCCGAACTTCTGGACTGGGCGCAAGCCAAGGGGCAGGACTTCGGCATGCGGCTGGTCAAGGGCGCCTTCTGGGACGAGGAGGTGGTGCTGGCCAACCTCTACAACTATCCCATTCCGGTGTTCACCAACAAGCATGCCACCGATGCCTGCTTCGAGCGCTGCGCCCGCTGCATTCTCGAGCGTCACCGCAATGTCCAGCTCAAATGCGCTTCGCACAACATTCGCACCGTGGCCTATGTCATCGAGAGCGCCAAAGCGCTGAAGGTGCCCGCTGACCGCCTGGAATTCCAGATGCTCAACGGCATGGCGGAAAATTTGCGGGAGGCCTGGAAGAAGCACGATTTGCGGCTTCGCCTCTATTCACCGGTGGGCGAGATCGTTCCCGGCATGGCTTACCTGGTGCGCCGTCTCCTGGAAAACACCTCCAGCGAGTCATTTTTGCGGCAGAGTTTTGCCAACGGCGCCGCCCGAGAAGAGATGCTTAAGGATCCGGCCATCCTGGCCGGTGAGAATGAAGACGTTCCCAAGGCGGACATTCAGCCAAGTGAATACGGCGCCATGGGACCCTTTTCCAACGAGCCGCCGGTGGCATGGGACGTCCCCACCCATGCCGCTTTTGCCGTGGCCCTGGATGACGCCAAGACCTCTTTTCCCCGCCGCGTTTTTCCTGTGGTCGCCGGCGATCCGGTTAACGCAGGCCAATCCTTGCAGTCCACTGATCCCAATCAGCCTGAGCGTGTGGTGGCCGAGGTCGTCTGCGCGGATGCCGACACGGTGATCGAAGCCGTGGCCGCCGCCAAGGCGGCCTTCGCAAATTGGTCGGCGATCCCGGCGCAGACACGGGCAGACTATCTATTCAAAGCGGCAGCGCAATTGCGCTCACGGCGTCACGAACTGGCGGCCCTACTGGTTTTCGAGGGCGGCAAGAACTGGAACGAGTCCCAGGCCGACATCAACGAGGGGGTTGATTTCCTGGAGTTCTACGGCCGTGAGATGATTCGCCTGGACGCGCCTCGCGTGGCCTCCGAGCTTCCCGGGGAGTCCAGCCGCCTGACCTACATTCCGCGTGGGGTCGGTGCCGTCATCGCGCCGTGGAATTTTCCTCTGCCCCTTTCCATCGGCATGACCGCGGCGGCCATCGTGACCGGCAACACCGTAGTCTACAAACCGGCCAGTCAGACGCCGGCCATCGGACAGGCGGTTTACGATCTGTTCGCCGGCGTGGGGCTGCCCCCGGGGGTTCTCAACTTCCTGCCGGGTCCGGGTGGCAAGATCGGCGATGCTCTGGTCACCCATAAGGACGTGGCTTTTACCGTATTTACCGGCAGCAAGGAAGTTGGGCTGGGGATCATCGAGAAATCGGGGCGCACGCCGGCGGGGGCGCGCCACGTCAAAAACGTCATCGCCGAGATGGGGGGCAAGAACGCCATCATCGTCGACAGCGACGCCGATATCGACGCGGCCATTTGGCCGGTTGTCCAGAGTGCCTTTGGCTACATGGGGCAGAAATGTTCCGCCGCTTCCCGGCTCATCGTACTGGAAGAAAACTACGACAAGTTTGTCACCAAATTCAAAAGCGCGGTGGAAACGTTGATATTCGCCCCCCCCGAGGACTCGCGCAGTGATATCGGCGCTGTGATCGATGCCGAGGCCAAGAAGAAGATCGAGGGCTATATCGAACTCGGCAAGGCCGAAGGGACGCTCCTGACCCAAGGGGCCCCGGGAGAAGGCTCCGGGCATTTTGTGCCACCCACGGTCTTTGCCGACATCCCCCCCGACAGCCGGCTGGCCCGGGAAGAAATTTTCGGCCCCGTGGTCTGCATCTTCAAGGCAGCCGATTTCGACGAAGCGCTGCGCCTGGCCAACGACACAGACTATGCACTGACCGGCGGTCTTTTTTCGCGGAGCCCGGCCAATATCGAACGCGCTTGCCGGGAATTCATGGTCGGCAGCCTCTATATCAACCGGGGCACCACCGGTGCCATGATGAAGCGCCACCCCTTCGGCGGTTTCCGCCTTTCGGGTGTGGGCTCCAAAGCGATGGGAAGCGACTACCTGCCCCAGTTCATGTTCTCGCGTACGGTGGTGGAAAACACTTTCCGGAGCGGTTTTGCGCCCATGAAGAGCGAAACCCCCGGAGATTGAAGCGCCGGTTGAAAAGGAGCCCATGGTCGCCCCGGCATGGCGTCAACCAAGATCAACCAAATGGATACAGGACTATTTAAAATGGATTTTCATCCGACGGATACCCTAAAACTGCTCCAGCAGAAGCGACGTTTCCACGAGGAACAGTTGCGCCTGATCGACATCGCCCTGGCCGCTATTGCCGACGGCAAAAAAGGCGGGGGTCGAATACAGCCCCAAAACGGCAAAAAGGCGATTAAGGTCAAGAAGCATCGCATCCGCTGGACCAGAGAGATCGAGCAGTTTCTGGACGACTACGAGGAAGTCACCATCATGGACCTCCAGAGCGACCTGGTGGAAAAACGCGATATTCCATCGGCCATGACGATCCAGGGGCGCAATGTAATCACCAACACGCTCAACCGGTTTGAGAAAAAGGGACGCGTCCAGAAAATAAGACCGGGCGTCTACCGGGTTATCAAGAAATCCCTGTCGGGCTGAGCACGATGCTTGCGGGTATTGGCGATGTCCCGGGGAACGGGGTTTCAGTGGTGGCGCTGCCGATGCGATCAGCATCTCGGCCCCAATGCACGAAATGATGGAGAGGTGAAGCAGATGAGTGCCGACATTATCAAGATGAATCAAAAAGTGCCGGGTGGAAGCCCAACACCACGCATACAAAAGGCCAAACAACGGGTCTTGGATACCCGACCGTCGATGGACCTCGCGAACGCGGGGATCCTCACCCGAAGTTTCATGGATACCGAGGGCGAGCCCTGGGTGCTGCGCAAAGCCAAGGCCTTTGCCGCCCAGTGCCGTGAAAAGTCCGTGGCCATCTGGGAGGACGAGCTCATCGTGGGGTGCTCCGGGGAGAAGATCCGGGGCGGACTCCTGTCGGCCGATGTCTGCTGGGCCATACTGGATCAGGAGCTGGATACCATTGCGACGCGACCCTATGACCCCTTTCAGGTGGGGGAAAAGGAGCGCACCCTTTTCCGGGAGGTCATCAAACCCTTCTGGAAGGGCCGCTCCAACTACGAGCTTTTCCTGAAACGAACGCCGCCCGGGGTTGTCGATCTCAAGGAAACCGGCGTGATTTATATCGACCGCAAAGCCGTGCGCGGCCCGGGTGAATTGACCGCCGGCTATGATGATTTGCTCGCTCTTGGCCTGGAGGGCATCAAAGGCCGTATCGCGGCGAGACGCGAGCGCCTTGATCCCACCCTGCCGGAGGATTTCGACAAAATCCGGTATCTCGATGCCTTGACGATCACGGCCGACGGCATCCTGGCCCTGGCCGGGCGCTATGCCCGCGAGGCCGAACGCCTGGCCGGTGCGGAGGCCGACCCCGTGCGGAAGGGCGAGTTGGAAACCATCGCCGCCATTTGTCGGCGCGTGCCCGCCAAACCGGCCCGCACATTTTATGAGGCCCTGCAGTCATTTTATCTCTACCATACCTGCCTGATCATGGAGCAGAACGCCGCCTCCTACAATCCGGGGCGCATGGATCAGTACCTCCACCCTTATTATCAAAGGGATATCGAGGCCGGGGTGCTCACCCCCGAAGCCGCCCAGGAACTGCTGGACTGCCTGTGGGTTAAGTTTTCCGAACCCTGTCTTTTCCAGGACGGCAAGACCGCGGAAGTCGCCGCCGGCTACAACATGTTCCAGAACGTCTGCTGCGGCGGCATTACCGAAAGCGGGGAAGATGCCGTCAATGCATTGTCCTACATGATCCTCCAGGCGACCATGGACGTTCAGCTCTATCAGCCTTCGCTCTCGGTCCGTTACAATCCGGGCAAGAACCCGAATACCTTCCTGCGCAAAATCGTGGAATGCATCGCTCTGGGGACCGGCTTTCCGGCCTTTCACAACGACGATGTGGGCATCAAGATGCTGTTGAACAAGGGCACCACGCTCAAAGAGGCCAACAACTGGAACCCCTGCGGCTGTGTGGAAACCAACCTCATGGGCAAATCCAAGGAATATACGGCCTTTGCCGACGTCAATCTGGCCGCTGTGGTGGAATTGGCCATGCTCGACGGCGTGCACCGCAAAAGCGGGCGGCAGGTCGCCCCCGCCACCGGCAACCCCCGAACCTTCGAGAGTTTCGAGGCCTTCAAGGACGCCGTCACCACCCAGCTGCGCTACGTTATTCGCAAAGTCGTCGAGGCCAACCATGTGCTCGACGAAGTTTCCGACCAAAGGCCCGTGCCGGCCGCTTCACTGACCTTCGCGGACTGTATCGAAAACGGGTCCGACTTCTCCTGGGGCGGTGCCAAATACAATTCCGGCAACGGCGTCATCCTCGACTGCGTGGCGGATTTCATCAACAGCCTGAGCGCTGTCCGCCATTTAATCTACGAAACCCGCCAGCTGAGCTGGGATGCGTTGCTGGACGCCCTGGCAAACGACTTCGAGGGCTCCGAGGCCATTCGCCAGCAGTGTCTGGGGGCACCAAAATTCGGTAACGACGACCCCCGGGCGGATGACATTGCAGCGGATATGCTTTGGCTGGCGGCTGAAGAGATCCACACCTATCGATCCAAGCACGGGCGGTTGAATTGTGGCATGCTTCCGGTGACCGCCCATGTGGCCATGGGAAAAACCGTGGGGGCGCTACCCTCCGGAAGACGCGCCTGGACCACGCTGACCGATGGTATTTCGCCCACCGGCGGAACGGATAAAGAAGGGCCGTCGGCCGTGCTGCGGTCCGTCGCGCGGATTCCCCATGCCATGTATACATCCGGCACGCTCCTCAACATGAAGCTCGACCCGGACCAGCTTTCCGATGAAAGAGGGATTCGGAATATGATGGCTTTTTTGAAAGCCCTCTGCGATCTGGGGATTTACCACGTCCAGTTCAATGTCCAGTCGGCGGAAACCTTGCTGGACGCCCAGAAACGACCGGAGGACTACCGCCACCTGCTGGTTCGGGTAGCGGGCTACACCGCCTACTTCGTGGAGCTGGGAAAGGACGTGCAGGATGAAATCATCGGCCGCACGATTCAGTTTGCGGAACGCTAGCGGTGCCGGGGCGACGATGGGTCTGCATACCGTAAATACACCCCGCCCCCCGGCCGGGCGTGAGGGCATGGTGGCGCGCATCGCCAGGATGGCCATCCATGACGGGCCCGGCACGCGGACCGTGGTTTTCCTCAAAGGCTGCCCCCTTCGCTGCCGGTGGTGTTCCTCCCCGGAAACCCAGATCGGCGAGGCCGAATTACGATACGAAGCCCGTCGGTGCGCCGGGTGCGGTGACTGTCTGGCCGTCTGCCCCCAGGGCGCAATCTCCATGACCGCGGTCGGCAGCGTCGACACCGACCGCAACCTCTGCGTGGCCTGCGGGCGCTGTGTCGCGGCCTGCGAACACGGGGCGCGCTGCCTGGTGGGCCGTATGGTCACGCCGTCCGAGGTTCTGGTGGAAATCGAAAAGGACGAGGTGTTCTACTACCGATCGGGTGGCGGCGTAACCATCAGTGGTGGGGAGCCTTTATCCCAGGCTGATTTCGTCCTGGAGATTCTGACCGCCTGCAAGGCACGCGGGATCCACACCGCTCTGGAAACCAGCGGGCATGCGCCCTGGGAACAACTGGCGCCTCTGACGGCGCCGCTGGACCTGATTTTCGTGGACCTCAAGCACATGGACGACGCCGTCCACCGGCGCATTACGGGCGTCGGCGGCCAGCTCATCCTGGACAATCTCCGGCGACTGGCCCGACAGCCCCAACGGCCCGAAATTGTCATACGGGTGCCCGTCGTTCCGGGAATGAATGACACCACCGGCAACATGCGCCAGACCGCCCGGTTCGCACGGGATCTGGCCTGCGTCGAGCGTGTCGAACTGCTGCCCTACCATCGGCTGGGCGTCCACAGCTACACCGCCACCGGAAAAGAATACCGCCTGGAGAAAATCCGGCCGCCTTCCGTCGAACGGATGAATGCCCTTGCGGAACTGTTGCGGTCCGAGGGGCTTCGCGTTCGGGTCGGCGGATAGTCGGCCGTGGAAGGATTGCCCGGGCTGGCAAGAAAGGAAACGGCATCGATGAAACAGCAGCAGGCCAAACGGGTGGTGGTCGTGACCGGGGCCTCCCAGGGCATCGGTCGTGCCATCGCCGAACGGTTTAAAAACGCCGGCGATCGTGTCGTGGCGCTCGATATCCGCCCCGGTGACCTGGCCGCACCCGACGGCCAATCGGGTGCGGGTATCGAATACCGCCCCATGGATGTTACCGCCGCCGCCGAGGTGCAGGAGGTTTTTGAATCGATTTTAGCGGACCACGGGCAGCTCAATGTCCTCGTCAACAACGCCGGAATCACGTTCGATAAAAGCCTGGCGTCCATGACGGAGGCCGACTGGGACCTGATGATGAACGTCAATTTGAAGGGGGTCTTTTTGTGCTGCAAATACGCCCTGGCGCCCATGCGCCGCAGCGGCGGCGGGAGCATCGTGAACATCGGCTCCCTTGAAGGCATTGCCTGTAATCCGCTGCATACGGCCTATGCCGCCTCCAAGGGCGGTGTTCACGCACTCACCCGGGCCCTGGCAGTGGATCTTGGCCCGGCCGGCATCCGCTGCAACGCCATTTGCCCGGGGTGGATCAACACAGCCTTTAACGATGCTTATTTCGACGGTCTGACGAGCCGGGAAGCCGGCCTCCGGGCCATCACGGCCCTGCATCCCGCCGGCCGCCTGGGAACCCCCGGGGACGTTGCCGAAACAGCCCTCTGGCTTGCCAGCGATGCTGCCGGTTTCATTACCGGCCAGGAAGTGGTGGTCGACGGCGGCCGCCTGTGCCGCCCCTCCCTGCCCGATTTCAATGCCATGGAGAAACGTGATGCGATTTAAGGGCCAGGTGGTTTTGGTTACAGGGGGCTCCTCGGGCATCGGGGCTGCTATGGCGGCGGCGTTTGCAGCCGAGGGCGCCGAGGTCGTCATTACCGGTCGCAACGCGGAGCGCACCCAACGGGTCGCAGGGAAATTGGGGCTCTCCGAATTCGGTCTCGGGGACATCTGCGACCCGACCTACTGCGCCGCTTTCGTCGACGGCGTGGTCGAGCGTTTCGGAAAGCTCGATGTGCTGGTCAACAACGCGGGCATGATTCTACGCGAAGACACTGTGGAGACCACCGATGACCAATGGCGGCGGATTATGGCGGTCAACGTCGACGCCGTGTTTTTCATGAGCCGAGAATCCCTGCGGCACATGCGCCGCCGCCGTTCGGGGTCCATCGTCAACCTCTCCTCGACCTGCGGCTTGGTGGGCTGCAAGGGCTTGACCGCCTACTGCACCACCAAGGGCGCCCTGATTCAAATGACCCAGTCCATGGCCCTGGATTGCGCCGCGGACGGTGTCCGCGTCAACGCCGTCTGCCCGGGGGCCGTCGACACCCCGATGCTGTTTTCAGCCCACAAGCAGACCCCCTCGCGCGGCGAGATGGAAGCGATCCAGGCACAGACGGTACCCATGGGACGCATGGCCACGCCCCGGGAAGTGGTCAATGCGGTATTGTTCCTGGCCTGCGCAGAAGCCGGATACATCACCGGGGCCCACCTGTCCGTGGACGGGGGATATACCGCCCAATAAACACGAAAGGAATCTCCCGCATTGCAGTATTTTGAATTGTTATCGACGGATGATCTGGCACGGATACACGAAGCATCGCTTCACATCATGGAGACCGTGGGGCTCGAATTCCGTCATGATGGCGCCCTGGCGATTCTGGCGCGCGGCGGCGCCAAAGTGGATGGCCGTCGCGTGTATTTTCCGCCCGCAATGGTGGAAAACCAGCGTGTCAAACCGCCGGCGCAGTTCACGCTCCATGCCCGCAAACCCGAAAACAACGTCGTCTTCGGCGGGGGCCGAAGCCTTTATGCCCCGGCCAATTGTCCGGCCTTTGTTACCGATTGCGTCAACGGGAGACGCTACGGGACCCTTTCGGATTATATCAATCTCGTCAAACTGACCCATCTCAGCACGAACCTGGACATGAGCAGCAACATGCTCGTTGAGCCCAACGATTTACCCCTGACTGTCCGCGCAGGGCACACGACTTACGCCTGCCTGAAATATACGGACAAGTGTTTCATGGGCAGTGCCCTGGGGGAAGAGGGTGCCCGTCAGACCTTGGACATGATTTCCATCGCCTACGGGGACGGGCCCGAAAGGAACCCCGAGCCCCGCGTGATCAGCATTCCCTGTTCCCTGACGCCATTAGGTTACGACGAGCGCATGCTGTCGGCGATGCTGGTATACGCCAAGGCGGGCCAACCGCAAATCGTCAATACCCTGGCCAGCGCGGGCGCGACGGCGCCGGTTACCCTGGCCGGCATGTTGGCCGTGCAGAATGCCGAAATCCTGGCCGGAATCGTATTGACCCAGTTAATCCGGGAAGGGACGCCGGTGGTTTATGGCGGTGGTTCCTCCTGTGCGGACATGCGTTCCGGCATGCTTTCCGTGGGGGCCCCCGAAATGGCCATCGGCAACGCGCTTGCAGCCCAAATGGCCCGCTTTTACGGGATCCCCAGCCGGGGCGTGGGGACTTTGACCGATGCCAAGGCGCTCGACGTGCAGGCCGGATATGAATCCATGATGAATCTCGTAATGGCGGCCAACGTTGGCTTGCATTTCATCCTGCACGCCGTGGGCTCTCTGGAAACCATCAACTGCGTTTCCTACGAGAAATTTGTGATCGACGACGAAATGGTCGGCATGGCCAAACGGCTTCAAAGGGGGGTGAGCGTCGATGACCAGAGCCTGGCCCTGGACGTAATTGAGGAGGCTGGCCCGGGGGGACAGTTCCTGGATAAGATGCATACCTTCCAACACTGCCGAAACGAGTTGTTTCGTCCCCTTCTCAGTGATCGCAGCAGCTATACGCGATGGGTGGACAACGGAGCTGCATCCATCGAGCGAGTCGCTCATGATCGCTGTCGCCAATTGCTGGAAGACTACCGGGCACCGGACATGGCTGCCGATGTCGATCGCGACTTGACCCGCTTTGTGGAAGGTGTCGACAATGATGGGGTCCCACCCGATATTTCCCCAAAACCCTAGTTCAGGAAAGTGAATGCCAATGCAATTGAAAGCGATCCATGAAAACTGCTCCGGTTGCGGCACCTGCCGGCTGGCCTGCGCCCTGGAAAACCACCGAACGGTCAATCCCACCCTGGCCGTCCTGCGCATCGAGGGCCGTTTTCCGGCCCCGGGCGATTACCGGATCCACCTCTGCGACCAATGCGGGGCCTGTGCCGAAGTCTGTCCGGTCGAGGCCATCAGCGACGATGTAAACGGGGTGTATCAGATTGACGAAGAGATTTGCACGAATTGCTTGCTCTGTGTGGAGGCCTGCCCATACGGCGTGATTGTCGAAAACCCTTATACGGATACGGCGATCAAATGCACCCTATGCAGCGCCTGCGTGGAGGTTTGCCCCCGTGATGCCATCGAAATGGTTTAAGTCCGTATACAGGAGAGAAATATGACATTATATGGTTACGCCGGCGTCATTTTGAGAATTGATTTAAGCCGCGAAGAAATAAAAAAGCAGCCCTTGCCCGGGGATATGGCCGAAGATTATCTCGGCGGACGTGGGTTCGTCGCCCGAATGTTATTCGACGAGATGGCGCCAGGCATCCCTCCGGAAAGCGAAGCGAACATGTTCATCGCCGCGGTTGGCCCGCTCACCGGCCATTTCCTGCCGGCCAGCGGCAAAACCCATTTCGGCACCAAGTCGCCGGCCACCGGCGGCTACGCCGACAGCAACATGGGAGGGCATTTCGGCCCGGCGATGAAATACGCCGGCTATGATGTTCTGGTGCTCACGGGCAAGGCCGCCGGCCCCAGCTATCTCGTGATCGACGACGATCGCGTGGAAATCCGACCAGCCGACAAGTACTGGGGGCAGGGGTCGCTGCGGGCCGAAAAAATGTTCAAAGACGATCTCGGCGATGATTTTCAAATTCTCACCATCGGTCCGGCCGGCGAGCGACTGGTCCGGTTTGCCTGCATTTCCCACGATTTCGGTCGACAAGCGGGGCGTACCGGCATCGGCATGGTCCTGGGCAGTAAAAACATCAAAGCCATCGCGGTCCGGGGCACCGGCAGCCTGCCGGTGTTCGACGTGGAGGGCGCCTATGCCAAAGGCAAGGAAGCCTACCGGAAAGTCAGAGAAAAACCCGGCTTCAAGGGCTGGACGCCCGAGGGTACCGCCGGCCTGACCAACTGGGCCAATGAAGTCGGCGTGTTTCCCACCCGTAATTTTCAGACCTCATACGCGGAACATTACAAAGACATCAACGGCAAAGCCATATTGGAGCGGCTGAAGATCACCGACAAGGGGTGTTATCTCTGCCCCACGCCGTGCGGGAAATACGGCCACGCCAAAACAACGCTCGGGCAGGCGCACGTCGAGGGGCCGGAGTTTGAGACCATTTCCCTTTTTGGCGGCAATTGCGTGCTGAAGACCATCGAGGAGGTGGCCTACGCCAACTATGTGTGCGACGAACTCGGTATCGACACCATTTCAGCCGGGGTTGTGGCAGGATGGGCCATCGAGTGCTTCGAGCGGGGCCTGCTGAGCGAAGCCCAGATCGGAAGGCAAATCCGGTTCTCGGATTTGGACTCGGTGGTCTATCTGCTGGAGAAAATCGCCCGTCGCGACGGCATCGGGGATCTGTTGGCCGAGGGGGTCAAGCGGGCAGCGGAAGAAATCGGCAAGGGCTCGGAAGACTTTGCCATCCACGTGAAGGGGCTTGAGTGGACCGGCTACGAGTGCCGTAACGCCCCGTCCATGATGCTGGCCTACCTTACCTCCGACATCGGCGCCCACCACGGCCGGGCCTGGGTTCTCGGGCATGACATTGCCGGTTCCTTCACCAGTGTGCACGATTTGATCGTTGCCGGCGGGGACAATAAAAAGCAGCCCAAGGGTCTCGTCACGGAAAAATGTGCCGAGTATGTCATCGAGTCCCAGCACGAACGTCCCATATTCGACGCCCTGGGCACCTGTCGGCTGCAGCTGATGGAGCTGGGATTCGAGGGCGAGCATTATTCCGAACTCTATTACTACATCACCGGGAAAAAAATGACCTGGGAAGAACTGTTGGCCGTATCCGAACGCATCTGGCACCTGACACGGGCCTTCAATGTGCGGGAAATCGAGAATTTCGGCCGGCATTGGGACCACCCCCCGAAGCGGCTTAGCGAGGATCCCATCCAGAGCGGCCCCAACCAGGGCTATTGCATCCCCATGGAAGACATCGAATTTCTTCTGGACGCTTACTACGACGCCCGGGGCTGGGATGCCGACGGCAAGCCGACGAGGCCGACACTTGAACGGGTCGGTTTGGCCGATGTGGCCGACGCCCTGGCTCTTTGAAGCAGAGAGAAGCGCTCATGCGAATCGAGACGATGCACGTTTACCAGTACGATTTGCCGGTGGTTGGCGGCTGTTATCGGATGGCGCGCACATCGGTTTCCAGTCTGGACACCACGATCGTGGAGATCGTCACCGAGACCGGATTAACCGGTTACGGCGAGTGCTGTCCCGTGGGTCCCGTCTACCAACCCCAACATGCCCTGGGCGCCCGGGCGGCCTTGGCCGAAATGGGCCCGCATCTGATCGGTGCCGAAGCGCTGCGTGTCTCCCGGGCGCATGATGTCATGGAAAGCGCTTTGAACGGCAGTCGCTATGCCAAGGCCGCCGTGGATATCGCCCTCTGGGACATTGCGGGCAAGGCTTACAATGCCAGGGTGTGTGACCTGTTGGGTGGCGCCGTACAGGAATGGGTGCCGTCCTATTACGCCATCGGTGTGCTTCCGGCCGACGAAGCCGCCGTCATCGCCGCGGCAAAAAAACGGGAGGGTTATCTTCGGCTCCAGCTCAAGGTCGGCGGGCGCGACCTCGAGGAGGATATCGCCGCCATCCATAAGGTCTACGAGGCGCTGGGGACGGGCGTGCGGCTGGCCGTGGACGCCAACCGCGGCTGGACCCGGCGGGATGCCATCCGGGTGTCCAACGCCTGCCGGGACATTCCCTTCGTGATGGAGCAGCCCTGCGATACCCTGTCGGAGATCGCGGCGCTGCGGGGACGGATCGCCCACGCCATCTATCTGGATGAATCCGCCGATAGCCTTGACGCCATTCTCCGGGCCGTGAACGAGGGCATTTGCGACGGCTTCAGCCTAAAAGTTACGCGTGTTGGCGGTCTCAGCGCCATGCGCACCATCCGTGAGATCTGTCACGTGGCCAACCTTCCCATGAGCTGTGACGATTCCTGGGGCGGCGACATTATTGCGGCGGCCTGTGCGCACATGGGCGCGACGGTGCCGCCCTCTCAGATGGAAGGTGTATGGATTGCCGCGCCCTATATTGAAAAGCATTATGACCGGCAAAACGGACCGCGTATAAACGGCGGGCAGATTCGACTGCCGAAGGAACCCGGCCTCGGAATACAGCCCGAACCATCCCAGTGGGGTGAACCGGTCCTGTCATTCGGATAAAGGAAACGATGCGATGCAAGATGAACACTCCGCCACCATGGCGGCGGTTTTATTGACCGGCCACGGCGGCTTCGACAAACTGAGCTACCGGACTGACGTCCCGGTACCCCGGCCTCAAAACGGAGAAGTACTGATTCAAGTGGG
Source organism: uncultured Desulfobacteraceae bacterium (assembly GCA_964388465.1). Classification (GTDB taxonomy): domain Bacteria; phylum Desulfobacterota; class Desulfobacteria; order Desulfobacterales; family UBA5852; genus JABZFP01. The sequence goes on from CAYMAR010000019.1 coordinate 12,946, forward strand.
GGCGGCTGGGATTAACAACACGGACATCAACACCCGCATCGGCTGGTACTCCAAAGCCGTCGGCGGAGAGACGAATCAGGGCGGGGCCAACGGCTTCGATACGGTTGACGATGATGATGCCAGCTGGTCCGGCGAACCGTTGTCTTTTCCACGCATCCAGGGGGCCGATTGCTGCGGCCGCATCGTTGCCACCGGCGACGGGGTCGACCCGGGGCGTATCGGCCAGCGCATTATTGTGCGCAACATGCTGCGCACCTATGTCAACTACCGGCCCTTCCTTTGCTGGACCCTGGGATCGGAGTGCGACGGCGCCTTCGCGCAGTATGTGACCGCGCCGGCGGCGGAAACCTATGCGGTCGCATGCGATTGGACCGACGCCGAGCTCGCTTCGATTCCCTGTGCCTACTCTACGGCCGAAAATATGCTGCACCGATCGGGGTTGCAAAGCGGCGAAAGGGTTCTGATTACCGGGGCCTCGGGAGGGGTTGGGTCGGCCGCCGTACAGCTGGCCAAAAGACGAGGGGCTGAAGTGTTCGCCGTTGCGGGTTCTACCAAACACGAGGACGTGCGAGCGCTCGGCGCGGACCACACCCTGCCGCGCGATGGCAATTTTGCAAAGAAGCCCGGCCGCGGCGCGATCGACCTGGTGGTCGATCTGGTGGCAGGGCCACGGTGGACGGCGGTGATCGACACGCTGCGCAAGGGGGGACGCTACGCCGTTGCCGGAGCGATTGCCGGGCCGCTGGTTGAAATGGATGTCCGCACCCTCTATCTGCGGGATTTGAGTTTTTTCGGCTGTACGTTCCAAGAGGACGTGGTTTTTGAAAACCTGGTCAGCTATATCGAGCGTGCTGAGATCCGCCCGGCGGTGGCCCGGAGCTATCCTCTCGAGGAAATCGTGACGGCCCAGAGAGATTTTTTAACCAAACGGTTTACCGGCAAACTTGTCCTGGTGCCACCCGATGGGGCAACCGTATGAGAATCGAGACCATTGAAGTCTACCAGGCTATGCTCCCTTACGCCGATGGTGTCTACCGGTTGTCCGGTGGCCGGACATATCGTGAATTCGACGCGACCTTTGTGCGCATTGTAGCGGATAACGGGCTGGAGGGCTGGGGTGAGAGTACGCCTTTCGGCGCCACCTATATTGCGGCTCACGCCCTTGGTGTGCGGGCCGGCATCGATGAAATGGCGCCGCACTTGATCGGATTGGATCCGCGCCGGGTCGATCGTATCAACGACGCTATGGACGCGGCTCTGGCCGGCCATCTCCACGCCAAGGCCCCCGTCGATGTGGCCTGCTGGGATCTTTTCGGCCGATCGGTGGGCATGCCGGTCTGCGAATTGCTCGGGGGCCGTACCAGCGAGCCAATGCCCGTGATTTCCTCCATCCACGCCGGCGATCCGGACGACATGCGCCGGCGCGTGGACACCAGAAGAAAACAGGGGTACCGCGCCCATTCCATCAAAATAGGCGACGATCCCATAACCAACGCCGCCCGGATCGAAGCCTCACTGGCGGACCGGCGGACGGGTGAATTTTTTCTGGTGGACGCCAACGGCGGTCTCAGTGTGGAGTCGGCATTGCGTATGCTGCGACGGCTGCCGGCCAGGCTGGACTTTGTGCTGGAGGCGCCCTGTGCCACCTGGCGGGAATGCATTTCGTTGCGTCGGCGAACGGATATCCCAATCATCTGGGACGAACTGGCAACGACGGAGGCTTCCCTGTCCCGTATCATTGCTGAAGACGCGGCCGATGGCATCGGCCTGAAAATCACGAAAAACGGTGGACTCACCCGTGGAAGAAGGCAACGCGATATGTGCATCGCAGCGGGATATACCATCAGCGTCCAGGATACCACCGGATCCGACATCGCTTTTGCGGCCATCGTCCATCTGGGACAAACCGTTCCCCCAAAATTTTTGCGATGCGTTCTGGAATGCCGCGATGTGACCAACAAGAAAACGGCAACGGGTGATTTTACCGTTACCGATGGGATGATAACGGCGCCGAATGAACCCGGGCTGGGCATCTCACCGATAAAAGAAGCGTTGGGTCATCCGGTCGACCGCTACGGCCGCTGATCAGCTGTTTCCCGTTTGGGTTTCCCAATGACATTTTGTTGAAGATGGAGGGCAACAATGACGGATTTTAAGGACATCAGAAACGCTTTGGTTGCGGTTGAAGTGGACCGCTTGACGGGACTTGTGCAATCGGCCATCGACGAGGGGCTGCCGGCCAAGGACATTCTGAACCAAGGGCTGATCGCCGCCATGGATATCGTGGGCGAAAAAATGGAGAAGGGCGATATGTACATCCCGGAAGTGTTGATGTGCGCCAAGGCTATGGGGGAGGCCATCGGGATTCTGAAACCGTTTCTCTCCGCCGAAGAATCCAACGCGGCCGGCAGGATCGTGATCGGCACGGTCAAGGGCGACCTGCACGACATCGGTAAGAATCTGGTCGCCATGATGCTGCAAAGCGGCGGCTTCGAGGTCATCAACCTCGGTGTCGACGTGGCGCCGGAGACGTTTGTGGAAAGTCTGCGGGAGCATCAACCGCATATCCTGGGATTATCCGCCTTGCTGACCACCACCATGCCGATGATCGGCGAGACCATTACCGCGATCGAGAACAGCGGCCTGCGGTCCGGAGTGAAAATCATCGTCGGCGGGGCGCCGATCAACCGGGACTTCGCAACGCAAATCGGTGCCGACGCTTACGCCGCCGATGCGGGCGGGGCCCTCAAACTGGTCAAGGGCATGTTCCCGAAAAGCGATGCGGCCTGACGGCCCGAGAAGACGGGTCGCATCGACAAATTGTTTGCGCGGCCGAGCGATCGCCCGGAGGATCGGTTGACATCTTTCATTTAACAGCCGCGGAAGGGCTGGTGGTTTGAAAAGGCACGCGAAAGCGCACCCGTGGTTGTCCCATGATCTGAAAAGAGGGGATGCCGGCTGTCGGCAGCCCCTCTTCCATTGCGCGGATTTTCGGGAGCACACATCATGATCATTATCGGAGAGCTGATTAACGCCAGTAGAAAAGCCATCAAAGCCGCCATCGAGACCCGGGATGCCGGCGCCATCCAGAAAGTGGCCTGCGAACAGGCCGAAGCCGGGGCCGATTATATCGATGTGAATGCGGGCCTTTTCGTAGACCGTGAGCCCGAATACCTCAAGTGGCTGGTGGAGACCGTTCAACAGGTGGTCGCTTTGCCCTGCGCCATCGACAGCCCGGATCCTTCAGCCATCGAGGCGGCCCTTTCCGTGCACAAGGGTACCCCCATGATCAACTCCATCTCGCTGGAAAAGGAGCGCTACGAAAAACTGTTGCCCATTATTGCCGACACAAACCCGAAGGTGATTGCGCTTTGCATGAGCGACAGCGGCATGCCCCAGACCGTGGAGGACCGCATGAAGATCGCCGACGAACTGGTGGGCGGTCTTGTAAAAAACAACGTCAAGGTAGAAAACATCTTCGTGGACCCGCTGGTGCAGCCCTTGTCCGTTGACAAAACCTTCGGCATGGCGTTTATCACCGCCATTGAAGAGATCGTGGCCAGCTACCCCGGCATTCATACGGCCTGCGGTTTGTCCAACATCTCCTACGGCCTGCCGGCGCGCAAATTCATGAATCAGACGTTTATGGCCATGGCCATCGCCAAGGGTTTGGACGGTGCCATCGTCAACCCCCTGGACCGGCGCATGATGGCCGCCATCGTGACCGCCGAAGCCCTGGCCGGGCGGGACGATTTCTGTATGAAATATTTGAAAGCGTTTCGGGCCGGCCTTTTGACGTAAGAAATATCCCGGCGGAAAGGATACCTTTTGGGGTTGGCGGGACGGGCGACAACCCCCGAAGGTCGCCATTGATCAAGGAAAAGGCAGAGAATGGGAACGCGGCCGCGGCCACATCTCTTTTTTGCACCCCAGGGAATTGGTATGGTAGACTGATTGGCCGTCGTATGGAAATGATTGGATCCGTCCCTTTTGGTTATTGGATGAGTCGCCGCCGCATGGCCAAGAAAAAAGACAAAAAAAGCAGACAGAGGAAGAAACGCAAAGCGCTGGCCAACAGGGCCAAGTCCCTAAAAAAAAAGGGTACGGCCTGGCTCAATGTACTGCCCTTCGACCAATGGTTCAATGTGCCCAAGAACACCACCGTTCTCAAAGCCCTGCAAAAAGCGGATATCGACCTGGACAGCGACTGCGGCGGAACCGGGAAATGCGGCAAGTGCAAGGTAAGGATTCTCACATCCACACGGCTGCCCTCGACCGAAGATAGTGCCGACCTCCTTTCGACCGAAGAGATTGATCAAGGAATCCGACTCGCCTGCCGAACAAAAATTCGTAAAGACCTGGCCATTTACATCGGCGAAAGCGAACCGGACCTTGATTATTTTCAGATTCTGAAAGCCGGATCGGTTCCCATCGTCGGATTGGACCCCCCGGTCAATCTCCGCGAATTGCAATTCGGCCCGAAGGACCGTTTGGATAGTCGATCCACTATGGATCTGTTGCGTGCGTCCTTGGGATCGGAATACCTGCATAGCGAGCCGACGCCGTCCCTCCTGCAAGAGCTCCCTGGAAAAAGGTCCAACGAGACGCTGGCGGGGACCGCCGTCATACATCGTCAGGCCAATAAGACCACCCTGCTGGCCTGGAAAACCGGGAAGCCCTCGGCCCAATACGGCCTGGTGTTCGATCTGGGCACGAGCACGTTGGTGGCCAAGTTGATCAACCTGGCCGATGGGCGGCAAGAAGCCGCGGTGTCCTGCCTGAACAGCCAAAGCAAATACGGCGCTGATGTCATCAGCCGGATTCAGCACGTGGAACAGAACAAGGAAGGACTCCAGCGCCTTCATTTACTTCTTTTGAACAATCTGAACAACCTCATCAAGCGGATCCTCAAGGTCGCCGATCTCCAGCCGTCGGATATCTTTGTCGCGGTGGCGGCCGGCAACACGACAATGCAGCATTTTCTGCTGCGCATCGATCCCACCGGCATCGCCCGGGCACCCTTTTCAGCGGTTCTGACTGAAAGCCTTGTCACCAAAGCCTGCGATGTCGGGTTGATGCTGCATCCCGAAGCCGTGCTTTATCTCATGCCGTCTCAGTCCGCCTATATCGGCGGCGACATGCTCGGTTTCATCATCGCCTCGGAGGCGGCGGAGCAGGACGACGCCGTCGTTCTGGGGCTCGATCTGGGTACCAACGGCGAAATTTTTCTCGGAAACCGAAAGCGTCTTCTAACCTGTTCCGCCGCGGCCGGGCCGGCCTTCGAAGGCGCTGGCATTTCCAGCGGCAGTATCGCCAAGGCCGGGGCCATCGAAGGGGTTCGATTCCAGGACGGGCAACTCCATTACAAGGATATCGGCAACATCAGCCCGATCAGCATCTGCGGCAGCGGGCTGGTGGATTTGACAGCGGTATTGCTGGACTGCGGCATCATCGATGGGACGGGGCGGTTCGGCGTGCCAAGCGGCGATGGCCTGGCATCCCTGCGGGAGAGAGTCATTCCACGCGAGGGCGGGTATGATTTCCTCGTGGCCTCTTCCGCAGAGTCCTATCACCATAGACCCATTTATTTAACCCAGAAAGATGTGCGGGAACTGCAGGCGGCCAAAGCGGCCATCGCCGCCGGCATTGAAATCCTCGCCAAAGAATGGGGGATCGCGCCCCATCAAGTTGATTATATCTACCTCGCCGGCGCATTGGGAAACTACATCAATCCTCACAGCGGGATGCGCATCGGCCTGCTTCCCATGATGGATCCCGAGCGCATCATATCGATAGGCAATGCTGCCAGCGCCGGTGCCGCCATGGTGCTGTTGTCCCGCTCCCACTGGCGTAAAGCGCAATCCTTGGCCGATTCCATCGAACACGTGGAACTGTCGACCCGACCTGATTTCCCCGAGCGGTTCATCGCCAATATGTGTTTTCCGGACGAGCGCATCGGCGACAAGGAAGACTGAAAACGCGGCGACGCTCGCGACCGCCGCCGGCATGAACGGCGCTATCCTTTTCGGGCGGCCAACCGTTCCGCATCAAGCGCGAAAGACAAACGATAAGCCAGGGCGACCCGCTCAGGCATCATGCCGGCGTGCAATCCGCTGCTGGTCCCAAAGATGAATCCGCCGTCACCGGCGGCGGATGCGATCAAGTCTGCAATCTCACGCCTCAGGGTAGTGGGGGCCTTACCATCAACCATAGGAATACCCGCTGGCGAAAGCAGTGACGGCTCGAGGCCGCCCATCAAACACAGCGACCGTCCGTAGCGCGCCTTCAGGGCCCGAATATCCATTCCGGCGGCGGATTCGATGCCCTGAAGGCCGTCAAAGCCGGCCGCGAGAATGAGCGGCAGGACCCGACCGAGGTTGCCATCGGAATGGAAGAACAGCGGCGCATCCTGGTTGCCGGCCAGCATGACGTGTTCCTTCCAAAAGGGGAATAAATGCTGTTGGATAAAATCGGGAGAGGTGTACGTTCCCTGTTTGTAGGCAATGTCATCGGCGAGGATGAGCCCATGCGCACCGGCCTTAATACCCTGAACCATCGATGACCGAACCTGATCCGAAAGACGCGTGAACTCGGCCTCGACCACATCCGGTTCTTGGGCGATCCTGGTCAGAAGCGCCATCATCCCATGTTGCCGGGCCGCTCTCTGGAATACCCCGTCGACGATCCAGAACACGAACAACCCTTCATCCGCCAAGCGGTGAATCGCCTGCAATGGAACAGAAAATTCTTTGCGGGTGGGCGCCTGGAGGCAGATGAGATCAAGCCCCAGAGCGCGGCAGCAGGATAGCCGCAAGTCAATATCGTCAAGCTCCGCAGGCGGGTCGCCATTCGCCTGCCAGGCCATGAAATCGCGGGCGAACTGGAGGTCGAGAACCAGTTCTCCCCTGGCGATGGGGGCGTCGGGGGCATGATGAATAACCTGGCGGACGCGCTGGATACCATTCATGGGTGTTTCGCTTTACACCCCAATTAAAGCCGCTCCATCCACTTGTCAAAGCGGTTTTCACCGGCCGGCCGCAGGCCGAACTCGGCGCCGGCTTGCAGGATGGCGCCGACCATGCTGTCGCCGTAGCCCCGGCTGCAGGACAGGAGAAACCCTCCCGAGCCATCCGGCGTCTTTTCGAGGGCCACGATCTGGCAGGGCACGTGGCCAAAGGGCCCCTGCAGCAGGAAAGGGGCTTCCTTGGCCGGGTCCATGAAGTCCAGGTTGGTGAGCTTTTCCGCCACGCGAAAGGCCATCGGTCCGAAAAGCGCCACGAGCAACGTGGCTTCGGTGACGTCGGTGAAGCCGGACGCATCCGGCATGTACGGTGCCCTGGCGCCCAGATGATGGATGGCGGCCTGGGTCGCGTTCATGCGGTTGATCAGCGTATGGCCTGCCAGGGTGCAATCCCCCGCGGCTTCCGGCACCGCCAGATCGCCGACGGTCATCGCGTCGATATCGCGATTCTGCAGATCCCAGCGGGTCTTGTGGGACAGGTCCACCAGCCAGGGCCCGTCGCCCTCGCCGTCGTATGCCAGGGCCACCGTCCAGTGGTCGCGCGCCTCGGTCTCGAGCGGGCGGGCCGTGAACTTAACCGGTGATTCTCTTCTTAACTCCGCCATCGGTTCATTTCCTTATTGCTTCTGGGGTAGCGCGTTGCCGGTCATCGCATCGCTGATTCATTCGTGCTTAAAATCCATATGAATCCAGGAGCCAGACGTCAGGCGCCCGTCATTGTCATTCGTTTTTCTCCTGACGCCTGTCTTCTGAATTCTGAATTCTTTATAATCTACATCCGCATGCGTTCGCCTTTCACGTCATAGAACGGCATGGGCACCACCCGGGCATGAAGCCGCACGCCATTGCATTCGTCTTCGAAGATCTCCAGCCGGGTGCCGATATCCGCCAGCGGGGCTTCGACCAGCGCCATGCCCACGGCTTCGCCGGTGGTAAAGCTCTTGCGCATGGTGGCGACGTAGCCGCGCACCTTGTCATCCACGATCAGGGCCCCGTCGCGGGCCGGGCGCTCGTCGCCCTCCATGCGGATGCCCACCAGCTTCAAGCGGCCGGGGGCATTCTCGGCCTGGCGCAGGGCCACCGCCCCCACCGTCCGGGCATCGGTCTTGGTGCGGTCCCACAGAAACCCCAGGCCCAGGTCCAGCAGGTTGGTGCGCTGTTCGGACTCCTGCCCCAGAATGATGTGGCCTTTTTCCATCCGCAGCACGTTCTGGGCCTCCACGCCGAAGTTGCGGATGCCGAATTCGGCCCCGGCCTCCTTGAGCAGGTCCCATACGGCCTGCATGTAAGAGGACGGCACGTGCAGTTCGTAGGAGAGCTCCCCCACGAAACCGAGCCGCATGGCGCGCACGTCGACGGTGTCCGCGATCGTGAACTCCCGGTAGCCGGCAAAGGGGAAGGCCGCGTTGGAGAGGTCGATGTCCACCACCTTGGCCAGCACCTTGCGGGCATTGGGCCCGGAGAGATTGATCACGCCCAGGGCATCGGTCAGGTTGACCAGGTGAAAATCCCAGCCGTCAAAGCGGGTGTGGTAGCGGATCCACTCTGCCGTCTGCCCGGCCCGCCCCGTGGAAGTCGTGAAGTAGTAGTCGTTTTCTCCCCGTTTGACCACCACACCGTCGTCGATGACGCACCCGTCGTCGTTGCACATGGCCGCGTACTTGATGCGACCCTCCCCGACCTTGCGCATGTCCGAGACGTACACCCGCTGCAGGGCCTTGAGCGCATCGGGGCCGTGGATGCGGAACTTGCCCAGGGTGGATGCGTCCAGCATACCGACGTTGTTGCGCACGTTGAGAATCTCTTCCTTACAGCCAAAGTCCTCGGAGAAGTAGCGGGCGCGCTGCCAGACGCCGATGTTGCGAAAAATGCCGCCGTCGGCCTTCTGGGAGGCGTGCAGGGGCGTGCGTTTGAACATGTGGTGGTTGGTGCCGGCATAGGTGGCGATGAAGGTCGGCACCAGGGGGGGACGCACCGTGGTCGGCTTGGGCGTTCCGGTCGCGGCGGTGTATTTGGCCACGAACAGGGGCAGATTGTGGCCGGGGATGCCGCTCTGACCCGGCCCCAGGCCCACCCCGGCGAACCGTTTGACCAGCTCCGGGACGTCGAACCCCATGTCGATGGCCTGTTTCACCGATTTCACGGTGGCATCCTCGTCGAAGCAGATGAAGCTCTTGCGACCCTTGACCGGGGCCGTGACCAGCTTGCAGCCGCGCTCCGGCCCGGGCAGGGCCGCGGCCGCCGTTTGCGCGGCGGATATGGCCGCGGCCATGTCGGCACCGGCCGCGGCGGCCGCCTTCAGGCCCGCCAGACGACCCGAGGCTTCGATGGCGTCGGGGTGATTGACACCCGTCAGCCGGCCGGCCGGAAACATGCGTTCGGGCAACTCCACGGGCAGGAAGTACCCGGTATGGTTGTCGTAGGCCATCTTGGCCTGGGCCAGGATAAGGGGACCGGTCACCGGCGTCAGACCGGCCGAGGCCACCAGCACGTCGCAGGCGAAGTCGCGCCGGACCGTGCCCTCCACGGTGGCGAGGGTGACCTTTTTCACCTGCCGCCCACCATGGGCTTTGGTTGCGATCCAGCCTTTGAGGACCGGAATCCTGCGTTCGGCCAAGGCCAGCAGCCGTTCAGGATGCTGCCCGTCCTCGCGGATATCGGCCACACAGTTGATTTTCAAACCGAGGTCGAAGAGGTCGGCGGCCGCTTCCAGACCCAGGTCGTGCCCCACGGAGAAGACCGCCTCGCGGCCCGGCAGGAGGCCGTAGGTGCGGGCCAGGCGATGGGCGCAGCCCACCTGCATCACGCCGGGGCGTTCGTTGTTGTCGAAGAGCAGGGGCCTTTCGATACAGCCGGTGGCCACCACCACGCTTTCGGACCGAATCTCGATGTAGCGTTCGGTGAAGGCATCGCCCGGTTTTCCCACCTGGAAGGCGGTAATCAGGTTGTTGTTGTAGGCGCCGATCATGGCGGTGTGCTTGAAAACACGGATGTTGGCCGCCTGTTCCACTTGCGCGGCCAGGTCCCGGGCCCGCCGGTACAAGGGGTTGCCCGCACCGTTGGTGCTGACCCGGTAGTCGAAGCAGCCCCCCAGATGGGGACGGGCTTCCAGCAGGATCACACGCTGGCCGGATTCCCCCGCGGCCAGTGCGGCGGCCATGCCGGCGGCCCCGCCGCCGATGACGGTGACTTCGGCTTTTAGAAACAGCTCGTCATACGTTCCCTTCATTTCGTAGTCG
>CAYMAR010000020.1:0-23160 GCA_964388465.1 uncultured Desulfobacteraceae bacterium
CTATTCCGCCGCGAAGATCCCGAACAACGCCATCCGGGCGGGTCGCTATCCGTCCGCGGTGGTCAGGGATTCAATGTAGCTCTTGAGGGTTTCGGGCAGCGTGTCGAAAAGAACGCCGGCTTCGATCGTCTCGCCCCGGCGGTAGACATTGCGCACCTGGCCTTCGACGATGTAGCCGTGGGGTGCCTGGGGGGCACGAATCCTGAGCAGAATCCGGTCGGAGGACGCCAGCCGGACCGTTTCGGCCGCATCGACCGGCGCCGTAACGCGACAACCCTTATGGTTGATGTCGACAATTTCCATGGACAGGGTCTTGCGTACATCGACCCGGGCCGGCAGGGTGCAATTGATTCGCCGCTGGGAGCGACGCTCGACGTTGAGAACTTCCGTGGGAGCCTCCAGCACCATGGTCGGCTCGGGATCGCTGGATAGGCTTTCAAAGCGCGTGTTGAACATATGGTAGATGTCGTCGGCAAGATAATAGGTGGACACGATCATACCGGGCCGCAAACGGCCCTCCAGGCGGTCCATGGCATCATCGGTGCTGACGAGAACCCGACCGTCTTTGTCGGAGCCGATCAGTCTGCTGCCGAACATGAAATCGATGTCTTCAATGCGGACCTGGATCGCCGCTCCCACCTCGAGGGAATAACCATGGGCCAGCTCGACCGTTTGCATAACGAAGACCCCTTTCTTGGCAGTGGTTTCTCGATCGTCGGCGTAAAGCATTCAGGCCGCGGCCGCCACGGGCATAATAGACACAATTGACCCGAATTGGAAAGGTGCGAATCACGGTCGCTGAGGATGGCGAGCCGGACGCCGGCCGACCCGTTTCGGGCGCGGCCCCTCTATATCCCGGCGGCGGTCCGCGTGGGATGGCGCAAACGCGCTTCAAGCGCGGTAAATCGCTGCCGCGGGGCGGCGTTTTTGACGGCCAGGGCCAGGGCCTTGCGGGTTCCCACCAGAACGACGAGGCGGCGACCGCGGGTCACGGCCGTGTACAGCAGGTTGCGCTGGAGGAGAATATAATGCTGGGTCAAAACCGGCACAACAACGGCCGGGAATTCCGAGCCCTGTGATTTGTGCACCGAAATGGCGTAGGCCAAAACGATTTCATCCAGTTCGCCCGTGTCGTAGTCGACTTCCCGGCCGTCGAAATCGACCCCCACGGCCGTCCCCGCCCCGTCGATGCGGCTGATGGTGCCGATATCGCCGTTGTAGACGTCCTTGTCGTAATTGTTGCGGACCTGCATGACCTTATCGTTCACCCGCAGGGTATGGGTACCGCGGGCCAGTTCCTGCGAGGCGGGGTTGAGCCGCGCCTGCAGCGCCCGATTGAGGTTCGCGGCACCGACGCCCCCCCTGTGCATGGGGCTCAACACCTGAATATCGCGCACCGGATCAAGCCCGAACCCCCGGGGCATGCGTTCGGCGACCAGGTGAACGATGGTGTCCAGCGCTTTTTCCGGATCTTCCCGCTCGATGAAGAAAAAATCATTGCCGACCATGTCGTTCGCCCATCGGGGCATTTCGCCGGCGTTGATGCGATGGGCATTGCGGACGATCGCGCTGCTGCGGGCCTGGCGGTAGATCTTCGTGAGGGTCGCTACCGGAAAGCGCCGTGAGGCGATGATATCCCGCAGCACATTGCCCGGCCCCACCGAGGGCAACTGGTCGATGTCCCCCACCAAAAGCAGGCGGGCCGGCGGCGGAAGTGCCCCCAGGAGATGACGCATGAGCCGGATATCGATCATGGACGCTTCATCCACGATCACGAGATCGGTGACCAGGGGGCGATCCGGGTTGCGCTGGAACCCGCCTTTCTGAAAACTGTATTCCAACAGGCGGTGGATGGTGGTGGCCCGGCTCGCCGTGGCCTCGGCCATGCGTTTGGCCGCCCGCCCGGTGGGCGCCGTCAGGTGGATGCGGGCCCGCCGCCGGGACTGAAGCGCCACGATCGCTTTGATGATCGTTGTCTTGCCGGTGCCCGGCCCGCCGGTGATAATCAGCACCGGGGCATCCAGCGCCGCGGTCACGGCCGCTTTCTGTTGAACGGCCAGTTCGATCCCCAAATGCGGCTGAACCCAGGCAAGCGCCTGGTCGGGGTCCATCGGCGGCAGGCCGCCCTGCTCGTGCTGCAGACGCAGCAGATGCCCGGCGACAGCCACCTCGCAACAGTGAAGCGCGTTTTGATAAACGGCCGTTTCCGGCGGGAGCACATCGGTATCCAGGACCAGGCGTTTTTTTTTGACCAGGCGCTCTATCGCCGCCGCGGCCAAAGCCGCATCGATTCCCAGAAGGGCGGTCGCCTCCTGCGCGAGCGCGCTCCGCGGGCTGTAGACGTGGCCGTTCTCCGCCTTTTCCCTCAAAAGATGCAGGATCCCGGCTTCCACCCGCGCCGGTGCCGCGAGGTCGTAATCGAGCTGGCGCGCCATGCGATCGGCGGTCTGGAAGCCGATGCCCCGGATGTCGTCGGCCAGGCGATAGGGGTTGCCGCGGAGCACCGCCACGGCCTGATCGCCGTAGGTTTTCAGGATGCGGGCCGCATGGCCGGTGGGCAGGTCGTGGGCCTGGAGAAAGAGGGTGATCTCTCGCAAATCCTTGTGCGCCGACCAGGCCGCTTCAATTTGGCCCAGGCGCTTGACGCCGATGCCTTTCACCGTTTTCAGCTGCTGGATATCCTCGTCGATCACCGCCAGGGTCCGCCGGCCGAAGTGTGACACGATCCGGGACGCCATTTCCGGTCCGATGCCTCTGATGTGGCCCGACCCCAGATAATTGCGGATGCTTTTCTCGGTGGTGGGAATGCCGATCTTGAAAGCCTGCACCCGGAACTGGCGCCCGAAGGCGGCGTGCTGCTGCCATTCGCCCTGCAGGTGGAGCACTTCTCCCGGCGGGGGGTTCATCAACGGGCCGACCACCGTCACGGCCGCACTGCGCGCCTCGGTGATCAGGCGCGCCACCGTGAACCCCGTCTCCTCGCTATAGTAGGTGACTTTTTCGACCTGTCCCGAAAGCGCCTCCATGGCCGGCTCCGGGTCAAACCCATTCCGGCAGCCGCAGGTTCGACAGGTCGCGACGGGTGGGGATGAAACACTTGATATCGAGGACGGGGGTGTCGTCGAAAGCGTCGATCCGGTCGATATAGATGCGATCGGCATCGATCGCCTCGATCCGGCACAGGCTCATCCCGATCAGGTTCGGCCGCAGGGGCGAGTGGGTGGCGAATACGCCCGTGAGCGGATTCTCAGGATCGCGGCAGGGATGGACTTTGAGGACGGAACGCCCCTCGGCGTGGTCGTTGCGATCGAACCAGAAGAGCACATGAATATGCGAGAAGTCTTCCAGGCCGTCCGTGGCCGGCAGAAACGGCGGCGCGACCTCGACCCAGACCGTCTCGTCGGAGCGCCGGACAAAGCCGATCGGTGTAATTTCAAAAGGTGCGGGCATAGCAGCCCCTCATCGTTGCCGTTCGTTGCAGTGGATGACCGCCGGGTGGGCTATCTTGGGCAATAATCAGGCGGATTGCAAGGTTTATCTGGCGGCGGCCGGACGACCGCCGGCCCGGCCGAGCGCTCAGCAGTCGGCGACTTGATCCCGCCCGCCAAATCCGCTATCCCCAGCATGTCCGATGGGGTGCCATCCACGGCAGCCCCTCGTTCCCCAACACAAGGAAGCATGCCATGAACCCGATCGATCTGCGTTCCGACACGGTTACCCAACCCACGGATGCCATGCGCCGCGCCATGGCCGACGCCCGGCTCGGCGACGATGTCTTCGGCGAGGACCCCACCGTACGGCAACTCGAAGAACGAGCCGCCGAACTCACCGGCAAGGAGGACGCCCTCTTCGTTCCCAGCGGCACCATGGCCAATCTGGTGAGCCTCCTGACCCATTGCGGGCGGGGCGACGAGTTCATCGTGGGCGACCAGGCCCATATTTTTTATTACGAGCAGGGCGGCAGCGCCCAGGTGGGCGGGATCCACCCGCGCACGGTGGCCAACCAGCCCGACGGCATCCTCGATCTGGAGGCCGTGCGCCACGCCATCCGCGCGGACGACGTCCACTTCCCGCGATCCCGCCTGATCGCGCTTGAAAACACCCACAACCGCTGCAACGGCACCCCGCTGCCGCCCGATTATATGCGGGCGATAGCGGCGCTGGCCGCCGACCACGGGCTCAAAATCCATGTGGACGGGGCCCGGATCTTCAATGCCGCCGCCGCCCTCGGCGTTACTGTCCGACAGCTGGCGCAAAACGCCGATTCCCTCTCTTTCTGCCTGAGCAAGGGCTTGGCCGCCCCTGTGGGATCGCTGGTTTGTTCCGACACGGATTTCATCATGCAGGCCCGCCGCCACCGCAAGGTTTTAGGCGGCGGGATGCGCCAGGCCGGCGTCCTGGCAGCCGCCGGTATCGTGGCCCTGGCAACGATGACGGACCGGCTGGTCGAGGACCATGCCAATGCCCGGCAGCTGGCTCAGGGATTGGCTGCCCTGCCCGGTGTCTGCATCGATCCCGCGATCGTCCGAACCAACATCGTCTACGTTGATTTCGAGTCGTCCGCACCGCCGGTGACCGAAATGCTGTCCCGCTTGGCGGAGCAGGGCGTCAGGGTGCTGGCCACCGGCCCCCGCCAGATCCGCGCGGTCACCCATTTCGGCATAACCGCCGAAGATATCGAACAGGCCCTGGCGGCTTTCCGGCGCTGCCTGCCCCGGTAGGCCCTCACGGCGTCAGCCCACGCCGGCGATCGGCACCCCGGCGGCGCTGCATGGGACGGTCAGTGCCCGGCGGGGTGCTTGGCGGGCTTAGGGCCGCCTTTCGCGGCCTTGTCCGCCTGCGGCACGTTGAGCACCCATTCCCCCCCTTTTTTCGCCAGGGGGATCACCGCCTTGACGGCAATGTCGCCGGACACCTCCACCATGGCCGTATCGCCGTCCTGCGCGATGACCTTGTAGGCCACCCGGGAGGTGTCCATTTGAAAACCTTCGTGATGAACCGCAACCTGCTGGTCGACGATTTGGCGCGCCGCTTCCTCGGGTTTCTGATCGGCGCAGCCGATAATCAGCAGGCCTGCCATGAGCACAAGACATCGTTTGGGGTTCATGATTTCTCCTTGGATGGGGGTAAACAAACTTTAGCCTACGTTTCGTTAAATGATTTGCTCCCGCCGGGCACTGTGGTCTGTTTTCAGACGAGCTCAGGGTGATGCCGCGCAAAGGTGCGTAAGTCCCGGTTGCGTTTGCGGGCCACCTGCCGCCAGAACGGGCCACCCTCTTCCAGCGCCGCGCGCAGGGGCTGGCCGGCGTAGGCCTGAATAAACCGCAGCCGGTCGGTTCGCGTCAACCCGGCCCGGTCGCTCGAAAAATAGATGCCGGCGATATCCTTGACCCGCCAGCGCCGCGGCAGACGCCGTCGCCGCCGGACGCGGTGAAGATCGATCAGATAGAGCCGCAGGGTTTTTTCGTCCGCTATGCGCCCGTTGGAGCAGCGCTCGAGCAGCAGATGGCACAGGTAAAAATCACGGTGATGAAGGCCGGCGGCATGGAGCTGCCGCGCAATGCGGGCGACCTCGGCGATCAGTGCGCGCTTGAATCCCGGCGGCGGCGGGCAGCCCCGCCATTGCTTGCAGAGGTCCTCCAGACTGACCGTGTTTTCCAGTGCTTCGGTAATTAAAAACGATCGGCGGCGGGCCGGACTCCAACCGCGGCATCCCAAAGCCACCCGCCGCATCGTGGGTACGCCAATGGAATCGAGCTCGCCCAGCGCGCGCCATTCGTTGCGGGCATCCGTCACCGGCCAGCGCAGCTGCCCGATATAGCGCAGGAGCACGCCCCACCCCACGCCGCGGTGCAGTTTGGCAAAGTATGCGCGCCCATCCCGGATAAAACGCAGGGTGGTACGCCCCTGGCGGGATTTGACCACCTCCCCGTCCAGATCCATGATGGCCTCGAAGGGGTCCCGCCCGTGCCACCCCCGGCGCCAACGATTCGGCAGCCTGAGAATCACGGCACCAGCCTTTCGATCATGTCCGCCGCGCGCTCCGCCCGGCTGAAGACATCGGCCTGCCGGACATAGGCGACACCGTTGCGGCCCCATTGCTCCCGCCGGAGCGAGACCAGCATATCCGCCAGCATCCGGTTGAACGTGGTCTGGTTGAATGGCGTGGCCACCAGCAGACCGCCATCGGAGCGCGCCACGTGATCGCTGAAGCCGCACACATCGGAGGCCAGCACCGGCAGACCGGCGGCCAGGGCTTCGACCAGAATGGTGCCGGTTGTTTCCCGGTAGGCCGGATGGGCCAGAAGGTCCGCGGCGAACAGGAACCGGGGGATGTCGTCCCGTCCGTGAAAAAAGCGCAGCTGGTCCGCAATCCCCAGTCGTCTTGCCAAACGTTGAAAGGGCCTGAAGTTGTCATGGCCGATGACGATCAGGGTGGTTTGCGTTTTCAAACGGGGCGGCAGGGCCGCGACCGCCCGCAGGGTACGATCCACGCCCTTGGTCCGGAAACCGGAACCCACCATCAGCACGATTTTATCCTGCGGCGGGATTCCCAGTTCGTTACGCAGGCCCCGCCCCCGCTCCGCCGCGTCAGGGGGGGCGATCCGGTCCCGGGCGATGCCCGGCGGCAGAAGGTGCAGGCGCTCGCGGGGCGTGCCGTAATGCGATCGGTAGCATTCGATTTCGCGGGTCGACAGCAGCAGTGCATGGGTCCGGCTGGGGGGCGCGAAGACCGCCTTCTCCAGGGCCAGATAAGTCCGGCAGCGCCCGGTCAACCGGTAGAGCGGGTGGCGGTCCCGGGCGAATTCGGCAAAACAGGCGTCGCCCCCGTAATAAATGTCCAGCCCCGGCATCTTACTGAAACCGACCACGCCGTCATAGGTTCGCGGCGCGACCCGGCGGCCCAGAATTTCCGCCAGCGATCGCCGGCGGCCATGATTGGTGAATCCCCGGAGTGGAACCGTCTCGACCTCCAGTCCCGCCGGCACCGCCCCCTGCCACGCCGAAGTGAACACGTGGACCGCATGGCCGCGCGCCAGGCACTCCCGCGCGATCTGGAGAAAACTGCGCTGCAGTCCCCCGTAGGGGAAGTATTTGATCAGACAGAAGGCCAGGCGCACAACCGCTCCCCTGTTCGCCGTCGTGCCCGCCCAACCGCGCTGCCTTCCGTCGCGCTGCCGGATTGCCGTTTGCGCTTCATCGTCGGCCGCCGCATCCCGGGATCAGTGCTTGAAGCTGCGCTGACCGGTGAACACCATGGTCACGTCGGCTGCGTTGCAGGCTTCGATCACGTTCCAGTCGTTCATGGCGCCCCCGGGCTGAACCACCGCGCGGATGCCCTCGCGAATCCCCACGTCGACGCCGTCGCGGAAGGGGAAAAAGGCGTCGCTCACCATGGCGGCACCGGGCAGCCCGCCCCTCTCCTCGCGCACCCGCGCTTCGAATGCCGCTTTCTTCTCCTCGTCTTCCAGTGCGTTGAAGGCGATGCCCAGCTCCTCGAAGCAGTAGCGGTCAGCCAGTTTGCGGTAGGCCTTGTCGCGGGCGATTTCGGCCACGCCGACGCGATCCTGCTCGCCCGTGCCGATGCCGACCGTGCAGCGGTCTTTCACGTAGATGACGGAGTTGGAGGTCAGCCCGGACTCGACCAGCCACCCGAAGAGAAGATCTTCCAGCTCAGCCGCGCTCGGCGCGCGTTTGATCTGGTAGGTTTGGCCCTGATAGTCACTGCGGGCCAGCATCAGGTCCGAGGTCTTCAACGTGACCGGGGCAAAGGACCACTGCGCGATGACACCGCCGTCGATCAGACTCTTGAAGTCCACCACGCGCTGGCCCACGAAGGCCTGCAGCTTCTCGATGGCATCGATGCGGATGACACGCAGGTTCTTGCGCCGCCCCAGGATATCCAGGCTTCCCGCCTCGTACTCCGGGGCGACCACTACCTCGGCGTACTGATCGGCAATGGCTTCGGCCGTGGTCTGGTCGACCGGGCGGTTCAAAGCGATGCAGCCGCCGAAGGCCGCCACGCGATCGGCCATATAGGCCCGCTGGTAGGCTTCCGCGAGGCTCTCGGCCTGGGCCGCACCACAGGGGTTGTTGTGTTTGACGATGACGGCGGTGGGGGTATCCGTGAAATAGCGCAGAATGTTGAGCGCGTTGTCGGCGTCCGTCAGGTTGGTCTTGCCGGGGTGTTTGCCGGACTGCAGCAGCTCGATATCCGAGGCCAGATAGCGGCCCGGCCGGATGGTCTGGGTGTCGGCCAGCGTCAGGTTGCCGTTGACCAGGCGGTAGAGCGCGGCTTCCTGTCCGGGATTTTCGCCGTAGCGCAACCCTTTGGCCTCCCCGTCGATCGTCCAGACCACCCGCTCATAGAAGAGCGTCTGGCGTTGGTCGTCCTCGCCGATAAAAGCAATCTCCATCCGCGGCGGAAAGTGGTCCTTGACGATGGTGCGATACATCCTTTTTAGATCTTCGGCCATCTTCTTCTCCCTTCCGATTGTGATTCCATTACAAAGGCCCCGCCCGTAACATCACAGCGGCGAATGGTTGGCCGGCGGCATCCGGCGCCTCAAGAAGACGCCGGGCCTTAACCGTTCGGGAACTGGTAGCAGCCGGCCGCCGCCGCTGCGGACTGACCCTGCAGGTAGTCGGCAATCGCCCGGTCGTAGTCGGCGGTGTGCGCAAACGCTTTCTGCGCCAGGGCAAAGCGCAGATTCAGCGAAGTCCGCCCCTCGGCGGCGCGCAGCTCTTCCAGGATACCGGCGTAATCGGACGGATCCACGACCGGGGCCACCCGGATGAAATTCTTGGCGGCCGCCCGGATCATGCAGGGGCCGCCGATGTCGATCTGACCGCGGGCGCCCTCGACGGTGACGCCGGCCTGGGCGATGGTCTGCTTGAAAGGGTAGAGATTAACGACGACCATGTCGATGGGCACGGCCGCCGTGCGCCGGAGGTCGCCCTGGTGAGCGTCATTGTAGGTTTCGGTCAGAAGTCCCAGGTAGATCTTGAAATCAAGCGTCTTCACCAACCCGCCCTGGGTCTCGGGCTGACCGGTGTAGTCCGAAACGGCCTGCAGCCGCTCACCGGCCGCCGCTCCCAGAATTTCCTTGAGGCGGGCGTAGGTGCCGCCGGTGGAGAAGATCTTGACTTCCGGGCAGGACGCCACCAGCCCGGGAATAAAGGTCTCCAGCCCGCTCTTGTCGGAAACACTCGCCAGCACATGCCGCACCTTCACTCTCGCATCAATCTTCTCAACGGTATTGATACCCATGGCGTAAAATCTCCCCCTGTAGGTTAGTCGATTGACGGGTAGAAAAAGCAAACCGCGATGTTGGCCGCCGGGCGGTAGATTTCGGTTCGAGGCAAGGCCGCAGTGATTTGGTGCCCGCAGGCGTAGCCTAAGCTACGTCGAGGATCAGCAAATCGCGAGAACGCCGCCTTCGGGCCGAAATATGCCGCCCGGCGGCCAACATCAGCAGTGGCCTTCAATCTCGGCCACAAACCTTTCAAAAAAATCAACCATCACGCGGTGCCGCGCCGCCGCCAGACGCCGCCCCTCGGCGGTCAACATGCGGTCCTTGATGTGGCGCAGTTTCAGGCGGTACTCGCGGAAACCGGTGTCGTCGCGGGTGTAGGGCACCGTGTCGTCGACGGCGTTGTCGGGGTTGTGGAGCCGCGCGCCCACCTCCCCGGCGAACAGGTAGGCCCGGGCGACGCCCACCGCTCCGATGGCGTCGAGTTTATCGGCATCGAACAGCACCTTGGCCTCGATGGTTTGCGGCGCTTCCCCGCAGCGATAGCGGTGGGCGCGGATGCAGTGCAGCACGTTGGCTTCGACATCCGGCGGCAGCCGGTGCGGCGCCAGGATGGCGGCGGCCATGTCGGCCCCCTGGCGGGCATGACAAACCGCTCCCCGGCTGCCGTCCTGCCGGCTGCGGCCGATATCGTGGAGGCAGGCGGCCAGCTCCAGTACCAGGGGGTCGGCCCCCTCCAGAGGCCCGATCCGTCGGCACAGGCGATCGACCCGCAGGGTATGCTCCCAATCGTGGCTGCCCCTCTGGCGGGCAAACAGCGGTTCGACCGCGGCGCGAATCCGACCGATCAAATCCATCCCGAACGTGCTTTCAATATCTCGTCACCGGCCAAGCGGCCGGGAAGGTAAAATTTTCCACCGTGCTACCCGTTTTCACCACCCGAAGTCAAGCCGGCCCGCCTTGTCGCGGCCAAGATCCGTCCAAAGGCGGTTTACACCCCCTGGATTTGGATATATGCTCCACTATGCTCCACAACATGTTGATTCATTGTAATATATAATTAACTAGATTTAATTATTAGAAATATTTATCATAACCCGTCCCTTTTTCCTTGACTTTTACCATAAAGTAATCCATAAAATTCAAAAAAGTGGATAAATGTGGATGAATAGGGGTATCGATGTTTCGCGGCAGTTCATTCCATACCATTGACGTCAAGGGGCGGCTGATCATTCCGGCGCGCTTCCGGGATGTGATCCGCGCCGATGGCGGCGAGCGGGTCATGCTCTCCCGGATGGACGGCTGCCTGGTGGCCTACCCTCTGGATGAATGGCGCCGCATCGAGTCGCGCATCCTGCAATTGGCCCAGAAAAACGACAGTATGCGCCGGTTTCGCCGGGTGTTCATCGGCGGGGCCTTTGATTGCGCCTGCGACAAGCAAGAGCGCATCCTGATACCGCCGCTATTGAGGGATTATGCCGGACTGCAGAAGGATGTCGTCCTGGTGGGCGTCCTGGACCATTTCGAAATCTGGTCGCGGGAGAAATGGGAGCAGGAAAATCTGAATCTGGAAGAGGATCTGCAGCAAGAGGAGGTCAGAAAAGACATCGCCAGTTTAGGATTGTAGCCGATGGCCCGCTACCACATCCCCTGCATGCCGACCGAGGTGGCCCGCTACCTGGCCTGCCGCTCCGGAGAGACGATCGTCGACGGCACGGTGGGCGGTGCCGGCCATTCCCGCATGATCTGCTCCCGTATCGCCCCCGACGGCCTTCTCATCGGCATCGATCAAGACAGGGATGCCATCCGCCAGGCCCGCGACGTTCTGGCGCCCTGGGCCCCCCGGATCCGCCTGGTCCATGCCAACTTCGCCCGGTTGGACCGCATCCTGGACGATCTCGACATCGGCGGCGTCGACGGCATTCTTCTGGACATCGGCCTTTCAAGGCATCAGTTGCAGGGCAGTGGGCGGGGGTTCAGTTTCGCCCGGGACGAACCGCTGGACATGCGCATGAATACGGATGCTCCCACCACGGCTGCCGATATCGTGCAGACGGCCGACGAAAAGACCCTGGCCGCCATCTTTCGCGACTACGGCGAGGAGCGGCGGGCCGCGGCATTCGCCCGGGCGATCGTCCGGGAGCGGGGACGCATGGATTTGACCCGCAGCCGCACGCTGGCCGAGCTGGTCGTCCGCTTGGTGCCGGCACGCGAAGCCGCCCGGCAGAAAATTCACCCGGCCACCCGGGTTTTCATGGCCCTGCGCATCGCCGTCAACCGCGAATTGAAGAGGCTGGAGCAGGTGCTGCCGGCGGCGATCCGGCGGTTGAATCCCGGGGGGCGCCTGTGTGTGCTGTCCTTCCACTCGCTGGAGGATCGGATCGTCAAGCATACCTTTCGCGACCTGAGCACCGGTTGCCGGTGCGATCCCCGGCTGCCGGCCTGTGTTTGCGGCCGAAAGCCGCAAGTCAAGTTGCTTACGCGCCGGGTGGTTCGTCCGCAGGCGGCTGAAATCGCCGCCAACCCCATGGCACGCAGTACCCGTCTGCGGGCGGTGCTGAAACTGGAACCCGGGAAAGGATCGGCATGAAGGCGACCGCTTCCAGAAAGGGCAGCAATCTCTCCATCATTTGGCTGGCCGTCATGCTGGTGTTTATCGCCGAACTTTTCGCCTACACCTGGTGCCGCGTGCAGAGCATCCGCGTGGGTTACGCGATTGCCGCCGAAAATCGGCGCTATCAGCACCAGGCGATCATTCGCAAAAAACTGACGGTGGAACTGGCCCACATGAAATCCCCCAAACGGATCGAAATGCTGGGCCGCCAGCTCGGGCTGGCCGCCCCGTCGCCCGGACAGATCGTGGTAATGGAATGAGCATCAGCCGCCAACCGAAATATTTCCGTCTGCGGATCAGCCTGGTGGGCGTCCTTTATCTGGCCGGCATGGCGGTCATCCTGGGCCGGGCCGCCTACCTTCAGGTGATCTGCGGCACCACCCTGGCCCAGAAAGCCTCCGGGCAGTACGCCAAAACCATTCACACCGTGGGCAAACGCGGCACCATCTTCGACACCCAGATGCGCGAACTGGCGGTAAGCGTCGAGAGCCTGTCCCTGGCCGCCAATCCCCGCCTGATTGAAAACCCGGAGCGCACGGCCCGTGCCCTGGCGCCTGTTCTCAAGATGAAAAAGCGGGCCGTTCGCGCCCGGCTTGCGCCGGACCGCCATTTTGTCTGGATCAAGCGCCAGATCACGCCCCGGGAGGCTCAGACCGTGCGGGACATGGCACTCGCCGGCATCGAATTCATCCCCGAGCACAGCCGCTACTACCCCAATCGTGGGCTGGCCGCCCAGTTGATCGGGTTCACCGGGATCGACGGCATCGGGCTGGAAGGCATCGAGTATCAGTTCAATGCCGAGCTCGTCGGCCAGCAGCAGATATTTACCGTCCTCAAGGACGCCTTTGGGCGCGGTTTCGAAACACCTGAAGACATCATCCGGCGCGACAGCGGCCACAACGTGGTGCTGACGATCGACCGCACCATCCAGCACGTGGCCGAACGGAGCCTGAAGGAAGCCGTCGAGACCCATAAGGCCAAATCCGGTATCGCCGTGGTCGTGGCGCCCCGGACTGGGGATATCCTGGCGCTGGCGCACTTCCCCTTTTTCAATCCCAACAATTTTAAGAATTTCAGTGCGGAAATCCGGCGCAACCGGGCCGTCACGGATGCCTTCGAGCCGGGCTCGACCCTCAAGCTGTTCAGCGTGGCCGCGGCGCTGGAGTCCGGCTGCTGCACCCCGCATACGATCTTCTACTGCGAAAACGGACGCTACCGGATCGGCACCAACGTGGTTCACGACACCGAGAAACACGGCTGGCTGTCACTCCAGCGGATCGTCAAGTTCTCGAGCAATATCGGCGCCGTCAAGATCGGGGAGACCATCGGGTCGGAGACCCTGCACCGCACCCTGACCCGGTTCGGTTTCGGACGGGACACCGGCCTGCATTTCCCGGGCGAGACCCGGGGCCGCCTGGCCTCGGCCAAGCGCTGGACGCGCTTCGACGTGGCCGCGGTATCCTTCGGCCAGGGCGTGTCGGTTTCCGCCCTGCAGCTGACCACGGCCGTGGCCGCTATCGCCAACGACGGCATTCTGATGAAGCCCCGCGTGGTTCGCGCCATCACCGATCCCCGCGGACGCACGGTCAGGGAATTCAAACCGCAGGCGCTCTCCCGGGTCGTGTCGTCCCGGACCGCTGCCCAACTGACGCGCATGATGGCACTGGTGGTGGCCGAAGGCGGTACGGGCACCCAGGCGCGCCTCGAGGGCTATTCCGCCGGCGGCAAAACGGGGACCGCCCAAAAAATCGGCCCTTCCGGCACCTACGCCGACGATCGGTACGTTTCATCGTTTGTCGGACTGGCACCGCTTGAAGATCCCCGTCTGGCCATCCTGGTGGTCCTGGACGAACCCCGCGATGGATATTACGGCGGCGTCGTGGCCGCACCGGTCTTTCGCCGGATCGCCCAGGAGGTGCTGGGCTATTTGAACGTCAAGCCCAGCGCGCCCACACCGCGCATGACGGTCTCGCACCGCAGCGAGGTGACCGGATGAATCTGCGCGAGGTCATCGCCGCCATAAAGCCCGAAGCCGTTACCCGCCCGGACGCGGCGACGGTACCGATACGCTCGGTGCATTACCGGGCTCAGGACGTTGTCCCCGGCGGCCTGTTCGTCGCCATCCGCGGCTTTACGGCCGATGGGCACGACTTCGTCGACCGCGCGGTGGCCAACGGCGCGGTGGCGGTTGTGGTCCAGAAACCGACACCCGGCGTCGTTCCCGTGCTGCGCGTGCCCGACACCCGGAAGGCGCTGGCGCAGATTGCGGCCGCCTTCTACGCCCATCCGTCCAAGGCCATCGCCCTGGTCGGCATCACCGGTACCAATGGCAAGACCACGGTGGCCTATATCCTTGAGAGTATTTTCGAGGCCGCCGGCGTGAGCGCGGGCATTATCGGCACGGTGAACCACCGCTGCGGCGGACGCGTCTGGCCCAGTGCCCATACGACCCCGGAATCCGTCGACCTGCAGCGCCTTCTCGCAGAGATGCGGACGTCGGGCGCCACCCACGCCATTATGGAGGTGGCCTCCCACGGCATCGAACTGCAACGCGTGGTGGGCTGCGCTTTCGACGTGGGCGTCTTCACCAACCTGACCCAGGACCACCTCGATTTCCATGGCGACATGACGCGCTATTGGCAAACCAAAAAACGCCTGTTCACGGAACTGCTGCCGATGGGCGGCAAATCGCCCCGGGCCGTCATCAACGGCGACAATCCCCACGGGCGGGAACTGGCCCGCGAAATAACCGATCGGATGCCCACGCTGACCTTCGGCTTCGACCCCAGCAACGCGATCTGGCCGCGCGTTGCACAGAACAACCTGAGCGGCAGCCGCGGCACGATCCACACACCCGCGGGCGATCTGGCCTTTGCCTCGCCCATGGTGGGCCGTCACAACATCGAAAACCTGCTGGCCGCCGCGGGCGCGGCCCTGGCGCTGGACCTGCCGCAGGCGGTCATTGAGGCCGGCTTGTCCGCCGCCAACGGAGCGCCGGGTCGGCTCGAGCGGGTGCCGGACGATCATGGCCGTTTTGTCTACGTGGACTACGCCCACACCCCGGACGCCCTGGAAAATGTCCTCAATGCCCTGCAGGAAATCAAAACCCGCCGATTGATCTGCGTTTTCGGGTGCGGTGGGGACCGCGACCGCAGCAAACGCCCGCTCATGGGTGCGATCGCCGCCCGTCTCAGCGATCTGGCCGTGGTGACCTCGGACAATCCCCGCACCGAAAATCCGGGCCGGATTATCGACGACATCCTGCCGGGCATCACGCCCGTCATGTGCCGGGCCTACCGGCCGGCCGAACTGCAAAACGGCTGGAGGGAGCCGGGTTATGTCGTGCTGCCGGACCGCCGCGAGGCCATCGGCCTGGCCATACGCCTGGCCCAAGCGGGGGACACGGTGCTGATTGCCGGCAAAGGCCATGAGAACTACCAGATCATCGGACACGAAACCGTGCCTTTCGACGACGGCGAGATTGCCGCCCTTCAGCTGGCAACCATGCCGGCCGCGATCGTTGATCCGATGGCAGGAGATGCCGAATGAACTGGACGCTGGCGGACATTCTCGAAGCCACCGGCGGCATTCAGTTGGCCGGACCGGTCGCCGCCGAATTCAGCCGGGTGGCGATCGACTCCCGCCTCATCCAGCCGGAAGATCTTTTTGTGGCCATTCGCGGGGAAAATCACGACGGGCACCGGTTCATCGACGATGTCCTGGCGCAGGGCGGCCGCGGCGTCGTGGTCCATGGCGATCATGCCGACGCCGGAGAGCGGGAGCGCTGGCAGCGGGCCGGCGTCGCGGTGATCGGCGTCGACGACACCACCCGGGCGCTGGGCGCCCTGGCGGCCTATCACCGCCGCCGCATGCCCGCCCGCATCGTGGCCCTGACCGGGTCGAACGGCAAGACCACGACGCGCGCCATGACCGAGGCGATTCTGCGCCCCAACCTTGAAACCCTGGCCACGCAGGGCAACCTCAACAACGAGATCGGCGTTCCCCTGACGCTCTTTCGACTCGAAGCCCGGCACGCTGTCGGCGTGATTGAAATGGGCATGAACCACCCGGGCGAGATCGACCGCCTGGGGCGCATCGCCCGGCCGGATATCGGCATGATCACCAACGTGGCGCCCGCCCACCTCGAAGGCCTGCAATCGCTGGAGGGCGTGCGCGACGCCAAGGGCGAACTGCTAGACCACATCGCCCCCGAGGGACGGGCCATCCTCAACGCCGACGATCCGCTGGTGCGGGAGCTGGCCGCCCGCAGCCGGGCCGAAGTCATCTTCTTCGGGCAGGCCGACAGGGCCCATGTGCGCGCCGAGGCGATCGAAGCGCGCGCCGACGGCACACGTTTTGTCCTCAAACTTCCCGGGGCCAGCGGTCCGGCCGAGCTGAAGATTCCCGGTGCCTTCATGGTGGCCAATGCCCTGGCCGCGGCCGCCGTCGCCGACACGCTCGGCCTGGGTCTGGACGCCATTCGCGCCGGCCTGGCCGCCGTTCAGCCGGTCGACGGCCGGATGCAGATCCAGCACCTGGCCAACGGCATCACCGTCATCAACGATTGCTACAACGCCAACCCGGCCTCGGCCGCCGCCGCCATCACGACCCTGGCCGACCTCAGCGGCCAATCACGGGGCATCGTGGTGCTGGGCGACATGCTCGAACTTGGCCGCGAGGCGGCTACCCTGCACCGGTTGACCGGTGAACGGGCGGGGGGCGCCGGCCTCGAGTGGCTTTACGCCCACGGACCGCATGCCGAAGATGTGGCCGCCGGTGCGCGTTCGGCCGGCATGGCCGCCGAGCGGATCCTGACGGGTCCCGTGCCCGCGATCTGCGGCGACCTTATCGCGCGGCTCCAGCCCGGCGACTGGATCCTGATCAAAGGATCGCGCGGCATGCGCATGGAGCGCGTGGTGGCGGCTCTCAAGGATTGGGCCGCCGAGGACGTCAGGGAGGACGAACGATGATCTATCACCTCCTGTACCCGCTGCACACCAGCATCTCGGCGTTCAACGTGTTCCGGTACATCACTTTTCGGACGATCTACGCCAGCCTGACGGCCTTCCTGATCTGCTTCCTTCTGGGGCCCTGGGTGATCAAGCGCCTGCGCCGCCTTCAGGTCGGGCAGTTCATCCGCGATGACGGCCCCGAAACCCATTTTAAAAAATCGGGCACGCCCACCATGGGGGGCGTGCTGATCATCGGCGCCATCGTGGCAGCCACCCTGCTATGGGCCAATCTCACCAATTTTTATGTCTGGATCGCGCTTTTGGTCCTGGCGGCCACCGGTCTGATCGGCTTTATCGACGACTATCGCATGCAGGTTAAAAAGCGCAGCAAGGGCCTGGGGGCGCGGGAGAAATTGATGCTGCAGTGCATCGTCGCGCTGGCCTGCGGTCTGCTGCTCTACTTCTACCCCGGGTTTTCAACCCGGGTGACCGTGCCGTTTCTGAAGAATGTTCAGCCCGACCTGGGATGGGGGTATGTCCTGTTTACCATGCTGGTCATCGTGGGCGCCTCCAACGCCGTCAACCTGACCGACGGCCTGGACGGTCTGGCCATTGGGCCGCTGGCCATCGTGGCCGCGACCTACATGGTCTTCGCCTACGTCACCGGGCACGTGAAATTCGCCCAGTACCTGCAGATCAACTACGTGGCCGGCGTGGGCGAAATCGCCGTTTTCTGCGGCGCCATGGTCGGGGCCGGCCTGGGCTTTCTATGGTTCAACGCTTACCCGGCCCAGGTCTTCATGGGCGATGTGGGCAGTCTCTCCCTGGGCAGCGCCATCGGCGCCGTCGCCATCATCACCAAGCAGGAAATACTGCTGGTGCTGGTGGGCGGGTTGTTCGTTATCGAAACCCTCTCGGTCATCTTTCAGGTGAGCTACTTCAAGCTGACCGGCGGCAAACGTATTTTCCGCATGGCGCCGCTGCACCACCATTTTGAACTCAAGGGATGGGCCGAGCCCAAGGTCATCGTGCGTTTCTGGATCATCGCCATCGCCCTGGCGCTGGTGGCCATGAGTACGCTGAAACTGCGCTGATGCGTGAACGGATGAAACCGATATGAATCCTCCCGACCACCCGATCGCCAACCGCCGCATCACCGTGGTGGGGCTCGGCAAAAGCGGTGCGGCCGTGGCGCGCTTCTGCCGCCAGCAGGGGGCCCGGGTGACGGTCACCGACGTGGCCGCACGCGAGCTGTTCCCCGAGGAGGTCCGGGCGCTCGAGGCCCTCGACGTGGCGCTGGAGTTCGGCGGGCACCAGCCGGCCACGTTCGAGAAGGCCGACTTGGTGGTGGTGAGTCCGGGCGTTCCCCATACCCTCGGACCCGTGGCGGCGGCCCGGGACAGGGGGACACCCGTGATCGGTGAAATCGAGCTGGCCGCCCGCTACATCGAAGCGCCCATTCTGGCCGTCACGGGCACGAACGGCAAGACCACCACCACCGAACTGATCGGCGCCATGCTGGCGGCCTCAGGGGTCAGCGTCTTCGTGGGAGGCAACATCGGCAACCCTTTAATCGACTACGTCTCCGATGGCCTGCGGCACGACTGGCTGGTGGTCGAGGTGAGCAGTTTCCAGCTCGATACCATCGACGGCTTCCGGCCCCGAATCGGTGTTCTGCTGAATGTCAGCGCCGACCATCTGGACCGGTACCCCGACCTCGCAGCCTACGCGGCATCCAAGTTTCAGCTCTTTGTCAATCAGGGGGCGGGCGACACCGCCGTCCTGAACGCGGCGGACCCTTTCTGCCGGTCCGCCGCCCAACGCGCACCCGGACAGGTGCTGATGTTCGGCGCCGCCGCCGATCAGACACAGCCCGGCGCCCGGATCGCCGCCGACCACATCGTGTTTCAACTGGCACATGGCGCTCCGCATCGCATCGATCTGGACCGCTGGTCGCTGGCCGGTGGCCATAACCGCGAAAACGCCGCCGCCGCCGGTTTGGCCGCCCTGTGCGCCGGTGCTACACCCGAGAGCGTTCAGACGGCGATCGACACCTTCCAGGGACTGGCCCACCGCCTGAGCCATGTGCGCACGGTACAGGGGGTCCGCTATTACGACGACTCCAAGGCCACCAATGTGGATGCCGTCTGCCGCGCCCTGGAAGGATTCGACGCCCCGGTGGTGCTGGTCATGGGCGGCCGGGACAAGGGCGGCGGGTACCGGGCGCTGGAGGACCTGGTGGCCGCCAAAGTCCGCGCCCTCATCGTTATGGGCGAGGCCGCCGACGTCATCCAGGCCGCTCTCGGGCACCTGGTGCCCACCCACCGGGCCGGCGACATGGCCGCAGCTGTTCAGCGGGCCGCCGACCAGGCCCGGACGGGCGACGTGGTCCTGCTTTCGCCCGCCTGTGCCAGTTTTGACATGTACGCCAGCTATCACCAACGAGGGGAAGACTTTTGCCGTCACGTTCAGCAGCTGACATAAATCGCCCAACCCGCCATAGCCCGCGGCCGGCCGCAGCCACGCCCTACGACCTGCGGTTGCTCTTCCCGGTTCTCTTTCTGGTGGGCATCGGTCTGGTGATGGTTTATTCGGCCAGCTCCGCCCTGGCGCTTAAAAAATTCGGCAGCAGCTATTTCTTCCTGAAGAAACAGGCCCTCTTCGCCCTTGCCGGGTTGATCGCCCTGGTGGCGGCGCGCCATTTCCCTTACCGCCTGTGGCGGAAGCTGGCCTATCCGATCGTGGCGGTGGCTTTCGGTCTCTTGCTGGCCGTACTGATCGGCTGGGGGCACACGGCCGGCGGCGCGACGCGATGGCTGCGGGTGGCGGGGTTCACCTTTCAGCCCGCGGAACTCGCCCGGATCGCCCTGATCATCTACCTGGCCTACTCGATGAGCAAGAAGCACGATCGGCTGCGCGAGTTTGCCATCGGCTTCGTACCCCACCTCATCGTGCTGGCCACGCTTCTGGTGCCCATGATCCTTCAGCCCGATTTCGGCTCGGTGGTCATCCTGACGCTTCTGACCGGCATCATGATGTTTGCCGGGGGAGTGCCCCTGCGCCACCTGCTTCTGTCGGCCGTGGCCCTGCTGCCGGCCGGCTTCTACCTGCTGGTCTCGGCCGAATATCGCATCCGGCGTCTGATGAGCTTTTTGAATCCCTGGGATTACGCCTCCGACGAGGGCTATCAGACGATTCACTCGCTGATGGCATTCGGTTCGGGTGGCATCTGGGGTACCGGCATCGGCAAGGGCCTGCAGAAGCTTTTCTACCTGCCGGAGCCCCACACGGATTTTATCTTCTCGGTTATCGGGGAAGAATTCGGGCTCATGGGCGTCGCCCTCACCGTGGGACTCTACAGCCTGATCATCGCGCGCGGCATCGCCATCGCGCGCCAGACCCAGGACCTGTTCGGCGCCCTGCTCGCCTTCGGCCTGACAACGGCCCTGGCCCTGCAGGTCGGTATCAACATGGGCGTGGCGCTCGGTCTGCTCCCCACCAAGGGGCTGACCCTGCCTTTTCTGAGTTACGGCGGCACATCACTGGTGCTCAACATGGCCGCTATCGGAATGTTGATGAATATCGGAACGGTGGCATGGAAACGGCGACGATAGACAAGACGGCGACACCCTTCAGGGTCGCCCTGACCGGCGGCGGCACCGGCGGACATCTGTTTCCGGGTGTGGCCATCTGCCGTGAATTGTCCGCCCGTTTTCCCGCAGCCGAAGTGCTTTTCATCGGCACCGGCCGGCCGCTGGAGCGTAAAATCATTGCCGCCGCCGGCTATCGCCACGCGATGATCACCGTCAGGGGCTTCAAGGGCATGGGGCTGCTGCGCAAGCTGATGGCCCTGGCCGTGCTGCCCGGCAGCGTGCTTCGGGCGGCAGGCATCCTTTGGCGCTTCCGGCCCCGACTCGTCATCGGCGTCGGGGGCTACGCCGCCGGGCCGGTCTGCTTGGCCGCCTACCTGCTGCGGATACCGATCTGCCTTCAGGAGCAAAATCTTCTGCCGGGTGTCACGACCCGGATGCTGGCCGGGCTGGCCCGGCGAATCTACACGGCCTTTGAGGATACCGGCACGAATTTCCCGCCCGGCAAGGTCCTCGTAACCGGCAACCCCGTCAGGGAAGAGATTCGACGCCTGGCCAGTCGATCCGCTTCGCGGCGGGCGACGGAACCCTTTACGGTGTTGATCGTGGGCGGCAGCCAGGGCGCCCAGGGGATCAACCGCGCCGTGGCGGAGATGCTGGCTTGTGCCTGCGGCCAAAATAACATCCGTTTTATCCATCAGACCGGGGCCGACGATCTGGAACGCATGCGCGAGGCCTACCAGGCGGCCAACCTGAAGGCCGACGTGCGTGCCTTTTTCGACGACATGGAGCAGCCGTACCAACAAGCCGATCTGATCGTCTGCCGCGCCGGGGCCTCGACGGTGGCCGAGCTGACCTGCATCGGCAAGCCCGTGATTTTCATTCCCTTTCCGCACGCAGCCGACAACCACCAGGAGCTAAACGCGCGCCTGCTGGTGGATCGCGGGGCTGGCGACATGCTTCGCGAGGTGGATCTCAGCGGTGTCGTGCTCTGGGAAAAAATCGGTCATTACCGGTCCCACCCGGAAGAACTTGCGCGTATGGGCCGCAATGCCCGGGCGATGGGGCGCCCCGATGCGGTGGTCGCCATCGTGGACGACATGTTGGACCGGGGACTCCGGTCCTGACGCCTAAACCCCAGCGAAAGCAAACGGCATGTATCAGCAAGCGTATCACATTCACTTCGTGGGCATCGGCGGCATTGGCATGAGCGGTATTGCCGAACTACTGCTCAACCTGGGCTACCGCGTGTCCGGTTCCGACCTGCGGGACTCGGATATCACCCGTCGCCTGCAGCGCCTGGGAGGGCGGATCGCCACGGGGCACAAGGCCGACCGGGTGGAAGGTGCCGACGTGGTGGTGGTGTCCTCCGCGGTTGCCGAAGACAACCCGGAAGTGCTGGCCGCCCGCAGCCTGTCGATCCCGGTGATCCCGCGCGCCGAAATGCTGGCCGAGCTCATGCGGCTCAAGTACAGCGTGGCCGTGGCCGGAGCGCACGGCAAGACCACGACGACCTCCATCGTGGGCGCCGTCCTGACCGCCGGCGGCCTCGATCCGACCATCGTGGTGGGCGGCAAGCTGATCAGCCTGGACACCAACGCCGTCCTGGGCCGGGGCAATTTCATCGTGGCCGAAGCCGATGAGAGCGACGGCTCGTTTCTCAAGATGTCACCCACCATCGCGGTGGTCACCAATATCGACCGCGAACACCTGGATTACTACGACGATCTGGACGCTATCGTGGATGCCTTCGCCCGCTTCATCGACCGGATTCCCTTCTACGGCCAGGCCGTCCTATGCCTCGACAACGAATCGGTGCAGAATTTGATTCCGCGGGTGCAAAAACGATTCACGACTTACGGCGTGAGCAACCAGGCCGATTTTCAGGCCCGGGACATCGTCTGCCAGGGTTTTCAGAGCTGCTACAAGGCCTTTTATCGTGATCAGCTGCTGGGCGACATCTGCCTGAACCTGCCGGGCATTCATAACGTCTATAATTCGCTGGCCAGCGTGGCGGTGGGCCTGGAGGTGGGGATCGCCTTCGACACCATTAAGAGGGCCCTGGAGGGGCTCCAGGGCGTGCGCCGGCGCCTTGAAATCAAGGGCCGTGTCGGGGAGGTGACCGTGATTGACGACTACGCCCACCACCCCACTGAAATCAAAACCACCCTGCAATCGCTCAAGGCGGCCTGGCCCGACCGGCGGGTGGTGGGCGTCTTCCAGCCCCACCGCTACACCCGCACGCAAGCCCTGTTCGACGAGTTCACCCGTGCCTTTTACCAGACCGACAAACTCGTGCTGGTCCCCATCTATGCGGCCAGCGAAAAACCCATCGAAGGTGTCACCCACACGGCCCTGTGCGAAGGCATTCAGGCCCACGGGCACAAAAATGTCGCCTGCACCGGCGATTTCGACGAGGCCTTGGCCAACATTCGCAGTGAGCTCAAGGACGACGATATCGTCCTCACCATGGGCGCCGGCGACATCCTGAGGCTGGGGGAGCGCCTGTTGGCGCAACTGCAGGAACAGGCACCGCCCGCCAGGGAGCAGCCGTGACAATGGTCGGACGCAAACGCAAGATCAGGCGCAACACCTATAAAGCCGGCGTGCAGCAGCGCCGCCAGAACCGTCGCACGCGGTTGCGCCGCACGGTGATCTCCCTCGGCGCGCTGGTTCTTTTCGCGGCGTTCAATCTGGCCCTGATCCTGGCCCACGACTGGCTCACCCAGACGACCTTGCTGCCGATCGAT
>CAYMAR010000021.1:0-12598 GCA_964388465.1 uncultured Desulfobacteraceae bacterium
GTTGTAGCTGACGGCCAGTCCCAACCCGGTGCCCCCCTGCCCCTGCTTATCGGTCACGAAGGGATCGAAAAGTTTGTCCGCAATGTCAGGTGAAATGCCACGACCGTTGTCACGCACGGAGATGGCCACGCTGCCTTCGGAATGATGGTGACGGGTTTGGATGCGGATGCGTCCCCGGTCATGGTCAATGGCCTGAATAGCATTGATAATCACGTTGAGGGCCACCTGCTCGATAGCTGTCGGGTTACCCTCAACCATCGGCAGATCGTCGGCAAGATCGAGGGTCAGTTCAACGCCGGATTTGCGCATGGTGGTCTGGGCCAAACGCAGGGCGGCGGCCACGGCCGCATTGATGTCGACCGGTGCCTTGTCGCGCACCTGCGAACGGCGCGAAAAATTCCGGAGATCCTTGACGATTTTGGAAATCCGGTTCGCGGCCATCGTCATGTCATCGATCAAGGGCGCTAAACGGTGCTCAAGGAACGTGACGCTGTAACCACCAAATTCGACCGGTTTTCCTTGCCTGGGAGTGTCCTTCAACAGCGGCAGGATGTCTTTCCAAACCCGTTTGACGATGGGCAGGTTGAACATGATCAGACTGGTGGGGTTGTTGATTTCGTGCGCCATACCGGCGACCAGGCTGCCCAGGGCCTCCATCTTCTGGGATTGAATGAGTTGATCCTGGTTGCGGCGGAGCGCCTTCTCGGCCCGTTTGTGGTTGGAAACATCGCTGATGCTCAACACGGCCATGCCGGCCGTGGACGCCAACGGACATGCGTCAACCCGGTACCAGGATTCCCGATCGCCTAAAGGATCAACCAAATCGCAGGCAAAATGCTCCCGCCGGCCTTGGACGACTGCCTTGAGGCCGGCCACACGACGGCGATTGTGACTTCGCGGCAAGTTTTCGGGGAAGTGTTCGTCCAGGAGGATGGCGCGATCGCCGATTTTAACGCTGCGGCCGATGAAGCGCCGCATCCAATGCTGCCAGGCGGAATTGAACGTAACCAACCGGCCATCGTTCTTCACGACGGCCACGCAGACCGCTAGGGCATCCAGCACCGGCGTGTGCAAAGCGTCTGTCGCGGTGGTGTCGGCCGGTGGGTCTCCAGTTGAAGGCACGCGCATACGACCAGACCCTTTCAATGTTCGTCGAGGGCAGCGAAATCTTCCGGGCGGACGGTGTCCACCGTCGGCATCGCACTTTCCGATGCCCGTCGGGTGCGGGCGTCTTCGCGGCAGCGTTCGGCCATACGGTTTTCGACGCAATCCTGATCGAGACCCATCATGATTCGGTAGACCTGCCATTTGGTTTTACAGAAAAAAATATCGAAAGGCGCCTTGCGGTCTGCATCCCGGAAGATCCTGATTCCCGGGATGTGATCGACCTGTACATATTCCACCACCGCATTGATCAGCAGGGGCTCGATATCGTGCTTGTTCTGCCACGGTATACAGGCACCGCTCATCCCCAGCAGCGGGTCCATGACCGCGCGCAGTTTTTCGGTCACGCCACCGACGGCCAGAATGATATCTCCCGTGAGAGAGCCTGTGACGGCAAATTTTTCGTTCACCGGCATGCGGATGAAATCCGAAACCAGGGCCACGTCGATGGCGGCCGAGGCACTGTCCCCTTCGACCCCCCCATGGGCCTGGATGTATTCGATGTGCATTTCGTAGCCGACGTAGGGGGCACCGGTTTTCTGCAGCACACGCCGCACCGCGGCGCGTACGTTCTGGGCCGCCGCTTTGGCAATCTCCCCGATTTTTCCTCCGGCAATGACCCGGTCGGCGCCAGCATCCACAAGGCAATGGATCGGCAGCGGCTGCCCATACATCTGGCCGCTGGCGTTGGATGCAACCACGGCCAACCCGACGACATAGCCGATCGAGTCCGTGATGGAATCGATGTACTTCTTTAAATCTTTCTTGTGTCGGGCGATTTCCTGGTGCATTGAACCTTCGAGGCTCAAATGCTCTTCCAGCG
Organism: uncultured Desulfobacteraceae bacterium; assembly: GCA_964388465.1. Taxonomy (GTDB): domain Bacteria; phylum Desulfobacterota; class Desulfobacteria; order Desulfobacterales; family UBA5852; genus JABZFP01. Next base: position 1,988 of record CAYMAR010000021.1, read on the forward strand.
CGATACGCACGTGCTGCGGTGCGACGGTTTCTGCGTTGCAGAAGATCGCTTCAAAAACCGCGGCCTTGATGATGCCGTTGATCGGACGCAAAATCGTTGTGAGTTTGCCGTCGCTGGCGCGGCAGCGCAGCTCCTTCACAATTTCCATCACAGCATCACGCGTAAAATCACGTGCGGCCAGACGGAAATCGGGCGGCAGTGGACGTCCGAAAATCTGTTCACAGCGTGAGCGCACGCTGTCCATACCCTCGTTGGCGAGGACTTCACCCCAGGCGGCCTGAAACTCACCCTCGATTCGCTCGACTTCCTGTTTGACGTATTGCACCACCTGTCGGACGGTATCAGGGGTTTCGGCCACGGCGCTTTCCATGTGGACGATTTCGCCCTTGTCTTCGATCCGGCTCAGAAAAGCGCCCTCCCCTTCGGAGCGCAGATATTCAACCGTATCGTGGTTGCAACAGGCCACGATGATGTTCTCCGCCTGCAGATGATTTTCGGAGCGGTCGGCGGCACCGCTGCCGCTGCCCTGGCCGCCCTCGAGGACGTAGCGCTTTTCCTGCATAATCTCCAAGAGCTCCGGCATGTAGCCGATCCGGATGAGCGTGCGAAGCTCATCGATATAAATAATCGGAGAAGTCGCGTGGGCCCCCAGATAAACGCGCTGGTGCGGCGGTGTCTGCAGGTTGCCGGACTGGTAGGGATCGTGTCGGAATCCTCCCTTCATGTTCCGGGCGTTCGGTTCGGACACCCGGGCCATCAAGGTTTGCGCTTCTCTCGGATCGTAAAGCATGACCGGCAACATATCGTAGAGATGCTTCAGATTGGTGGCTGCGGCCGGTGTATTGTGCGTCTGGATGTGTTCCTGGGCGCGATGGTTATTCTCCTGGATGAACAGAAACAGGCTGCCGATACCGGTAATTCCCGCCCCCACCAGCAGCGGCGGCAAGAAAAAACCCCCAGTCGCGAGAACCAGGGTCGCCGCCAGCAAAGCATGTTTAACGCGTCGAACACTTCGGATTTGATCTTGAAGGCTGAAAAGTCGACCCGCATCGGCGGCGGCTTCGATCTTTTGGCGCAGCTCATCGAGCAGGCGATCCGCCTGTTGCGGATCCTCGTAGGCGAAGCGGATATGATTGCGGTCGCGGCCGGGGTAAGCCAGAATCGCATCCCGGGGTCGGATGTAGTCGCCCAGCGACTGGTCGAGGATTTCCTGGAGCATGCCGGCCAGCATCGATTTTCCGGTACCCGGACGGCCGACCATGAGGATATGCCCGCGTTTGTGGGCAATTTTGCGAATGGCCTTTTTTGCGCGGTCCTGAAAGACGACCCGATCGATGGGGTCTTCCGGTATATGAACGCTGCCCGTATCTTCGAAAAAGGCGAGCCGTTCCTTCAGCAATTGCGGATAATGCAGCAATTCCTGGATCCAGGCCTTGTCTTTGGCGCTAAGATCCGTTTTCATCGCCGCGTCCCCTGATATTCTCGAGAAGGTAGTATTTGCCAGCTTCCGATTGGGTCGCGCGCTGGTTGATCGCGGCAAACACCTGGGGAGCCCCCGTGCGCAGGGGCTCCAACGCCTTGACATCGTGCATGACGGATATGTTGGTGACCGGCAGCGGATCGCCAAACCCCTCCTGGGTGACATAACTGAAGGAAACGCCAAGCTGGTGGTGGTTCAGCAAGCGTATCACCTGGCGGCGCAGATCGCGGTCCACGTCCATGTGGTTAAAGAGGTCCCTGTAGATTTGTGGGATGCGGTTGCGGGTGTAGTCGATATCGAGGTTCGGGTTGAACATGAGGCGCATGGGACGGGCTTGGTCGGCCAGGCACAGGTTGAAGGCCTCCGCCAGCGCGGGGCTGGTGTCAACCGCCTGTTGAAGCAAAACCATCCGGTGGAGATGCCGGCTGTCGTTTATCCAGAAGGCCATGCGGTTATTGGCGTTCAGCACACAAGCAAAAAATTTGCCGTCGACATGGAAGCGCAACAGCCGGTGGCGGCGCTGGCTTTTAAAGAGATTACTCTGCCAGGCCCGCATTTCGTAAAGGCCGTCGGCGATGTGCACGCTGGCCAGTGTCGTGCGCACAGGCTTCAGCAGGGAGTCCAGCAGGTATTGCTTTTTTGTGGCCAGACCGCCTTTCAGGGTGAGAAGGGTGCGATGCCCGGCTTCGTCCTGGCAAACGCCGTGGATGTCGACGAGTTTTCCGATGTCGAGATCGGCAATATGCTGGAAGACGGGATCAAGGGGCTGAAGCATATCGCGGAGATTTTCGACATGACCGGCCAATTGGCGGTCTTTGAGGGTCGGGATTTTGACCGCGTTGCGGGCCAGGAGCGTCTGTTTGACAGACGCGGAATCGCTCGCCCCCCCAAGCTTTCCTCGGAGGAGGCGCGCGAAGGTCTGTCGAACGCGGAACCGCCCGGTTGGAACCAGATCGCACTCGCAACCCACCAGCTGGTTTTTAACTTCGACCGGGCCGGGCTGGATGAGATACCGCCCGACATCGGAAAGGCGGTATTCCATCACCCGTTTGGGTTTGGCCTTGATCCCAAGCGTGGCAACGTCGCATTCGGTGTAGGCTCCCGGTGTTATGATCCAAACCGATTTGGACATAATCTTTATCGATTCCCGTAAAGGGGGTGAGAAACGGCATGAACGGACTTCCGTGCGCCGCAACGGTTTCAGGCCCTTTGTTGGGCTTGGGCCCTGGACGGCCGTGCGATCAGCATCGATTCGCCCGAGAGATGAACAATACCATAGAATCCCGGCATTGAACACGCCGCCCCTGCCCCGACGGCTTGCATCGACGCCGTTCTCAGTCGCCGTTGTTATCGAAGATGGATTTTCCCGGCTGGGGAACGGCGGTAAGAATGATTTCCACCCGACGGTTTTTTTCGCGCCCTTCCGGTGTGTCGTTGGTGTGGGTCGGGCGGTATTCGCCGAACCCCATGGTGGATATCCGTTCCGGCGGGATTTCGACCTTGTCGATCATAAACTCGGCCACCTCAGCGGCCCGTGCAATTGACAGTTTAAGGTTGGTTTCGAAGGGGCCGCCGCGAACCGGGACCGTGTCCGTGTGGCCGGCAATAATGATATCCCCGTCGGTGCCTTTCAGTCGCAGACCGATCTCCCTCAGGATCGGAATCAAACGCGGCCGGATGCGCGCCTGGCCGGAATCGAAGGTGGCGCCGCCCAGAAGGCGAATGATCGTCTGATGACCGTCGACTTCAATATCAACTTGGTCTTCAAGCCCCCGCAGTTTGCCTTCCAGCGCCGCTTTGAGTTCTTCTCCCAGGCTCTCCATGACTTGGGTGGCAATGTATTCCTGTTTGTCGAATTTGGGGACCATATCCTGGTCGAAACTCAGCGCGACCATTTTGGCCCCCCGCGGGCTCTCGAACACCCTTTCCTTGCGCTGCACGCCGAACGCCTGCGCCATGGATCCGGCCACCATTTTGTATTTTTGCCGATCCATCTCCGAAAAAGACAGGAGCAGCACGAAAAAGCACAACAGCAGGCTCATGAGATCGCCGAAGGTAACGACCCACCTGGGCGCGCCTTTGTCTTTGTGGGACCCATTGACCAAGACGTTATCGTTCATGTTCAACCGGCTTCTTCCGCGGGTCTGTCCTTGGCTGACGTGCTGTTGCGGACTTTGGGCGCCAGATAGATTTTGAGCGATTCCTCCAGCACCATGGGAGAAAGGGCCTGGTTGATGCCCACGGCCGCTTCGCGGATGATGTACTTGGCCTGCTGTTCTTGCTGGCTGCGCAGCGCCAGTTTGTCCGCAATCGGCAAACAAACCAGATTCGCCGCCAGTGCGCCGTACAGCGTCGTTAGCAGCGCCACCGCCATTGAGGGGCCGATACTGGCCGGGTCATCCATCGAGGCCAGCATCTGGACCAATCCGATGAGGGTGCCGATCATGCCGAAGGCCGGGGCCGAATCACCGATGCCTTTGAAAACGTTCTGCCCGGTGGTATGGCGGCTGACCGTCAGATTGATGTCCTTGTTGAGCATTTCGGCCAGGAGCTTCTCGTCATAGCCGTCGGATAGATAGCGCAGCGCTTTGGCCATAAAGGGATCTTCCGGGTTTTCCTGGTCGAGAGAAATCAAACCCTCTTTTTTGGCCAGACGGGCAAAATTGACCATTTTTTTGATGATCTCTTCGGGCGCTTCCAGCTTGACCGAAAAGGCCTTCATCGCCACTTTGATCGAATTGAGGACGTCGGCCAGGGTAAATTTGATGCAGGCGGCGGCAAACGACCCGCCCATCACGATCAAAAGGCCGGGGATATTGACAAAGATACCGGCACTGCCACCCAGAAAGATGGCACTGAAAATCAACAGGGTGCCACCGGCCAGTCCAATGATTGTTGCCAGGTCCATCGTTCCCTCGTGGTTGCCTTTCCGGTTCGTCTCGGCTCGAAGATCACCGTCCGCGTCCGTGTCGCGGGGACGCATGCCTTTCGGGGTGCCTTCACGGTTGCCGCCCGGACACCGAATTCAGCCGAAATCATCAAATCACCATCCAAACAGCGAAGCCGGGCAGCTTCCTCGCGTAACTGTTAGATGTTTTATCGTCGCTTGAAGGACAAACTTGAGCGCAACCGGGTGTCCCCGTCGGGCGGCGGTGTGCGTCGATGGGCCGGGTGTCCGCTTGATGCTGCGGCGGGAGCCTGATATAAGTCGCAATCATGGGCGCCGCGACGGACGATAAAGCACCGATTCTAGTGGTGGACGACGACGTCGGAATGCTGGCCAGCATTCACGCTGTCCTGGTGGGCGCCGGTTTTCAGGAACCGAAGCTTATTTCCGAGGGTGCCAAAACACTGGAGACCATCGCTCGTGGCCATTTTCGCCTCGTGCTCCTGACCTGATGATGCCCGATGCGGACGGCATGGCCCTTCTGCGGGAGATCAAGGCGCAGCACCCGCATATCGAGTGCATTGTCTTTACGGCTATGGACGACGTCGAGACAGCCATCCAGGCCGTTCGGTACGGCGCTTACGACTACCTCGTCAAGGGGCAGAACAACGAAAGACTGATCATTACCATCAGCCGGGCCCTGGAGCGCTTTGCCCTTCGTCAGGAGCGGCGTCTCCTGAGCCGCCGTTCGTCGTTCCGTGACCTCAAGCACCCGGAAGCCTTTGCCGATTGCGTTGCCGTCGACCCGTCCATGGCGGTGGTCTTCCGCCAGGCCGAGGCGGTGGCGCCGACCGACTACAGCGTGGTCATCACCGGCGAATCCGGCACGGGGAAGGAAATGCTGGCCCGTGCGCTGCACCGGCTGAGCAACCGTTCCCAAGCCTCCTTCATCGCCGTTAACATGGCCGCGTTCAACCGCGGCCTGTTCGAAGATGACTTTTTCGGTCATACCCGCGGCGCTTATACGCACGCCGTGAGCGCGAAAAAAGGCTTTCTGGAAGAGGCCCAGGGCGGCACCTTGTTCTTGGATGAAATCACCGAACTCGACTTGGCGCTACAAGGAAAACTTTTACGCGTCATCGAGGAAAAAGAACTCTACCGTCTGGGAAGCACACGCCTGCGCCATATCGACGTACGCTTCATCGCCGCCACCAACCGCGACATCCATCAGGAAATCGATGCGGGAAGATTCCGGGCCGACCTGTTCTACCGGCTCAATACATGCAATATCACACTGCCGCCGCTGCGCTCCCGGCCGCGCGACATCATCCCCCTGGCTGAGCATTTTCTTCAGATCCATGCGGCCCGCTTAGGGAAGTCGATTAGGGGACTGAACACCGATCTGAAGGCCAGACTACAGTCCCATGCCTTCCCCGGCAATATTCGCGAACTCCAGAATATCATTGCTGCCGCCGTGCTCGCGGAAGAAAGCGATCGCCTTGGCCTGACGTCGGTGGCGACCGCCCTGCCCGCGCCTCCTCATCCGAACGAAAGAGACGACGAACCGCTGCTGTCGCTGGCGGAATTGGAGCGGCGGCATATCCGCCGGGTCCTCGACGCTTGCCGCGGTGATCGCGCCAAAGCGGCTAAAATCCTCGCGATCAATCCCTCCACCGTCTATCGCAAGATCAAACGCCTGGGACTTTAGAGCCGTCTGACGCCGCCGGCGCTGACCAGCGTTCGGGCGGATAAACGCTTCCCATAGAGATGGAAGCGGTCTGGGCAGGAAGACACCGGCGCGGCCTCAATCGCGAGCGCGGCGCCTGACGGCCGAAAAAAACCTTGAACCGCGCCGCCATGTCCTTTAAGGTTCAACCCATGGCGTATGGGCCAGAGGCGACGACCTGCCAATCGACCTTCTCGAGCGACCCCGCGATTCAACTCGGCCCCCAACGCACCGTCGTGCCCTTTCAGCCCGTCAAAAAATGCCGACTGCGCGCATCTGTCATTTGGCCGGCTTACGGTCGGTCACGATTACCGCCGTGCCGTTGAAAAGCCATCATGCATGCTCAAACCCGATTGATCCAAAGGAGGTGCCCATGGCCGTTGAAGTGATTATCCGGCGCACATTCAAAGACGCAGCCCAGGCCGCCGAGCTCGTTCCCCTGATTGTCCAGCTGCGCTCGCTGGCCACTGTTCAAAAGGGCTACATGACCGGGCAGACGCTGCGGTGCATCGACTGCCCGGGGGAGTATCTGGTCATCAGCACCTGGCACACGGCGGACGACTGGAACGCCTGGTATAACAGCGACACCCGCCGCAAGCTGCAGCAGCAAATAGACGATCTACTGGGGGAGGCGACCGAATACCGGATCTATGAACCTCTGGTGGGCGGGATCATCCCGGACTTTGCCGTGGGCGCGCGGGGCGCGTAATTAATCCTGCCAGGTCTGATCGATCCGCACGCGCTCGCCATGGGATACCAGCCGGGCAGCGCTGGGCCCATCCGCGGCTCGTTGTCGGACGGCGTCTCCGAAACCGTGCGCGCATGGCGAACGATGCGCCGACGGCCTGGCCTGTGGCCACGGCTGAGCCCGCCGGTGTAATCCCTGCTGATCGGCGCCGGCGTCATCGAAGGCCCAAGTGGCGCGATCTTCGCGATCAAATGGCCCATATCAAGCGAAAGGCCCGAATGGAGAAATAATGAAACGCATTGATACCGCGGTTGCGATCTGGTCCGTTCTGTCCCTTTCGGCCACGAATCGGCAAATCCTAACCTACACCCTCCTGGCTCAGTTGATCGGGGTGCCCCGAAGCGGTCTGGGACGACTCCTCGAACCGATCCAGTCCTATTGTATCTTGAGCAACCTGCCACCACTGACGAGCATCGTGGTCGAGGCGCGAACGGGTTGTCCGGGGGACGGGTTCATCGCCGCTTCGAACCTGCCGCAAGCCCAGTCCGAAACGTTTGCGCACGACTGGCTGGGTCAAACCGTCCCCCAGCCCCTTGATTTCAGGAAAGCCCTCGACACGCTACCCAGTTGCGGGCTTAGCCTGGGTGCCTTGATGCAGCAGATAGGCTAATCCTCCCCTGCGCCCCGGATCTCGCGGCCAATCCCCCAAACCCATCGCTGCATCGGCCAAGCCGGACAACATCCCGGTGGTCATCCGGCAGAGCCCTTCAACCATTCAGGGCCTGCGTGCCGTCAGCAGCAGGCGGTGGCGCATACAGCCGACATCCCCGCCGGCACCGGCTTCGGGTTCGACCGTCCCCCGGTCGTGCACCTGGGCACCGACAAAACCGGCCCGGCGCACCAGCGCCACCAACGCGTCCCGGCCGTAAAGACGAATACGATAGTTCATATCCCGTATCAGTCCCTCTTTCTTGCTCAGCACCATTTCACGCGCACAGACGCAATCATCCCTGATTTCACGTTCACGGCAGACCACGACATCGCCGTCGATTTCATGCCATGCGTTGGGGGCGATCCTGGCGCGGATGACGTCGCCGTCGGCCACGTCCAGAAGCAGTCGTCCGCCGGAAGCCAGAACCCGTCGGCATTCGGCAAGCACCTTGCGGTCATTCGCCTGGTCGCCCATGTATCCGAGCGAGTTGCCCAAGATCAAGCCGTAGTCTAAGCTAGCGGTGTTCAGTGGCAGGCGCCGGGCATCGGCCTGAATGAAATTGGCCGACAATCGCTCCCGGCGTGCCGCTTCCCGACCGATAGCCAGAAGCGGCCGTGAGTAATCCACCACTGTGCAGCGCGTGAAACCCCGACGGCAGAACTCAAGTGTATGACGGCCCTGGCCGCCACATAGATCCAGAATTCTGGCACCGGACTGCAACGACAGAAGCCGACAATAGATATCGATCTCATATCGGGTGATTTCGGTATCACCAACCGTGCGCGCATCGGTGATCAGGTAGACCTCGTCAAAAAGGGTCTGCCACCAGTTCGGATCGACGGTTATGGTCATTATGCCTCCGGTTCGGCTCCGAAACCAAACAAGCCGTCGGCAGCAAAGATTGCCGGACCGCCCTGCCATGGCTGCAGACGTGCAATTTCCAGCTCTTCTTCCTCGATGTCGATGTATTCGTCCAGTTCGCCGGCCTGCCACATCTTTTCCAGTTTGAGACTGTCTTTCCACATCGCACGGCCGTAGGCGTCCAGCGCACTCAGTTGCTCTGCGGTGATGATGCGCGGCCGTAGCGCAATCTTGATCGGTCCCAACAGATAGGTGAACCTGGCTTTCAGGGCCAACGCGTTCTGTTCGTCCTCAACGGCTTTGAGTTCGCTGTAGCGCAGGCTGGCGATGGCGCGGTTGATTTTTACAACCGCCTCTCCCACCGTCTGTTTGGACTTCAGCACGGCCAGGGGCTGGACCCCGCCGCCGCTGCCGACATTCGTGGGCACATCGCCGTAACGGCATAAAAAGCCGAAGGTCTTTTCCGGACCGATCAGGCAGCGGAAATCGGTCTGGCGGGTGGCCAACCGGACCGTCTTCCCGGCGACGTCGACTTCCGGCATGGCTTCGGCCCACATGTTGAGCGGTACTTTTTGTTGAACGATGTAATGCCCCCTTTTCAGCGCCTCGGCAATGGCCGTATCCGCATCGTGATCGGCGCCACCCACCATCACGCCGATGCCGGAATACCCTCGTTCCGGTTTCAGGACCAAATCCGACCAGTTGGTGCGGGTCCAGGCAATCAGGTCGCGAATGCTTTCACCACGGGGGCCGTCAGTAGCACGCTCGAAAAACCGCCGCGTCCAAGGGGTACGCCGCACGGTTTCAGCCTCGAAACGGTCAGCCCACTCACCGGTGAAGACCTCGAACATACTTTTAACGTTGATCGGTTCCGTGCCGCGCGGATTGAGCACCCGGTTTTCACCGATGGCCTGCATCAGGGGGGATAAATCGTGTTGGCGGTGCAATTTGAGGAAGACATCGTTGTTGAAATCCATGAACACCAGACTGACCGGGCGCCCCCGATGGCAAACACGACCATTGCACTTCTCGAATTCATGCGGGGCCGCCAGGATACCGGTAACGCCCTCGACCCGGTCCAGTCGTTGGGCTAAATTGATGTTTTCGGTGACTTCGGAAAGGGTCTCCTCCTCGGCCACCACTGCGATCAGTCCTTCATTGTTGCCTTCGCGCCGGCGGAAGACGTCCAGGAGCATTGCCGTGAAACCGACCACCGGATAGAGCATGCGGTGATCGAAATCGAGTTCCACGCCTGTGGGATTTAGGCGGTTCAACCGCTGCCAGACCACTTTGGCAATCTCCTGCGTGATGCGCTGATAGTCCCAGCCGCCAGGACTGCCCAGATTCCATTCCGAATGATAACCGCGAAAAGACGTCACCTTTCACCTCCTTGCATCAAAAGCGTTTCGAGCTCATCGAATTCGATTTCTCCCTGGGACAGGATCCGCCGGGCAAAATGCTTGGCCTTGCCCGGGCCTTGGCATTGGGCATAAAGCCGCCGAAACCGTCGTCGTCCGATCGTGTAGGACAGCTGATAACCCGGCTTGAGCGCGTAGCGCGCCACTGTGGCCCGCGCCTGGCTTGGTGCCATGCCTTGGGTGACCAAAAACGCGGCCGCCGACTTCAAACTCTGGCGGCGCATGTGAATGTTCAAATCCACGCGCCCGCGGAGCGCCCTCCAGAAACGCCGTTTGGCCAAAAGCAAACCATCGGCCGGACCACTGAAAAACCCGGTGGCAAACATGAGCTCTTCGCTGAAGCTTGCCCAGCCTTCATAAAACAACGGAAACTCCAGGTGACGGCGCACGTTTCGGCTGTGATTCCAACGGCAGGTGTCCAGCAGATGATGCCCGGGGTAAGTCTCATGAGCCGTGAGGAGGCGGTAGTCCGCCGGCACGGCGTCGTCCACGATGTAAAAGGTTCCGCCACGGGCCGGATGGCCTGCAACGGCACTGAAAGCGGCCGAGCTGCGTATGGGTGTCATGTATTCCGGAATGGTTTCGATCCTTACAGGACAGGTTTGGGGCAGTACCGCCGGCATCAGCCCCTGCGCAACGCAATGGGCGGCCAGCGCATCGGTCGCTCGGCGGAAGGGGCCGGTTGGTCTGCCGCCCGGCCATGGGTGCTTCAGACCGGCAACCACATCCCGCCAATGCGCCGAAGGATCGATCTGCGCCGCATGGCGTCGCAGCAGCCGGCTGACGGTTTCCTGCTCGCTCGCGAGTTCAGCTTCCAGCTCTGCCGTTGAAACGCGAGT
>CAYMAR010000021.1:12698-22816 GCA_964388465.1 uncultured Desulfobacteraceae bacterium
TAAATCGGCCCAGCGCCGTCCGGGCCGACCGGGTGATTTCGTCTTCGACGGGCAATGCCTGCAGCCAGGCCGACAGGTTCTGGGCCATCGTCTGGCCCATCCGATTGAACAGGGCCGGCACACTTGAAAGATTGATTTCAGCGCCTTGGAGAAATCCCGGCACACCCTTTAAACGTTGCTTAAAGCGCGATGCTCCCGTTTCGATGGCTTCGGCCAACCCGATACCCACGATGGTCAGATATAGCGTGGGTTGTTTTCGATGCGGAGCTACAACGGTCAACTGCTCATGCAGGGTTGTCAACATGCGCCGCATTAATCGAAGATCGATACGGTGGTCCTTCGAATGCAAGGCGGCCTCCATCGCGTTCAACCTTCGCATCCAATCCTGGCAGTGGCTTCCGAAAGTGAAGATGCTCTCTGCCGAGAAATCGTCCCAGCGCGACCAGTGCGAGGGGCCGGGTGGAATCTGCGGAAAGAAATGAAATTCGTCGCTCGAGGTGCACACGGGAAAGCGCGATGCGAGTTTGGTCAGGATATCATCGGTGACCCGCTCGAACTCCTGATTCAATCGGTCGGTTTCACTTGTTGGCCGAGGTTCCATTAAAGGCTTTCGTCGTTTGCGGGGTGATGTCGCGCACCGAACCGACTACTTTGTTGACATCAATTACCTATATGGAAGATGGTTTCCTACGCTTCAATTCATATACAAACTATCCATTATAGTTCCTTGGATGACCCTTTACTCAAACAATCACAGTGATTTCTAAGCGTTGGTAACCACCGGCAGAAAAGCGGACCCATGGCCGAAATATCCGGCATCGGAATTGCTATATCCGGCATCGGAATAGCTAAAGAACCGACATGCCGTTGACTGCGTTTCCTCGCTGGGGGTGTTCTCAGCTGAAGTCGGGAAATGTTACGCGTTGTCGCCGATTACAGGAAAGACCGTTTCGAAATGCTCAAAGCCCCGTCTAAACCCAAGCGATGCCCGTGGTGCAATTCGAATTTTGTAGCCCAAATCATTCATGAAATCAATTCGCTTACGCCGGCGGCCCAAAAAGACCTCGACGATTGTAAGGTTGTTTTGGGCGTAAGCCTGAAGGAAAGGGCCAACCCGAAATGGCAGTGCATGGATTGCGGCGCCCAGATTTACGGCCATGACGCGCCGTCGCTCGCGGACGCGGGTTTGGAAGCTTTTGTCGTCGGGCTGGCAACCAAGGACGCCAAGAGCGCAAAACCCTGCAAGAAAGGGCATTGATCTTTCCTTGGGTGCAACGGATCGGCGGGTCGCCCGCTTCCCGGCGAAACGTCCTTCCGGCAGACCATTGCAAGCCGCCCTCCCCATGCGTTCTAACGCGACAGCAGAAACGTGCGCAGGTTGGCGTTCTTATGACGCAGACCGAGTTTTTTGCGCATGTTGCGGCGGTGCATCTCCACGGTGCGGACCGAAATGTTCAGCAGGGAAGCGATTTCTTTGGATTTGCGACCATGTTTGACCAGATTGGCCACTTCGACCTCTGCAGGCGTGAGTTCGAGATACTGAGGAGCGATTTGCCGCGCAAAAGGTGCGATGATCTCCTTGAGGTTGGCCTCCAGAATGGCCACGTAGGATTTCTGGCGCTCGTTCAAGCCGCTGGTTTTGAGCCTGCTTAAGAGCGGATCGGCCAACTGGTGAATACTGGCGACGACCGTTTCTTCGATTTCGGTTTTGTCCTCTTCGCGAATTTTAACCAGGGTCCTCAGGGCCGTATTGATTTCTTCTAGGCGGATGTTTTTTTGCTTGAGCTCCTTTTCTCGGTTTTTCAAGGCGCGCTGCGTCTTTTTTTGCTCGGTGATGTCGGTAACCACCGCGAAGGTGCCGCAGAAGCGGTCATCGGCGTCGTAGAGGGTTTGCGGCGAAAGGATACTGGTATTCTGGCGGCCGAACCTGTCTGTCCAGGCAAACTCATAAGACTGGCCCTCGCCTTTTAGATGTCCGGTGAGGATGTCCTCGAGCGGCACAATGGCTTGAGGGTCAATCACTTCACGCACATTGCGTCCGACCAACTCCTCCGCCGGATAGCCACTCATGTCGGCAAGCCGGCGATTGATGTAAATAATATCCCCCTGGGCGTTCATCATGGCCAACCCTTCGGCCATGGTTTCAACCAGGGTACGGAAGCGTCGCTCACTGTTGCGCAGGGCGATTTCGGCTTTTTTACGCTCATCGTTGTCGTAGATGGCGACCGTGGCACCGCAGATGCGATCGTCCTGGCGGATATAGCGGATGTCAAAAAGCGCCCACAACCGACGTCCGTTCTTGAGTTGAATCTGGTATTCAACATGTTTGGGGACCGGCTGGCCGGATCGAATTTTTTCCAAACGGCGAAAAAATTGTTCGCGGCTGGTGGCCGTTAAAAGATCGGTGGGTTTGAGACGCATGAACGCTTCACGGCTGTAGCCCACGCGCTCTAAAACGTAGTTGTTGACGGCCGTAAAGCATCCCTGATCCAAGTCGATTTCATACATGCCCACCGGCGCCGTCATGTAGAGCGTTCGGAAACGCGCCTCGCTGTTTTTGGCGGACCGCAGTTCCTGTTTTAGGCGCCGGTTGACGGCCTCCAGTTTTCTAATACGCGCCTCAAGCCCGGAGGACGTTGGCTCGGAAATCATAGCGTTACCCGCAATCTTTGGCGTTGGATGACCGTGTTCTCGGTTCCGACCGGGTCACATTTAAAGGCAGTTATTACAAGGTGAGCGAGAATTCAATCCCGCCGGCGAGTCGGTCATCCGCCGGAGCCGAGGTCGTAACCGGACCATACCCAATCGGCCCTTGAGGTCGAAGCGGGGCAGAAGCGCATTAAGCCGTGTTTTCATCCAGGGCGCCATGGCGGTGCCGGTGCGGATCCATTCCATGGTCATGAAGGCCGCGTCTTTGTCGTGCCAGCAGCCGGTACGGCCTTCGATATCGGCCACGATCAAAACATGCCGTTAACCCGGGGACACAATTATCGGCCTGCGGCCCGCACGGTCTCACCGCCGTGGGCGCGGATCGCTCGGATGCGCGCCATAACCGGCGGATGCGAATAGTTCAAGAAAACGTAGAACGGATGGGGTGTCAGATTGGACAAATGGCTCACCGACAAGGTCTTCAATGCGCTGATCAGGGCTTCGGCGTTTTTGGTGGTGTCGACGGCGAATCGATCGGCACTGAATTCGTTACGGCGCGAAACCATCATACCCACCAGACCTAAAAAGGATTCGACCGGCGCATAAAGCAGGCCGAAAAACACCATGCCGGCATAAACCGAGACGTGGGGCATGCCGAAGGCCTCAAAAAGCGCCGGCTCGGAAACACACAAGGAAAGCAGAAAAAACATAAGTCCGGTCTGGAAAATGTTGATAAACAAACCCGTCAATAGATGGTGCTTTTTGTAGTGCCCCATCTCGTGCCCAATGACGGCAACCAGTTCGGCGGTGCTGTGGTCCTTGACCAGGGTGTCGAAGAGCACGATGCGCTTGTTGCGCCCGAATCCGGTAAAGAAGGCGTTGCTCTTGGATGATCGCCTCGAGCCGTCCATGACGAATACATTTTTCAGAGGGAATTGGATGGATGCGGCATATCCCAAGATGGCGTTTCGCAAGGATTCATCGCGCAGCCTTTCGAAGCGATTAAATAGCGGCATGATCCAAGTGGGCGCCACGTATTGCATCCCGAGCATGAAAACGACCACCATCAGCCACGCATACCACCAGGCATTGTCGCCGGCGACTTCGAACAATCCGATGATACCGGCCAGGAGCGGCCCGCCCAACGCCAGGCCCAGCACCATGCCCTTGAGGCGATCGAGGACGAAGGTTGCCGGGCTCGTCCGGTTGAACCCGTAGCGCGCCTCTACGACGAAGGTGGCATAGATTTGAAATGGCAGCGACACCAGGCCCTGGATCAAGACCAGGGTGGCGATGTAGAGGACGCCGGTGGCCACGGTTCCCCAACCCGGTCCGCGCACGATGGCGTCCAAACCCGGAAATCCTCCGCCAAACCAGAATATCAAAATGGCGAATAGGTTGAAACCGGATGATATCCAGCCCAAATGCGTATTTTCACGCAGATAGTGCTGCGAACGGCGGTAGCGCTTGGCATCGTAATACGATTTGAATTCATCCGGCGGGCAATTTTTCATCGCCTTGAGATTGAGGACGTCGGCAATGAGATTGAGTAGGAACGCCAGTAATAGGGCGGCAAGAATGATCCAGGCAATGCTGTTCATAGAATCGTCACGCGTTCTCAATCGGTATTCAAGGCCAATGGCGCATCCTCAACCATCAAGATGCACAGCCGGCACCAACCAGAAAGGGCGATCCGAATGGACCGCCCTTTGAGACGAGGAGATTGAAGGAAGTTCATAATGAACAACCACGAAGACAATAACGACACAACGGGTATTGTCAAGCATCAGGCACCTCTATGGGCTCCGTATTCAATCGACCACCCGGGACAATTCAATCAATGGCGCCGCTGCGGATATCGTCGAGGAAATTGCCGATCACCCGGTGCACTTTGGCCGCCCCATCGCCCAGGAGGATCCCGTGCCGATCGAAATTGAACAGCATGTACTTCTTGTCCTCCGAGCCGATCAGTTCGAAAACGCGTCGCGACCCCCGTGGATCGACCACCGGGTCGCCGGCGGATTGCACCACCACGGCCGGTACCTGGACATGTTTCAGGCGCTCCTCAACCCTGTCCATGAGCCGCTCCAACTCGCGAATGCCTGCGATGGGGTTACGCGAATAATTGATGTGCGGATTTTCCGGTTGGTTGGTGATAAACTCCTTGACCGGTCCATTGGTACGAATGCGCTTCATGAGGCGATTCCAGATGTCCATGGCCGGAACGAAGCGGGCTGAAAAATCTTGCAGACGCAGGGGCGGGCAGACGGCAAATACGCCGCGGATGGAGGGTAGGCGTGAGGACGTTTCGAGGGCCAGTCCGGCCCCGTTGGAAAAACCGCCAATGACCACCCGACGGCAGTGGCAGGCCATTAGGGCGCACCCGCTTTCCACCACTCGAAGCCATTCCGGAAAGGAGCGTGTGGCCAGATCTTCAGGGGCGGTGCCGTGCCCCGGAACACGCGGCGCGTATACCCAAAAGCCCTTGCGCTGAATGAAGCGTGCCAGCTCGCGAACCTCTTCCGGAGCGGCCATATAGCCGTGCACCAGCACAACGCCCAGGCTTCGGGAGCGGCCGCGAAGGAGAAAGGGCCGGCCGATGGACGGATCCTTGGATTCACCTTCGATGCG
This sequence comes from uncultured Desulfobacteraceae bacterium, assembly GCA_964388465.1. Lineage (GTDB taxonomy): Bacteria > Desulfobacterota > Desulfobacteria > Desulfobacterales > UBA5852 > JABZFP01. The sequence goes on from CAYMAR010000021.1 coordinate 17,979, forward strand.
ATAGGTGGCGTAGTCCCGCTCAAAGTCTTCTTCCGCCTGTTTAAACAGAAGGCGGGCGAGCCGCCGGCGTGTAGCGAACCCCGGCTGCCAGGCGATCCGGCGCAGACAGCGCTGCAGGGTCCTGAGCGGTTCGATTTCATTGGCCATCACACGCACCGGGTTGTCTGTGCGGATGCGGTGGAAAGCAAACGGACGGTTGAGTCGTTTAACATCCTTGAATAGGTAGCCTTTGCGGGCCTCGACGACCCCTGTCTGCCGTGCCAGTTCAAAAAAATCGCGATACTTGTTGTACCGGTCGTCGGTGAGCAGGTGCAGCTGGTCTTCGCGCAGGCTGCGATGCAGGTGGATATCCGGGGCGGTCAGGCAATGCGCCGCCGCCAGATAAACCTTGCTCCGCAGATCGGCCGGACGAAGGCGTTTAAAGGGCGCCAAGCGCAGCAATGAAGCGAAGAGATGGTCGTGGTTGACCGTGGTCATGGCGTAGATCGCGTCCATGTATCGTTTCATAATCTGCAGGGCTTCCCGGCGCATCTGGCTTCGGGAACGGATGTCTTCATCGAATTCGATGGGGCGGCCGGACTGGATGTCCTGGTTAATGGTGGGGCAGCTCAGGCAGCGATTGATGGCAATCGGCGCACCAAAATGCATGTCGACATCCACGCCGGATAAAAACATCGTGCCCTCGGCCATCAATTCCTCCACCGCCCGCTCGGACAGCCCCTCCTTGAAGCGGCGCGCCAGCGAGGTCAACATGTTTTCCCTGGCCCGAATGGGATAATAGGTCAGGTTGACCGGCACGATATACAGATTGCGTTCGAGGACCGGCACAATATCGTCGATGCCGAACCCTTTCATCAGCCGGCGGGTCTCGTCGTGGTTCAGGGCATGCAGATAACGCAGTCGCTGCCGGTAGAACTCGGTCCGCAGGGCCAGCGTGGCCGCCCCGGTATGAGGCGGATGTTTGCCGCCGGCGTAGGAGATCATGTAGCGGCCTTTTTCCACCAGCTTCTTGTTCTTGACCATCCGTCCTTCCGGATAGATGACCCACGCGGCTTCGCCGGTCAGCAGGGTCTTGACGATTAAACGGTCACGATCGGGGTCCCGCGTGGACACGGCACCGACCCGGTCGAGATAGCTCCCCAACGGGCCCTTGAACAGCCCGAAGTCCGCCAGAGACCAGACCGGGATACCGGTCAATTGATAGATGTAATACGGCATCAGCAGGGTTTCGATGCGCGTGAAATGGTTGATCACGAAAATCAAGGACGCCGAAATTGGAATCCGCTCGGCACCATGGGTGCGGATGTTGGCCTTGGAGAGCCAGGAAAACGCTTTGATGGCCAGGCCGGTGGTGCGGTAGGCAAAGGGGTTCATGAGGGAAGTATAGAAAATTCAACACGATGAATCAATACGCCGGCTAAACCATTCGGCGGGAAAAAGGGCACGGCGGGCAAGTTGACACGACCCGCAATTACCGTTAGGGTCGGTACGCGAATTGGGCGCGCGGGCTCGGCGGCAACACCTGCGCCGTCAGCGGGGTGCCAACCAACAGGCTTAGAGGAGACCGACAGGGTGTACTCCAGAATTCTGATGCTGCGTTTCTCGGCCAAGGTTTCCCAGAAGCCGGTCGTATGCTATCTCACCAAACGCTTTGACCTGACCTTCAATATCCTGAACGCTACTATCCTACCCCGCAAGGAAGGGGTCATGGTGCTCGAACTATCCGGCGAGCGCAAGCAGTTCCGCGAGGGCGTCAAGTTCCTCAAGTCCCAGGGCATCGATGTCCAGAATGCCGGCCAGGAGATCAAGCGGCTCAAACCCAAATGCACCCACTGCGGAGCCTGCACGGCGGTGTGCCCGACCGGCGCCCTGGATATCGAGCGGCCGTCCATGAACGTCAATTTCGACCAGCGCAAATGCAGTCTGTGCGAATTGTGCATCCCCGCCTGTCCGTCACGCGCGATGACGGTCCGACCGATCAACAAGATCTTTTTCGAGGAATGACCGTCGCGGCCGTAGCCATCAGCGGTGGCGTCGATTCCCTGGTCAGCGCCTTTCTTCTCCGTTCCGCCGGCCATGAGGTCATCGGTCTGCACTTTTTGACCGGTTTTGAAAACACCCCCAGCGCCGAGGCGGCCGAGCACCCGGTCCACCGCATCGGTGTCCAACTGGGGATCCCGATCCACGTGGTCGACCTTGCCGATGTCTTCAGACAGTCGGTCGTTGCCTACTTCACGGCCGCCTACCGGGCCGGCCGCACCCCCAACCCGTGCCTTTTCTGCAACCCATTGATCAAATTCGATCATTTATGGTCCCACGCGGCTCGTCATGGCGCCGACTTCCTGGCCACCGGGCACTACGCCCGCATCCGCCAGTCACCCGACGGCCGCTTGCACCTCCTGCGCGGAGCCGATCCCCTCAAGGACCAGTCTTATTTTCTGGCGCGGTTGCGTCCCTCCCAGCTGGCCCGGACAAACTTCCCGTTGGGCGACCTCCACAAGGAGGACACGCATCGCCTGGCCGCCGTCCACGGCCTTCGCCCTGTATCACCCGATGAAAGCCAGGATGTCTGCTTCATCCGCGAGCAAAGCTATGGCCGCTTCCTGGAGGATCATGCCGGGCTGGCCCCCTCGCCCGGCCCCATCGTCGACACTGACGGCCGCGAAATCGGACGGCATCAAGGGCTTCACCTTTTCACCGTCGGTCAACGCCGGGGGATCGACTGTCCGGCGGCGGCACCCTACTATGTCGTGCAGATCGAACCGGAAAACAACCGTCTGGTGGTGGGTTTCAAGGAAGCGCTCACGCGCCGCGAATGCGAGGTGGAGGCCTTGAACTGGATCAACCGGCCGGCCCGTTTCCCGGCCGAAGTCCGCGTTAAAATCCGCTACCGGCATCCGGCGGCCGCCGCCACATTGAACCCGACCGCCTCGGGACAGCGGGTGGTCATCCGGTTCAACACGCCCCAAAAAGCCGTCGCGCCCGGCCAGGGGGCCGTATTCTATGACGGCGCGGAAGTTCTGGGCGCTGGATGGATCGTTTCGCCATGAAGTTTCAAATCACCACCCTGGGCTGCAAGGTCAACCAGTTTGAATCGGACGCCATCGCTCAGGCGCTTGAGTCCCATGGCTGGCAGCGCGCCGAGGAAGATGATCAGGCCGAGGTCTGCATCGTCAACACCTGCACCGTGACCGGCAAGGCCTCGATGCAGTCGCGCCAAATGATCCGCCAGTTCATGCGTCGGGCACCGGGCGCGCGGATCATCGTCACCGGCTGCTATGCGCAGACCGCTCCCGAGGAAATCGAGAAAATCGGCGGGGTCGACTACATCGTCGGGCATTTCGATAAATCCGAGATCCCGCGGCTGATCCTCGAATCGTTCTCGAATCCTCCGCGCCAGACACAACGGCGGGTGCGGAATATCCAGCCGACCGAACGGTTCCGTCTGCCACCGGCACCCGCCTACGGCCGACGCACGCGGCCTTATCTGAAAATCCAGGACGGCTGCAACCGATTCTGCACCTACTGCATCGTACCCCACGCCCGCGGCCCCAGCCGCAGCATGCCTTTCGAGACGGTACTGGATTGCCTGGACGATCTGGGCCGCCGTGGCTATCGGGAGGTGGTCCTCACCGGCATCCATTTGGGGGCCTACGGTCAGGATCTCGATCCACCCACCGGGCTGATCGGCCTGCTCCGCCGAATCGAAGCGCGGCGCCCCCTCCATCGCCTGCGGCTCAGTTCGATCGAGCCGGACGAAGTCGACCGCACCCTCGTCGATCTGCTCGCCTCTTCCCGCATAGCGTGCCCTCACCTGCATCTCCCCCTGCAAAGTGGCGACGATCGGATTCTCGCGCGGATGCATCGTCCCTACAGCCGGATCGCCTTTGCCCAAACGGTGGCCCGCATCCAATCGGCCATGCCCCAGTGCGCCATCGGTGCCGACATCCTGGTCGGTTTTCCGGGCGAGGACGAAGCCGCATTTGAGCGCACCCTCGAATTGGTCGCCGACGTGCCTCTGGCCTATTTGCACGTCTTTCCCTTTTCCCCCCGCCCCGGCACGCCCGCCTATCATTTTCCCGACCGCGTTCCGGAGGCGACGGTCAAGAGACGGTCCGCGACCCTGCGAAAACTGGGTCAGGAAAAAAAACGCGCTTTCGTCCAGGCCAACATGACATTCTCCCACCAGGTTCTCGTCGAAAACCAACGCGATCGGCGCACGGGCTGGCTCAAAGGGTTGACCGCCAATTATATTCCCACCCTGATCGAAGGCGATGACCGCCTCATGAACCGGATCGTTACCATCGAACCGCAGAAGGTTCTCTCCGACGGTCGACTGCAAGGCCGTATTACCCATCTCAATACTTAATGTGATAATTAAAATTATAATATATATTTATATGTTATATTTGATTTTAATTAAATTTATTAAATAATCCGCACATCCCGCGTGCGGAGGTATCGTTCGACGCTATCAAGGAGAAAGGTGCCATGTTTGATCACTTTCTAACGGCCGAGGGAAAGCAACTCCGGAATGACGTGCGCGCGCTGGTGCGCTGGGTCCCCCGTGAAATGATCCTCGAAATGGATCGTGACCGTCTGCAGTTTCCCAAGGCATTTCTTCGTGAGGCCGGTCGTCGCAACCTTATGGGCTGCCGCTATCCGGTTGAGTGGGGCGGACGCGGGCTGGACTGGGTGCACACCTGCATGGTGATGGAGGAGGTCGGCGTCCTGGGCTATATCTTCGCCTGCATCTTCGGCGTCGGGGCCGAGTTGGTTTGCGACGCCATCATGCAGCACGGCACGGACGATCAACGCGAGCGCTATGTCAAACCGCT
>CAYMAR010000022.1:0-19706 GCA_964388465.1 uncultured Desulfobacteraceae bacterium
TACCTGCTGAGCGGCATCTGGGTGAAGCAGATCCGTAACCTGTTCGGCAAAAAGACAACCGCTACGGTTAAATAAACGCTAACGCCAAGCTGGAAATTACCGCCATGAACACGACGATACCCGCTGTTGATATCAAACGGATCCTCTATGCAACGGATCTATCGGAGAATGCCCGCTACGCCATGGCCTATGCCGTCAGTCTGGCCAACACCTATTGCGCCCAGATCGTCATCCTGCATGTGATCGACGAGACCCCCGACTACGTCGATGCCGGGGTCGAGGGCTATATCGGCGCGGACGAGTGGGAGGCCATCAAGAAGCGCAATCTGGACGAAACCCGGGACATCCTGATCGGCAAAAAACGCGACAACCGCATGCTGCGGGAAGTGCTGGAACGTTTCTGTCAGAATCTGCGCCCCGGCACCAACGACCACGAGGCCGCCATGGACGAAACGATCATCAAGGTGGGCAACCCGGTGGCCCGGATACTGGAAACGGCCGAAGAAAAGAACTGCGACCTGATCGTCATGGGCACCCACGGCCGCGGCGCCCTCATGGACGCCATGATGGGCAGCACCACCAACCGGGTCACCCGACGATCCAAAATACCGGTGCTTTCGGTGCGGCTTCCGGAAAAGGCCTGAGATCGATCAACCGGTCACCACCCCGCCCGAGTCCGCTTCCCGACGGATTCGGGCCCTCCATCGCCATGCGTCACAAAGCAAACGGCCGCCATCCATTTCGGATGTGCGGCTGTTTGCGGTTTTTCAAGTGGCCAGCAGGATTGTCTGAAGGGTCGGAGGTGAAACCGTCCGGTCACCTGATCGGACGGTCGACGTTAACAGGGCCCTTCCAGAAAGGGTGGATTTTGGTTCACCCGCATTGCGGCGGGATTTCACGCCGGTTATTATAGCGGTCGGTGTTCATCAAGCTGCAGGGGTTTTGAAACCGCAGGCGTCGCTTAGGCTACGTCGAGGATTTCAAAAGCGCGAGAACGCCGGCCTGGGCCGAAAGATGCCTTTTATGGAGGGGTAAAGCTCACATGCCGGCCTTGAAAAAATCCTCCGGGTCGGCGATCGTATCCGGCGGTTTGGTGGTTTCGGTGGGCTCGGTGCCTTCCTTGAAGCATTCGAAGATGGTATCGCTGGATTCCGGGATGGGGAGCAGGCCCGTTTCCGCGTCGATGCGAGAGAAGACGATGCCGTCGGGGACCTCGAAGGCCTTGACCGGCTTGTCGGCGATCGCTTTCTGCATGAAGGCCAGCCAGATGGGGCTTGCGGCCCGCGATCCGGTCTCACCGCGGCCCATCGAAGCCTCCTCGTCCATGCCGACCCAGACCCCGGTGATATAATCCGGCGTGTACCCCACGAACCAGGCGTCATAGAGGTTGTTGGTGGTGCCCGTCTTTCCGGCCACCGGGCGGTTCAGGGCCTTGACCCGCCGGCCGGTCCCCTCTTTGACCACGCTCTCCAGCATGCTGTTGATGATGAACGCGGTGGTGCTTTCGATGACCTTCTCCTTTTCCGGAAGCGCCTCTTCCAGGACATTGCCGTCGCGGTCCTCGATGCGGGTGACGAAAATCGGCTTGATCCGGTAGCCGTTGTTGGCGAACACCGAATAGGCGTTGACGATCTCCAGAAGCGAAACCCCGGAAGATCCCAGAGCGATAGAGAGATCCCGGTTGAGGTGGGAGTGAATCCCCAGTTTGCGGCAATAGTCGATGGCGTAATCGATGCCGATGTCCCGGAGCAGTTTGACCGTGACCACGTTACGGGACTTGGCCAGCGCCTCGCGCAGCCGGGTGGGACCGTAAAATTTTTCCTTGTAGTTCCTGGGCTTCCAGGTGAAATCCCGATCGGCGTCCTCGAACACGATGGGTGAGTCGAGAATGATCGAGGCCGGCGTATACCCCTTGTCGATGGCCGCGGCGTAAATAAGTGGCTTGAAGGCCGAACCCGGCTGACGCCGCGACTGAAAGGCCCGGTTGAACTGGCTTTCCTCGAAGCTGCGCCCGCCGATCATGGCTTTCACGAATCCGGTTTCGGCCTCGAAGCACAACAGGGCGGACTGGGCCACCGGCGTCTGTTCGAGGGCCAGCGGCCAGGGGTCTCCCGTTTGCTCCGGCGCCGCCTTGAGACGCACCTGGATCACGTCCCCGGCCCGCAGGATATTGCCCGGCCGCTTCACCTTGGCGGCCCAGTAGACCACGTCCGGATCGGGTTTGCGGGCCCAGTCCATATCTTCCAGGGCCAGCAGGCCTTCGGCCGCGCCCAGATCGACCTTGACCACCCGGGACCGGTTGTCCACGGCGGTCACCAACCCCTTGAGCTCGATCCCGGTTTCCAGCTTGTCCGCCTGATTCGCGGCCAAGGTTTTCAAATAGTCTTCGCGGTCCACGGCCGGAATGTTCGTCAACGGCCCCCGGTAGCCCTGGCGCTTGTCGAGCTCCCGCAGCCCCTTGACGATCTCCTCGCGGGCCGCGCGCTGCATGGGGAGATTGACGGCCGTGAAAATCTTGAGGCCTTCACGGTTGATGGCGTCGGCACCGTATTTCTGCTCGATGTAGCGGCGGACATGCTCAGTGTAGAAGGGGGCCTTTTCGGCAAACCAGTTGCGGCGCGGCTTGATGTCCCAGGGCGCACGGCGCGCTTCCTCGGCCTGCTCCGCCGTGATGAATCCCTCCTGCTGCATGCGGTTCAGCACGTAGTGCTGGCGCTTGCGGGCGCGCTCCGGGTGGCGGTAGGGCGAATAGCGGCTGGGCGCCTGGGGCAGACCGGCCAGGATGGCGCATTCAGCCAGATTCAAATCTTCCACTGATTTATCGAAATAGTTCCCGGCCGCCGCCTCGACCCCGTAAGCCCCATGCCCCAGGTAGATCTGGTTCAAATAGAGATAGAGTACATCCTGCTTGCTGAAGGTCTTGGTGATCCGGTAGGCCAGGATGGCCTCCTTGAGTTTGCGCTTGTAACTGCGCTCCGGGGTCAGAAAAAAGGATTTGGTAACCTGCTGGGTGATGGTGCTGCCGCCCTGGACGATCTCGCCGGCTTCGATATTTTTGAAAAACGCTCTCACGATACTGACGAAATCGATGCCCCGGTGTTCGTAGAAGCGCGAATCTTCGGCTGCCAGGAAGGCTTCCACGAGCATGTCGGGCATGGCTTCCAGCGGCAGGACGATGCGGCGCTCCTCGTAGAACTCGGCGATTTTCTCGCCGTCATCGGCATAGACCACCGAAACGGTGGCCGGCCGGTAGTCCGCCAGGCTTGTAATCCTGGGAAGCTGCCGGGAGATGTGCAGAATGAACCCCGCAGCGGCCAGGCCGCCGGCGACCAGCGCCACGAGGGTGATGCCCGCAAACCAGCGCACCAGCCGCCGTCGCCACAAACCCGGCGATTTCCGGGCTCGCTTTTTGACAATTTTCTTGTTTTGATTTGTTTCCGCCATCGATCCGTTCTTCATTCCCGTTCGGGCGCCCGGTGCCTGGGTCGATCTTAGCTTCGCCGGTTGTCCGTCGCCGTCGCCCAAGGCTCAAACGCGGGGCCAACCGGGGACGGCCGGTTGTGGTTGGGGCTTGGGGCCGCGGCCCGATGGACAACGCCAGACGCAACCGGGCTGCGCGGTGGATGTTCAAAGCGAGCGGACGCCGGCCGTAGCCGTTGAAACCGTCATGGATGGGCTCAAATTAACAGATGCCTTTCCAATTGGCAAGAAATGCCCCCATAAAACGTTTGACAATATAAAATGATGCCGATAACGTAACAAATTTTATGTCGTTGCCGTCGGCCTGGCCGGCCAATGCTTGGCTCGGACCAGGGTTCATGCCCCCCTGCAGGGGCCGAGAGGATCACCATGATCGATCTTGAATTCGACAAAATGGGGGGGCTGATTCCGGCCGTCGTTCAGGATGACGCCAGCGGCGACGTGTTGATGCTGGCCTACATGAACGCCGAGGCCCTAACGGCCACCCTGGAGAGCGGGGAGGCCACTTTTTTCAGTCGCAGCCGCCAGGAATTATGGATCAAGGGCAAGACGTCCGGGCATGTCCAGCGTGTCAAGTCGGTCCACATCGACTGCGACCGGGATGCCATCCTGGTGCGGGTGGAGCAGGTTGGCGGCGCCGCCTGTCACACCGGCTACCGCAGCTGTTTTCACCGGCGCGTCGAGGGCCGGACCCTCATCATTGAAGACGAACCCGTATTCGATCCCAAGGAGGTCTACAAGAAGTAATGTCTGCGAATTTGAAACTGGGAATCCCCAAAGGCAGTCTGCAGGATGCCACGATCGCACTGTTCAAGCGCTCGGGATGGAAAATCAACGTCAACGGCCGGAGTTATTTTCCCGAAATCAACGACCCCACCATCGACTGCGCCATCTGCCGGGCCCAGGAAATGTCGCGTTATGTGGAGAGCGGCACCCTGGATGCCGGACTGACCGGCAAGGACTGGATCGCCGAGAACAGCTCCGACATCCACGTGGTCTGCGATCTGGTCTATTCCAAGGTCAGTGCGCGGCCGGCCCGCTGGGTTCTGGCGGTACCCTACGATTCGAATATCAAAACCCTGGAAGACCTGCAGGGGCGCAAGATCGCCACCGAGCTGGTGGCCTTCACCCGGCGTTATTTCCAGGAGCGCGACATCGACGTGCAAATCGAGTTCTCGTGGGGCGCCACCGAGGCCAAGGTGGTCTCCAAGCTGGCCGATGCCGTCGTCGAGGTGACCGAGACCGAGAGCACCATCAAGGCCCACGGGCTGCGCATCATCCACGAGCTGATGCAGACCAACACCCAGTTGATCGTCAACCACACGGCCTGGCAGGATCGCGGGAAACGCGCCAAGATCGAACAGATCGCCCTGCTGCTCAAAGGCGCGCTCAAGGGCGACAGGATGGTGGGGCTTAAAATGAACGTTCCCCAGGCCCGCCTGGACGCCATCGTGGCCACGCTTCCCAGCCTGAACGCGCCGACGGTGGCCCCGCTCTATCAGTCGGACTGGTTCTCGGTGGAAATCGTCGTGGGTGCCGACGTGGTCCGCGACCTGATCCCGCAGCTGCTCAATGCCGGCGCCGAAGGCATCATTGAATATCCGCTCAACAAGGTGGTATAACCAGCGCCTGGAACCTATCGGAATACGACAACCGGACCCGCCGCCTCGCCGACATCCCGCGCCGGCGAAGCGGCCGCCGAAAGGACCGCGCCATGGTCGCCAAACGCACCGAAGAGATCAGCTCCTTTATCGTGATGGACGTGCTCGAGAAGGCCTGCGAGATGGAGGCCAGCGGGCGGGACGTTATTCATCTCGAGGTCGGGGAGCCGGATTTCGACACCCCGGCCTGCATCAAGGCGGCGGCCTGTGCCGCCATGGACCAGGGGCACACCCACTACTGCCACAGCCTGGGACTTCCCGCACTGCGGCAGGCCATCAGCGACTATTACCGCCGGAACTATGCGGTCGACGTCGATCCCGCCACGGTGGTAATCGCCCCCGGCACCTCGCCGGCCATGTTCCTTCTTTTTGCGGCCCTGCTCGAACCCGGCGACGAGGTCATCGTCTCGGACCCGCACTACGCCTGCTACCCCAACTTCATCAAATTCGTCCAGGGGCGGGTGGTGACCGTTCCCGTGTACGAGGAGGACGGGTTTCAGTACCGCCCGGAGGCCATCCGGGACAAGATCACCGATCGCACCCGGGCCATTTTCCTGAACTCACCCTCCAACCCCACCGGCAACCTGCTTTCGGCCGATCGCATGCAGGCCATCAGCGAACTGGGGCCGGCCGTGGTCTCCGACGAAATCTATCACGGGCTGGTCTACGCGGGGCGCGAGCGGAGCATCCTCGAGTTCACCAACCGGGCCTTTGTCCTCAACGGTTTTTCCAAGCTCTTCGCCATGACCGGTTTTCGTCTGGGCTACCTGATCGCGCCGCCCGAGTTCATCCGGCCGATTCAGAAGATGGTCCAGAACTTTTTTATTTCCACCAATGCGATGGTGCAGATGGCCGGCATTGCGGCCCTGACGGACCCCGCGGCCGAAGCCGACACGCAACGCATGAAGCGCACCTACGACAAACGCCGCCGCTTCATGATCCGCCGGCTGCGCGAGCTCGGCTTCGGCATCACGGTCGAACCCACCGGGGCGTTCTACGTCTTTGCCAATGCCAAGCATCTTTCGAACGATTCTTATCAGCTGGCGTTCGACATTCTCGAAAAGGCCCGCGTGGGGGTCACGCCGGGCATCGACTTCGGCGCCAACGCCGAAGGCTATCTGCGCTTTTCCTATGCCAATTCGCTAGACAATATCGCCGAGGGGATGGATCGGCTGGAACGCTACCTCGCCCGGCGGCGCTAGCCCCGCGACGGCATCCCGACGGATGAGGTCCCGGTCATGATCGTCAAATCGTCCGAATTCATCACCAGCGCGGTCAAACCCTCCCAGTATCCACCGGCGGACCTGCCCGAGATCGCCTTTGCCGGGCGCTCCAACGTGGGAAAATCCTCCCTGATCAACAAGCTCGTCAACCGCCGGCGCCTGGTCAAGACCAGCGGCACGCCGGGAAGGACCCAGCTGATCAATTTTTTCCTGATCAACCAGCGTTTCCGCTTCGTGGACCTGCCGGGCTACGGCTACGCCAAAGTACCGGCGGGGGTGCGGCGGCAGTGGGGGGCCATGATCGAGACCTATCTCACCCGGCGTCCCTGTCTGCGGGGCCTGATCCTGATCGTGGACATCCGGCGCACGCCCGGAAGGGAGGAGGACGATCTGCTCCACTGGCTCGACCACCACGGAATCGCCTGCCGGGTAGTGGCCACCAAGGCCGACAAGCTTTCGCGCAACAAACAGATCCGGCCGTTGCGCGCTGTCGCCGCCCGCCTCGGCATCGCGAACGAAGCGCTGACGCTGTTTTCGGCCAAGAGCGGCCTGGGCCTGGCCGCGGTCTGGGGCCAGATCGAGGATATGCTGGGAACCACGCCATGAACGCTTGCCCGCCCCACGACTTCCAGGGGTTCCGCTCGGGCTTCGTCGCCATTCTGGGGGCCCCGAATGCCGGCAAATCCACGTTGCTCAACCGGATGCTGGGCGAAAAAATCGCCATCACCTCCCGCAAACCGCAGACCACGCGCAACCGCATCCTCGGGGTGGTCCACCGCCCGATGGCCCAGCTGGTCTTCATCGATACGCCCGGCGTGCATCGCTCCAAGACGCCGCTCAACGTGCGCATCGTCGACGCGGCCCTGTCGGCCTTGGCCGATGTGGACCTGATCCTCGTCCTGGCCGATGCCGACAGGCCCGACCCGGCCTCCGAAACCTATCTCCTGCAGCGCCTCGAGGGGGCCGGCCAACCCCTCCTGCTGGCCCTCAACAAGATCGACCGCGTACCCCGGAACAAACTTCCGGCCCAGATCGCGTCCTGGTCGGCACGGGCCCCTTTCGAGGCCATCCTGACCATCTCCGCCCTGCAGGGGCTGGGAATCGACACGCTTCTGGACGCCATGCAGCAGCGCCTGCCCGAGGGACCGCCCTTTTTCCCAGAGGACACCCTCACCGACGTTCCCGAGCGGTTCATCGTGGCCGAACTCGTCCGCGAGAAGGTCTTCCGCCTGACCGGGGAAGAGATCCCCTACGCCTCGGCGGTAACAGTGGAAGCCTTTAATGAAGCGCCCCGCGGCGGCATGATCCGCATCCATGCCTCGATTCACGTCGAGCGCCGCTCGCAGAAGGGGATCATCATCGGCAAGGGCGGGCGCAAACTCAAGGAAATCGGGCAGGCCGCCCGGGCGGATATCGAAAGGCTGCTCGCAACCAAGGTCTATCTGGCGCTTTTCGTGCGGGTCCAGAAAAACTGGAGCCGGGATACGCGCGCCCTGCGCAAATTCGGTTATTGACGTCATGCTTCTGTCCTTTCACCCCATCATCGAAGGCGACGCCCATCGGCTCTGTGCCGGCCGCGACCCCGGCCCGGAGGACCTGGCGGCCATGCGCACGGCCACGGCCATCGTGCTGCCGCTGGGCTGCCGGGAATCCCTCTACCGTGCGGCCCGCAAGGCCTGCCCCCGGGTGTTCCCCAATTACGAGGCCCGGTTCGCCTACCCCGGCAAGACCGGCCAGGTGCGACTGTTCCGCGACCAGGGCGTGCCGCACCCCGCATCGCTGCTTTTCGCCGACATGCAGGACTTCAGGCAGCGGTACCCGGCGCCCGACCGACTGCCCATCGCGCCGCCGCTGGTGGTCAAGCGCGATTGGGGCGGGGAGGGCCAGGGGGTCTATCCGGCCCCGGACACCGCCACGCTGCGGGATACCCTGCAGCGGCTCGAAGCCACCGCGGGCGAACACCAGCGCGCCTTCCTCATCCAGCGCTTTATCCCCACCCGCCCGCGGGTGCTGCGCGTGGTGGTGGTCGGCCGCCGGCTGCGGACCTACTGGCGGGTGATGGCCCCGACCGACGGCCCCTTCGCCAAGGCCGGTCTCGCCCTGGGGGGACGCCTGGATTTCAACAGCGACCCGCACCTGATGCAGGCGGCCGAATCCGCCGTGGCGCAGCTGTGCCGTGCGACCGGGATCAACCTGGCCGCCTTTGATCTTCTCTTCACCCGCGATGCGGGCATCGCCCCGCCGGAGCAGCCTATTTTTCTGGAGATCAATTATTTTTTCGGGCGTCAGGGCCTCGGGGGGTCCGAGGCGCTCTACACCCTGATGCGCGAAGCGATTCGTGACTGGCAGGCACGCAACGAACCGGAGCCATCCGCATGAACGACGCTTATCGATTTCATCTCGAGGAGGCCGATCTGCGCCGCGAGCGGCGCAAGGCGCGCGAGCTGCGCCAGAGCCAGTGGTGGAAGCGCAGGTGCGCCCGCGGCATCTGTCATTACTGCGGGTGTCGGGTGCCGGCCCGCGAGCTCACCATGGACCACATCGTGCCCATCGCCCGGGGGGGCAGGACCACCAAGGGCAACGTGGCGCCGGCCTGCAAGACGTGCAACACCCAGAAAAAGCAGCTTCTGCCCCTGGAATGGGAGGACTACCTGAAGCGTCTGCGGCGCGCGCAGGACTAGCACGGAGCTTCATCGCCGGTCAGGAGGGAAGACCATTCGCGGTATTGCCAAACCCATGAAACCAAGCTATAGACGGTCCTTTATGCCCACAACATCCAGGAGGAGAAAAATGAAATTTAAAGTGATGGTGATGATTTTCGCCCTTATGCTCGCCTTCGGCGCGGCCCCGGCCGGCGCCAAAGATTTGCAGGTCGGCTTTGTCTACGTCTCCCCCGTCGGTGACGCCGGCTGGTCCTACGCCCACGACAAGGGCCGCCTGTTCATCGACCAAATGGAGGGCGTCACCACCGCCTATGTCGAGTCCGTCCCCGAGGGCCCGGATTCCGAGCGCGTCATGCTCAACATGGCCCGCAAAAACTACGATCTCATCTTTGCCACCAGCTTCGGCTACATGGACCCCATGCTGAAAGTCGCCAAAAAGTTCCCCAAGGTGGTCTTCATGCACTGCTCCGGCTTCAAAAAGTCCGAAAACATGGGCAACTATTTCGGTCGCATGTATCAGGCCCGCTACCTTTCCGGCATCGTGGCCGGCGCCATGACCAAGGCCAACACGCTGGGTTACGTGGCCGCTTTTCCGATCCCCGAGGTGATCCGCGGCATCAACGCCTTTACGCTGGGCGCCCAGTCGGTCAACCCCGACGTCCAGGTGCGGGTGGTCTGGACCAAGACCTGGTATGATCCGGCCACCGAGAAAGAGGCCGCCAAGAGCCTTCTGGACGTGGGCGCCGACGTTATCGCCCAGCATCAGGATTCCCCGGGCCCCCAGGAAGCCGCCCAGGAAAAGGGCGTCTACTCCATCGGCTACAACTCCGACATGTCGGCTTTCGCCCCCAAGGCCCACCTGTGCGCCCCCGTCTGGAACTGGGGCCCCTTCTACGCCCAGATGGTCGAGGCCGTGCGCGCGGGCCAATGGGAGTCCAAGGCCTACTGGTATGGGCTCGAGAACGGCATCGTGGATCTGAGCCCGATGAGCGCCATGGTACCCGCCGACGTCCAGTCCAAGGTCATGGCGGAAAAGGAAGCCATCAAGGCGGGGAGCCAAAAGGTTTTCACCGGACCGATCAAAGACCAGGCGGGGCAGGTTAAAATCGCCGCCGGCAAATCGGGCTCCGACGAGGAACTGCTGGGGATGAACTGGTTCGTGCAGGGCGTCATCGGGACGACCCAGTAAAAACGGCCAGCAAAACATCCGGTATCGGACGGCGCGGCGGGTATCCCGGGGCGGCCCCACGGGTCGGCCGAAGCCGCCCGGGGCCTTGCACCCGCTTCCCGCTGAAAGGTCTGCGCCGTCAACGCCTCCGGCGTGACGGGCAGTGAATGCGACGCCCCATGCTCTCGATTCGCGCCTATAAAAGACAGGAGCCGCTGCGCTGGAGCTCCTGTCTCGTTTTTTTGGGGGCGGTGGCCCTCTCGCTGACCGCCAGCGCCCTTCTGCTGAAACTGCACGGCAAGCCGGCCCTTGGCGGCATCGGCATTCTGTTCGGGGGGGCCTTCGGATCCCTGTGGGCCATCGAGGACTGCCTCATCAAGGCCGTCCCCATTTTCCTGTGCTCGCTGGGGGTGGCCATCGCCTTTCGGCTGCAGATCTGGAATATCGGGGCCGAGGGGCAGTTTGCGCTGGGGGCCATCGGCGCCACCTGGGCTGCGTTGTCGTTTCCCGGGCTGCCCTGGTTCCTGCTCCTGCCCGCCATGGCGGGAGCGGCCTTCGTCCTGGGCGGACTCTGGGGATTGATCCCGGCCCTGCTCAAGCTCTACATGCGGGCCAACGAAATCATTGTCACCCTGATGATGAATTACATCGCCATCCTGCTGGTGGACTTCCTGGTCTACGGCCGCTGGAAAGACCCCCGCAGCTTCGGCTTTCCGATGACGCCCGAATTCGCACCGGCCGCCATTGTCGGCAAAATCGGCACGACCAATCTGAACTGGGGACTAACGGTCTGCCTGGCGACCGCTGTGCTGATCTGGGTTTTCTTCGGGTTCACCCGTATGGGGTTCGAATTCCGGGCCGCCGGTGAAAATGTTCGCGCCTCCCGCTATGCGGGCCTGCCCTATCGGCGGCTGGTCTGCCTGGCCATGATCCTGAGCGGGGCCCTGGCCGGCTGGGCCGGCTTTATGGAAGCGTCCGCCACCATCAACCGGCTGCAGCCCAGCATCATGGTGGGCTACGGCTACACGGCCATCGTCGTGGCCTGGCTGGCACGGCTGAACCCCCTGACCATCGGCATTGCTTCCTTTCTGTTGGCGGCCCTGCGGGTGGGGGTCGAAAACCTCCAGCTCGATCTCCAGGTTCCGGCCGCTTTCGGCGGCATCATGGAGGGCATGATCCTGCTCACCGTCCTGGCCGGGAGCTTTTTCATGGAATACGGCCTGCGGTTCCGGAGGCCGTCATGAACACCGATCTGATCATCCCGTTGCTGGCAGCAGCCATCCAGTCGGGGACCCCCATTCTCTACGCCACGCTGGGGGAAATCCTGACCGAGAAGAGCGGTGTTCTCAACCTGGGCGTCGAGGGGATCATGATCGTGGGTGCGCTGGCGGCCTTTGTCGTCGCCAAGTTCAGCGGCAACCCGTTTCTGGCGTTTGCCCTGGCCGGGGCCGCCGGGATGGTCCTGGCGGCCGGGCATGGCGTGGTCTGCCTCTGGTTTCTCGGCAACCAGGTGGTTTCCGGGCTGGCTTTGACCATTTTCGGACTGGGGCTCGCGGACTATTTGGGCACCCCGCTGATCGGTCAAACCGCGCCGGGTTTCGACAAGCTGTCGCTACCCGGACTGGCCCAGCTGCCCTTCTTGGGTCCGGTTTTTTTCCAGCAGGACCTCCTGGTCTATCTGGCCGTGGGGGTCGCCCCGCTGCTCTGGCTCTTTTTGAACAAAACCCGCTGGGGGCTCAACCTGCGGGCCGTGGGCGAATACCCGGACGCCGCCGCGGCAGCCGGGGTCAGCGTCTTGAACTACCGCTGGGCGGGGGTTCTGGGCGGAGGGTTTCTGGTGGGGTTGGGGGGCGCCTATCTGTCGCTGGCCTACACCCACCTCTGGACCAGCGGACTGACGGCCGGAAGGGGCTGGATTGCCGTGGCCCTGGTCATTTTCGCCTTCTGGCGCCCCGGCCGCGCGCTTTTCGGGGCCTACCTGTTCGGCGGTGTCATGGCCTTTCAGCTGCGCCTGCAGGCGACCGGCACGCATCTGCCCTCCTCGCTGCTTTTGATGCTGCCCTATGCCCTCACCGTCATCGTGCTGGTTTTCGCCTCCTGGAAAAGCCGCCAGGCCAATGCGCCGGCGGCGCTCGGCATCAACTATGAACCCCAAGACTGAATCGAAACGAGGTGCGCCCATGGCCGAATCCCCGCACTACCGTAAAACCTATCCCATTTCCTGGGATCAGCTCCACCGGGACAGCAAAGCCCTGTCCTGGCGGCTTTTGGATCACGACTATTTCAAAGGCATCGTGGCGGTCACCCGCGGGGGGCTCGTCCCCGCCGCCATCGTCGCCCGCGAACTCGACATCCGGCTGGTCGACACCGTCTGCGTCTTCAGCTACAACTGGCAGGACCAGCGCGGCGAAATCGAAATCCTCAAGTCGATCGATCACGACGGCGCGGGCTGGCTGATCATCGATGATCTGGTCGATACCGGCCGGACGGCCGAATCCGTGCGCCAAATGCTGCCCCAGGCCCATTTTGCCACGGTCTACGCCAAACCGGCCGGCCGCCCCCTGGTGGACACGTTCATCACGGAGGTCAGTCAGGATACCTGGATTCTGTTCCCCTGGGATTCCGAGGTCCAGTTCGTGCAACCCATCGTCGGCATGCAGCAGGGGCCCGCATGACCGCGGACCCCCCTCTGATACAGCTCGAGGGCGTCAGCAAGCACTTCGGCCCCGTGAAGGCCAACCAGGACATCTCCCTGGCCTTCCGGGCCGGCCGAATCAAGTCCCTGCTGGGGGAAAACGGCGCCGGCAAGAGCACCCTCATGAGCATTCTCGCCGGGCGGCTTCAACCGGACAGCGGCCGCATCCTGGTGGATGGACGCCGAGAGACCTTCCGTTCCGCCCAGGACGCGATCGCCGCCGGTATCGGCATGGTCTATCAGCACTTCATGCTGGTGGAAGCCATGACGGTGACCGAAAACATCTTTTTGGGCTACCCCGGACCGCTGCTGATCAACCCCGCCCGGATGGAGGCGCGCGTGGCCGAACTGGCCCGGCAGGTCCGCCTCACCATCGACCCCCGGGCCAAAGTGGCGGATCTCTCGATGGGCGAAAA
The DNA here is from genome assembly GCA_964388465.1 of uncultured Desulfobacteraceae bacterium. Classification (GTDB taxonomy): domain Bacteria; phylum Desulfobacterota; class Desulfobacteria; order Desulfobacterales; family UBA5852; genus JABZFP01. Next base: position 13,307 of record CAYMAR010000022.1, read on the forward strand.
GCAGCGCGTGGAGATCCTCAAGCTTCTCTTCCGTCAGAACCGCATCCTGATTTTCGACGAACCCACCGCCGTGCTGACCCCCCAGGAATGCGAACAGCTCTTCGAAGCCCTGCGCCAGCTGGCGGCCCAGGGGAAGGCGATCGTCTTCATCAGCCACAAGCTCGATGAGGTTATGGCGCTGTCCGACGAAATCGCCGTCCTGCACAAAGGCGCCGTCGTGGCCGACATGGCCGCGGACCGCGTTCAGTCCAAGGCCGAACTGGCCCAGCTGATGGTCGGCCGCGAGGTCATTCTGCAGGTGGCGCGCGAACATCTCGACACCCGTCAGCGGGTTCTGAACATCGCGGGGCTGGCGGACGACGACTTGAAGGACATTCATCTGGAGCTGCGCCAGGGGGAGATCCTGGGTCTCGTGGGCGTGGCCGGTAACGGTCAGAAACCGCTCGTCGAGACGATTTGCGGGCTCAAACGCCCCGGCAAAGGTACGGTGCGCATCATGGGGCGGGACTGGTCCGCTTTTTTTCAGCAGCGGCGCTGGGACGGCAACCTGGCCTACATTCCGGAGGACCGCCAGGGCCTGGCCACCTGCCGCCGCCTGAGCCTGACCGACAACCTGCTGCTGACCACCCGGCGGGGCTTCACGGCCGGCCCCTGGCTGCTTCACCGCCGGGCCGAAGCCAAAATGGGCGAGCTGGCGACCCAGTTCAACATCAACCCCGCCAATCCGCGCCTGGCCGCCCGGCAACTCTCCGGCGGGAACCTGCAAAAAATGGTGATCGCTCGGGAGTTTTTCCGCCGGCCGCGCCTGATCGTGGCCGAGCAGCCGACCCAGGGCCTCGACATCGCGGCCACCGAAGAAGTCTGGCAGCTTCTTCTCAAGGCCCGCGAGCGTGCCGGCATCCTTCTGGTCACCGGAGACCTGGCCGAAGCCCTGGCCCTGGCGGATCGTTTGGCGGTGATGTTCGACGGGCGAATCGTGGATACGTTCGGGGCCGATGACCAGGATAAAATCAAATCCATCGGCCTGATGATGGCCGGCAGCCGCCCCTGAGCCCCTCCCGCAGCAACGGTCTAAATTGTATTGACATTTCACCCTAGGTGTGAGTTAGTCCATTTCTTGTAACCATTGTCAGCGGGCTGTATCGCCGGTTTTCCGAAGGCAACGGATTGAACAGCCCACCCGCACGCCGACCGTCTTCCATCGTTAATGTGGCACCGCGCCAACGCGCCATCATATCCCTTGGAGGTAAACCAAATGGGCATTGCCAATATTGCCGCCAACAACGGCTGGGCCATGGCCTTCTTGGGCGCCGGGATCGTCATGACCGGACTGATCGTTCTTTCCGTGGCCATCTCTCAAATCCACAAGCTCGTCGAGATTTGGGAAAAACGGGGCCGCAAGGAAGCCGAGCCGCCCGCGGCCGACACCGCTCCCGAGACAGAGGGCCCGCCAGCCGCCGAGATGGCGGCCTGTCCCGTCAACCTCGACGAACTCATGCTGCTGTATCGTGCACTGACCGAACCGCTGGGCTCCCCTTTCGAGCTCAAGGAACTCTACCGCGTGGCCGCCGCGTCCGACCTTCCCCATCCCCACATCACGATTCGATGCCTGCGTGAAGCCGGTCATCTGACCATGGCGGAAGCAGGCCTGTTTGCCTGGAAGGACTGACAATCATTTCAGAATAGCAGACGATGAGGTTAATCCATGTATGATCTTTTGATTTCCTTTCTCACCAATACCGGCTACTACTTTATAGCCCAAGACTATCGTTACGTGATCATGATCTTCGTGGGGCTGCTGTTTCTATACTTAGGGATTGCTAAAAGATACGAGCCGCTTCTATTGGTACCGATCGCCTTCGGCATCGTGGTCGGCAACATTCCCTTCTTCAAAGGATTCGGTCTGGGCATCTACGAAGACAACAGCGTGTTCCACTACCTCTACTTCGGCGTGACCACCGGGCTTTACCCGTCGATTGTCTTCCTGGGTCTGGGGGCCATGACCGATTTTTCTTCCCTGCTGGCCCAGCCCAAATTGATGCTGCTGGGGGCCGCCGCCCAGATGGGCGTCTTTTTCACCCTCCTGGGAGCACTGGCACTGGATTTTCTGCCCAAGGAAGCCGCCTCCATCGCCATCATCGGCGGGGCCGACGGCCCGACCTCCATTTTCCTGACGGCCAAACTGGCCCCGCACCTCATCGGGCCGATCGCCATCGCGGCGTACTCCTACATGGCCCTCATCCCGGTGATTCAGCCGCCGATCATGCGGCTTCTGACCACCCGCGATGAGCGGATGATCCGCATGGAGGAACCGCGGGAGGTCTCCAGGGCCGAACGCATGATCTTCCCTATTCTGGGGGTGCTGCTCTGCTGCCTCTTGGCGCCGACCGCCCTGCCGTTGCTGGGGATGCTCTTTCTGGGCAATATTCTTAAAGAAAGCGGCGTGGTCGACCGCCTGGCCGGGACCGCCCGGAGTGCGATCATCGACACGGCCACCATCTTTCTGGGCTTCTGCGTCGGCATGAGCACGCAGGCCGACGTTTTCTTGACCGAGAAATCCCTTCTGATTTTCTGCCTGGGGGCCGTCGCCTTCAGCCTGGCCACGGCTTCCGGCCTCATCTTCGCCAAGATCATGAACATTTTTCTGCGCAAAAAGATCAACCCCCTTCTGGGCGCGGCCGGCGTGTCCGCCGTACCCGGCTCGGCGCGCGAGGTTCACCTGATGGGTCAGCATGAGGATCCAGGCAACTACCTCTTGATGCACGCCATGGCCTGCAACTCTTCGGGGGTTATCGGCTCGGCCATTGCCGCCGGGGTGCTGTGGTCTTTCATGATGTAACGCGTCATCACACGTTGAAAGGAAAAATCACACCATGAAACAGTGGCGCTGCACCGTCTGCGACTTTATCCACAAGGGCGATTCGCTGCCTGAAAATTGTCCGATGTGCGGTTCCGAAAGCAGCCTGTTCGTGGCCGCGGGCGACGAAACGACCCCCGCGGTCTCCGACGGTCAAACCGACGCCGATGTCGCCCTTCGCTGGCAGTGTGTCGTCTGCGGCTATATCCACACCGGGCCCGAACCGCCCGACAAGTGCCCGGTCTGCGGGGCCGACCGCTCGCAGTTTGTTTGCCTCGACCGCGAAACCGAAGCCTCCGAAACGCCGCCGCAGACGGCCACGACGGAGACCGATCGCCGGTGGCGCTGTACGATTTGCGGCTATATTCACACCGGGCCCGAACCGCCGTCGGTCTGCCCGGTTTGTGGGGCCGACCGATCCATGTTTGAAGAAGTCGTCGACGCGCCCGCGGCAGCGCCCGAATCGAAAACGGGATCTACCGCCCAACCCGGCCCGGCGGGTGAACCCGGGAGGCCCGGTGCCGATGCGGGTGCCGGACGTTTCGGGATGGTTGCCCAAATCAACGCCCGGCTGGATCGCTATCGCCACTGGATCGACCTCGCCATCGAAAACCACGCCCATCCGATTGCGGTTCATGTCCCCAACGGCGTCATACCGATCGTCGTCGTCATGGTTGTCATGGCGGCCCTGTTCGACATGCCCATGCTGGGCAAGGCCGGGTTCTACAACATGGTTTTCATTCTGCTTTCCATGCCCGCCGTCTTGTTCACCGGCTACCTGCACTGGCAGTACAAGTTCGGCGGCCACATGACCGCCCTTTTCCGCAACAAGCTGATCAGCGCCGCCGTGGTGACGGCGCTGGCTTTGATCCTCGTCCTCTGGGGGATGCTGGATCCCCGGATTGCCGCGCAGCCCGGCTTCCTCTACGTCGCCCTGCATCTGGTCATGCTGGGTGTCGCGGCCTACGCCGGTTATCTCGGCGGGCGCCTCGTATTTCACCGCGCATCCTGACCCGTACGCGATTCAGCGGGTGCCCCCGCCCGGTCGGCTGGGTTGGGGGCGGCTTTTTTTGCCTTCGCCGCCGCACAGCCGCCGCAAACCCTTGCCCGTCAAGCCTTTGCGGGGCCGCGCCATGATTTCCCATATATTGGACAAATACCGCGAAATGAATACCACATATCGTGTTTTCGTTTACATGGCATATTCGCCCCATAAGGGCCGGGACGGCCGTCTTTGTTTTTGGGAAGGGTCGCCATCGGGATTTCGGGCCGTTTGACCAGGGAAGGCGCGCGCTGACGCTTCAGCCGGCCTCGGCGGCCGCTAGCGGCGCTGCAATACGAGCGCGCACCAGCCGGCCTGGGTCCCGGACCACCGGATGGGGTAGCGGCATTCCGGGTAGGTCTTCCTGAGCGCCGGGCGCTCCTGTTCGCGAAAACCGGAAAAAAGCAGACGGGCACGCAGATGCGTATGACTTTCGATCCATGGCGCCAGACCACAAAGGGTCGGAAGCCTGAGGTTGGCCATGATCAAATCATAATGCGTATCGAGGTGTTCGAGCGCTTCCGGCCGCAGGGTGATCTGCCGACCCAGGCGATTGTGATCGATGTTGCGTCGCGCCTCGCTCAAGGCGCAGGGATCGATATCCACGGCATCCACCCGGGCCACGCCCAGACGGGCGGCGACAATGGCCAGAATCCCCGAACCGGTACCGATATCGATACCACGGTGATGGGGGCCGGGATCCGCCTCTGGATATCTGAGGGTTTCAAGACCTTGCGCCGCGAGGCGCGTGGTGGGATGGCGGCCGTCCCCAAAGGCCGCCCCCGGCTCGAGTATGACGGTTATCGTCTCGCCGGCCGGCGAATGGGCACAACCCGGGGGACAAAGAACGATCCCGGGAGTAATCGCGGTGGGACGTTGAAACCCCAGGTCAACATAGGATTGACCGAAATGGTAGACATAGGTCAGCCGCCCCTGTTCGATTAGGCTTCGAATCCGGCGCCGGGCCTCGCGCCGCGACCACTCGAAACGGCCGGCAAGCCTTGCGGCCAAATCGGAGACCGTCATTTTGCGGTCGGACTCCCTGACCCAGCGGCAGGCCGCCCGGCCCCAGTCTTCCGGTGATTGGCCTCCCGATCGATTCGCCGCCATGCGCCGCCCGGCCCTTTCGGTCCCTCATTCGTTTTGGGGATTGACCCGCTTCAAGAGCGCCATATACCACGCGGCAAACTCCAGCATGGCCTGGTAGCGTTCATCGTCATTCACGATACCGATGGCCATCTCCATCACGGCCTGGCCATAGGCATTGCTGTAGGGGGCATCCGGCGGACGGGACTGTAGGAATTCACGCACCAGTTGCTGGGTGGTCCGCTGGGTGGTGTCGCGACGGATGTCGATGGGGTCCTTGGGTTCTTCGAACGGGTCCCACTTGTCGTAACCGATGCGGTCGATATATTTCTTCCGGCGCGCCGACAGACTGTCGTAAATCGCCCGTTTCCGGCGCTCGGCTTCCTCGGGTGAAACTTTCGACATGGCAAGTGTCCCCTATCAGGCGTCTTCGTCGGTTTGCAGGCCCAGAAACTCGGCATCGAATTCGGTCATCAGGGCCATGGAAAGGGGCATGAGCAGGTCCACGAGCTTGATGTTCTGGGATTTGATGTCCCTCAGCAGTTCGCCGGAAATTTCTTGCAACCGACCGTGAATCTTATCGATATCGACGGTGGGGTAGGACTTGCCGCCTTCGAAACCCGACAGCGCGCAGGTTCGACCGAGGCCACCAATTGAGGTCGGAATACCGTACAGGCGGCATGTGATGGGGCGATGATCGTACAATTCACACAGATCCCGATCGTTCAGCAAGGGGCAACGAACCTTTACCGTGGCCAACTCGTTCAGGATTTCGTTTTCATCTTTGCCGGCCTGCAGTTCGCGATAGGCATCGCGCTTCAACTTGTGAATTTGGCGATCGGCCCGGTTGGCCTTTTCGAGAGCCGCCTCGCGTTCCTCGTCCTTGAAACGCGCATTGAAGCGATCGTTGATGTAGAGCGCCTCGATCAGGGTCAGATCAAACAGGGCATGGCAGCAATCGGCACATTCGCGCTCGCATTTGACGCACTGCGGAAACTCCGCCTTAACCTTTTCAAATACCTGGTCGGCTGTCCGGGACAGCGCTTCATATTGTCTGAAATAAGGGGTCGGGTCAAACGCCATGGTCGATCTCCTTGAAAAATCTTTGGTGAGAAAAGCCATCCAAAGGCGACGTGTGGTTTGCCGACAGGGCGGAAACACCCGTCATTGTTTCACGTGAAACAATCATTTGCCGATACAAAAATGGCTGAAAATTTGGTTGAGCACATCCGGTGGGGCGTCAATCCCCAATAGCTGCCGAAGTTGCTCAAGACCGTCCTGGATTTCAATACTGACAATTTCATGATCGGCATTGCGCTCGAGAAGGCGTGCGGCGCGCTGCAAATGATCGTGGGCCGCCTCGAGCAGCCGGGCCTGTCGCAGGGTGACCATGACCGTGCTGCCTCCGGGATCGC
>CAYMAR010000022.1:19806-22605 GCA_964388465.1 uncultured Desulfobacteraceae bacterium
ATCACGAACAACACCAGGTCGGCGCTTTCGATGGCCGCCTGTGTTTTTTCAATGCCCTGGGTCTCGACCGGGTCGCTGCTGCGGTGAATGCCAGCGGTATCCGTCAGAACGACCGGGGCGCCGTCGATGGCGATGTGTTCTTCGATGATGTCGCGCGTTGTTCCCGGTGCGGCATTGACGATCACCCGTTCCTGGTTAAGCAGCCGGTTGACCAAACTGGACTTTCCCACGTTGGGTCGTCCGGCGACAACGATACGGACCCCATCCCTGACGATTCGTCCTTGACGATAGCTTCCGATCAACGCTTTCAGCCGGGGCATGACACGCGAGGTCAAAAGCGCGGTAAGCGGTTCCAGCGAAGGCGGCTCATCCAGATCGTCATCGAAGTCGATGCAGGCCTCGAGGGTGGCCATGGCATGGACAAGATCCTCCTGTAAGGCCATGATTTCGGCGTCGATGCCGTTTTCTAATTGCCGCAGGCCTGCCCGCGCCGCCCGGCGCGTCTTGGCATTGACCAGATCGATCACCGCTTCGGCCTGGGTCAGATTGATCCGCCCTCCCATGTACGCCCGGCGTGTAAATTCGCCCGGCAGGGCTTCGCGGGCCCCTTGCGCGAAAACCAGATCGAGGACCGCCTGGGTGACCACGAGGCCCCCATGGCAGTTGATTTCAACGACGTCTTCGGTTGTATAGCTGTGGGGCCCTCGCATGACCGAGACCATGACCTCGTCGAGCGGACCCTCGACAGGGTGAATGATATGCCCATACCAGAGCCGCCGATGCCCGAAATCGATCGGTTGGTCGGGCTCGGGCCGCGGCGGTTTGAAAATGCCCCGTAGGATCGCGAGGGCCTCGGGACCGGATATCTTTACGATCCCGATGCCGCCGGCCCCTCGCGGGGTTGCCAGTGCGGCGATCGTGTCGGAAGAAAGAAAATTCATTCGTTCGAAACAAGATGACCAAGCCGCTGACATTCCATCGACTTGGTCACATGGCATGCAGGGGGCCCCATGAGGTTAATGTTGTTTGGATGATCGCCTCTTGGGATAGACCATGAGTTTGCGATAGTTGCCGTCACCCACGCTCTGGGTTCGAACGGCGTGATCGTCTTTCAGGGCCAGATGCACGACCCGCCGATCTTGCGCGTTCATAAATCCGATCGAGGCGGGACGTCCCTTGGATTTGACCCTTTGGGCCACACGTTCGGCGGTACGGATCAAATTGTCTTCCTTGTTCTTTAAATACCCCTCGACATCGATCGCGACGCGGACGCCTTGACCGTTCAGGCGCCGCACGGCCTTGTCGACCAATACCTGAATGGCTTCAAGGGTTTGCCCCCTTTTGCCGATCAGAATGCCGGCCTCCCCGCCCTCGACGTTGAAGCAGATCTTGTTGGCCCGATGCTTGACGCGGATGGCCGCCTCGGGGGAGATGGCATCGACGATGCGTCGCAACATGGCTTCCCCGACCTCATGGGCCTTCTCGCGGGTGTCTTCGGCGTCCGCCCGCGCGGTTTGGCCATCGCCACCGTTCCCGCCGGGGTCGCTGTCATCGTGAAAGTATGGGCGGTCCACAGCATCGCTGTCGGAATCGGTCTCGCGCGACGTGGGCAATTCAACGAGGATACGCGCCTTTTTGACGCCGGTCAGTCCGAAAATCCCGCTGGCGCCATGGGAAATGATCTCGTATTGGAGCTTCTCTGCTTCCAAGTCCAGTTCTTTGGCTGCGATCTTGACCGCTTTGGCGATGGTACGTGCTTTAAACTCCCTTTCGGCCGCCATCGTATTACCTCCGATCAAGCATATTTCTTTTGAACATAATACTGCTGGGCTATAGAGAGAATGTTATTTACTAACCAGTACAAAACAAGTCCCGCCGGGAAATTGATAAAAATAAAGGTAAATATTAACGGCAGGAAAAGCATGATTTTAGCCTGCGCCGGGTCTCCGGGCGGGGGGGACATTTTCTGCTGAAGAAACATGGTGGCGCCCATGATGACCGTAAGCACGGGAATCCCGTAAGGCGGTTCCATGAAGGGAATCGAGAAACCGAAACTGAACAGTCGATCCGGCGAGGACAAGTCGTTGATCCAACCGATGAAGGGTGCGTGGCGGAGCTCGATCGCCCCGTAGAGCATATTATAAAGTGCAAGAAATACAGGAAGTTGGACCAACATGGGAAGACAGCCTCCCATGGGATTGATTTTGTAGGTCCGGTACAGCCCCATCATTTCCTCGTTCATCTTTTTCTTGTCGTCTTTATACTTTTCACGGATCTCGGCCATCAGCGGCTGCATCCGTTTCATCTCACTCATGGATTTGTAGCTCTTGTTGCCCAGCGGCCAAAGAATGATTTTGGTCATCACGGTTAAAAGAATAATGGCGATGCCGTAATTGGGTATGACGCTGTAGATCAGATTCATGAACCACAGCGCGGGTTTGGCCAGGAAATCAAACCATCCGAAATTGATGGCTTTCGCAAGATTATGGCCGTAGGCGCGGAGCAGATTGGTATTTTTGGGGCCGTAAAAGGCCATATAGCTAAACGACTGGTCCTGACCCGCCGGTATGTTGACCGCGTCCATGACGAGAGTGTTCGTTATCGTGTTGAATGCCCCTTTGGCGACCTGCATTCGGGCGGAGGTCTTTTCCGCCGGGATCAGGGCGGACATGAAATAGCGGTCCACGATGCCGACCCATTCGATTTGACCGGCACTGCCCTCGTCATCCTCGATGTCGCCAACGCCGATTTCCTTGAGCGTGTCGTCGATGACCCCGCTGAGGCCCTCGAAAACGACCC
>CAYMAR010000023.1:0-7568 GCA_964388465.1 uncultured Desulfobacteraceae bacterium
CCCCATGGCTGGGAAGGTCGATGCCTTTCAGACGTGCGGTTGCATTTTGAGAGACGATCGCTTAGGTATGACCCATTCACGTCCACAGCGACGCACCGCCAAACCCACGAATCGATAGAGCCCGTGCAACCGCGCAATCCCGACTATCAGACCGAAATCAGCCGCGTCTTCAGGCAGGCGCCTTTTATTTCCGCGATCGGCATGACCCTCGTCGATGTCTCCCCTGGCCGCTGCCGGACCCGGCTGGATCTCAATGCGCGCCACGAGCAGCAGGACGGCTTCGTGCACGCCGGAGTCCTGACCACTGTGGCCGACCACACGGCCGGAACGGCCGGCGCCTCGCTGGTGGCGGCCGGCCACTATGTCCTCTCGACCGATATCAAGATCAGCCTGATGCGTACGGCCCGCGGCCCCCGGCTCCACTGCCGCGCCCGGGTCCTCAAGGCCGGAAAACGCCTGATTTTCACGGAATCCGAAGTCTTCTGCGAGGACGACCGCCAAGAGCAGGTGCTGGTGGCCAAGGCCATGGTCACCCTCGCGGTGGTGGCGGGCCCGGCCTGAGAAGAAAGACGCCGGAGCGCGTGCGGCGGCCTTACCTATCAACGCAACGGAAAACCAGTTGAAACGAAACGCCCTGGCCGGCCGAAGCCATCGGCCAAGCGGTGCCTGACCGACGCACAAACCTTTAAGCGCTAGGGAGCGATGGGCATGGCCCTCGAGTTCAAAACCCGGACGGCAACCGCCCGCATCGTGGCGCCCGACGGCCGTGTCGTCGATCGCCCCGTCGAGATCCGCACCAACCCGGTCACCGGCCGGACCAGCCGGATCACACGCAGCCGCGGTCTGGAACGGGAACCCGGGACCGAGCGCCTGCCGGGACCGCCGCCGGACAGCCAGGCCACGGACACGTGCCCCTTCTGCCATCCCCAGCTCGAGCGGCAGACCCCGCAGCTCGTCGCCACGCTCGTCGCCGGCGGCCGCCTGGTCCGGGGGGAATCCGTGCTGTTCCCCAACCTTTTCCCTTACGCGGCCTATTCCGCGGTGAGCACATTCGACCGGCGGCATTACGTGGAAATCGGGACGGCCGCGCCGAGCACCTATTGCGACAGCCTCCTGAATTGCCGCCGCTATCTGCGGCGCGTCATCGCCCAGGACCCCGCAGCGCGCTATATGGCCATTACCCAGAACCACCTGCCCTCGGCCGGCGGCTCGCTGCTGCACCCCCACCTCCAGGTGCACGCCGACCGCGTGGCCGCCAACCATCTGCGCTTTCTCGAAGCGCGCGCGGGAACGTATCTGCAGACCACCGGCCGCCGCCTCTTCGGCGACTATCTGGCCCGGGAGAAGGCCGAGGGGCGGCGCATGATCGGCCGCTGCGGGCGCTGGCAGTGGCTGGCGGCCTTTGCCCCGGAAGGGTTCTACGAACTCTGGGCCCTATTGCCGGAAGTGACATCCCTTTTCGCCGTTAGCGACACCGACTGGTCCGATCTGGCCCGGGGCATCGTCCAGGCCCAGAAATTCTATCGGGCGATAAACCGCAATGGCTACAACCTGGGGCTTCTGGCCGTCGAAAAAGAGGACAGCGCGCTGGACCTTCGCCTGGTGATGCTGGCTCGCGCCAATTACGCCCCGTGGGTGCGCAACGACCACACCGGATTCGAAGTCATGCTGGGGGATATGGCCACTTTCAGCCCGCCGGAGGAAACCGCACGACAGGCCCGGGTGTTCTGGGGGTAGCCCGCGGCGATTTTACGCCGCGGCGGGGTGTGTCAGCGGCGCCGTTCGTAATCCATGGCGCGGCCGCGGTGGATTTGGCTTCGAAAATAGGCGCGCCGGTATGGGCCGGCGGCCCGAAGCGCGGCGGCGCGCGTGGTTTGATCCGCACCGAAGCTCGGCAGGTCGGACCGGTAGCGGTAGGCATCGCTGTAGTAGCGGCGGTCGTAGCGGCGTTCTCCGAAAGGCGGCGTCGGACGCTTGTGGCTTCCGCGGCGGTCAAAAGCCTTGTGCCGGTGCCACCGGGGTCCGCGATAATAGCGACGGCTGTAGGCATAATCGGCTTCGGGGGTGTAAAGCACGTAGCGCGGCGTGGACAAGTCGCCGCGCAGATGGTCAACGGCTCCCCGGAGATCGTGAAGTTCGTCGACAAGCCGTTCGTAGGCGTCGCGCCAGGGGTGATGTTCGGGCCGCGCCGGGGCGTGCGGCCCCGGGGCCGCTGGCCGGCTATTTTCATCGGCCGCCCAGCGCGATTCGACGACCGTCACATTGCGGGCCTGGGCCGGGGGCTTGATGTTCGAATACGTCACGCGGCCGGTTTCATCCACCCAGCGCCAGATCGGTTCGGCCGCCGTATCCGCCAACAGCGGTGATGTCGTCAAGGCCAGCATCAAGACGAGGAAGCTTGTTTTCATCGGCACCCCTTTCCACGTGACGCGTTGCACGGTGCTTATGATTTAAACCTAATATCCGCTGCGGCTTGAGGCAAGCATCGACGCCCATGCCGGACGATCGCCGGGACCCGCCAATCGATCCGCCCTTTACCTTTGGTGTAAATTCGTGAATAATCGACCGCAACCTGATGACATGGACCCCGCAGGAGGACTTCGAATGACCGACCCGTGGCCGATCCGGTGGCTATCACGCACTGGCGCTTGTCTGCTCCTGATCACTCTGGTGTGCGCCTGCCAGGCGCCGGCGAGCCCCAAGACCCCGCCGGCCCCCGCGGCCGAGATGCCGGCCGCCAGCGCCAAGGGCGTGTTGCGCGTCGGCATCACCCCCAACATGCCGCCGCTTATTTTTCGCCAGCAAGGTCAGATCGTCGGGCTGGAGGCCGAGTTCGCCCGGGGGCTGGCCCAGCATCTGACTTACCGGCTCGAACTCGTGGAAGTCCGCTGGGACGATCAGATCAATTACCTGATGAAGGGTCGCACCGATATCATCATGTCGGGCATGTCCATTACCGACATGCGGCGGATTCGCATCGCTTTCTGCGCACCGTATGCCAAAACCGGCCAGATGGCCCTGATCCGGCGCGAGGACATCCAGCGCTTCCGGACGGGCTACTATTCCCTCGTGGAAATCCCGGCCATCGGGGCGATACGCGACACCACGGGCGACCTGTTCATCCGCTCCCGGTTCCCCGACACGCGCAAGCTCTTCTTCGACTCGCTGGACGACGGCGTCCGGGCGCTGCTGCGCCGTAAGGTCGACGTGCTGGTGCACGACGCCCCGGCCGTCATGATGGCGGCCGCCCGTTTCGAAAACAAACTGGCGCCCATACCGAAAATGTTCACCAACGAATACCTGGCCTGGGGCGTTCGCAAGGACAACCCCGAGCTGCTCGAGCAGGCCAACGCGTATATCGCCACGCTTAAAGAAAACGGCCGACTAAAGGAAATGGTCAACCGCTGGATTCCCTTTGTCGAGAACTAGACCCGGCGTCATGGTATCACCCCGCGGTTGATTGACATCCCGCCCTGTTTCCGTTAGGGTCTTTTTTCGCTTTTTACGCCGAGCCGGCATCGGCCGGTGAAGGCCCCTTCCCCACCCGAACGTATGGGAATACTGCCATGATCGTTGGTCTTGATGTCGGCGGCACCCACGCCGACGTGGTTTTGCTGGGAACCGCGGGCGTTCTGAAAGAAGTCAAAGTGCCGACGGATCCCGACGATCTCTTTCAGACCGTCCTGAGCGCCCTCGATCAAATCACGACCGATGTCGATCCGCACCGCATCGAACGCATGGTCATGAGCACCACCCTGACCACCAACGCCATCATCCAGCGCAAACTGCCCGCGGTGGGCATGATCGTTTCCGGCGGCCCGGGCATCGACCCGGCGCTCTACCGCACGAACGAGCATTATGTCTGCATCTCCGGTTCCATCGACCACCGCGGCCGGGAGGTCGAGCCGATTGCGGCGGACCAGGTCGCAGCGGCCCGTGATCAATTCAGGGCCGCCGGCATCCGCAACGTCGGGGTGGTCACCAAATTCTCCACCCGCAATCCCGATCAGGAACTGGCCATCGCCCGCCAACTGGAAGGCGCCTTCGACAAGGTATTCCTGGGACATCGCATATCCGGGAACCTGAGTTTTCCCCGCCGGGTCGTGACCACCTACCTCAACGCGGCCGTCCACCCCATTCACCGGCAATTCTTCGAGGCGGTCCAGAAAACGCTGGCGCAGAAGGGGTGGGACGTCCCCATTCGCGTTCTCAAGGCCGACGGCGGCAACACCAGCTTCGAGGCCTCGATCGATTACCCCGCCCAGACCATCTTTTCGGGCCCCGCCGCCAGCGTCATGGGCTCGATTGCCTTCGGGCCCGAAGACGGCGAAGCCCTGGTCATGGACATCGGCGGCACCACCACCGATATGGCCGTCCTGATCGACCAGGTGCCGTTGCTGGATCCAATGGGCGTCGAGTTGGGAGGGCACAAAACGCTGATTCGGGCTTTGAAGACCCATTCCATCGGCATCGGCGGCGATAGCGCGGTGCGCTTCGCGGACGGCCGCCTGCAGGTCGGCCCGCACCGCGACGGTCCCGCCCTGGCCCACGGCGGCCCGACCCCGACGCCGACGGACGCGCTGGTCATCCTGGGCAAAGCCCGGCGCGGCGACCGTGCCCTGACGATGGACGGGTTCAAGCCCCTGGCCGCGGCCATGGGGCTTGCGGTGGAAGATGCGGCCGCCGAGGTGTTCGAGCACACCTGCCGGCTCATCCTGGACGCGGCCGACGCGATGATCGCCCGAATCAATCAGCAGCCGGTCTATACGGTGCACGAAATGCTGGCCGGGAAAAAAGTGGCGCCGACCACGATTCTTGTGCTGGGCGGCCCGGCGCACCTCGTGGCCGAAAAGCTCGAGGCGCTGTCATCGCGGCAGGTCGGTGTCGTCCCGCGCTGGGCGGTGGCCAACGCCATCGGCGCCGCTCTGGCCCGCACAACCTGCGAAGTGGTTCTGCATGCGGACACCGAGCGGCAGACCGCCTTCGCCCCTGAAGAAGATTTCCAGCAGAGCGTGGAGCGGTCGTTCGACCACCGTGACGCTTTGCGGATGGTGCTCGATCTGCTGAAAAAAAAGGCCATTGCCCGGGGCGCCAACCCCGACCACCTGGAAATGGAGGTCACCGAAGACCTGCAGTTCAACATGGTCCGCGGGTTTCAAACCACGGGGAGGAATATCCGCATCCGGGCCCAAGTCAAACCGGGCCTGATTCATGACTACGACCCGGTGGCAGGCAGGTTGATGTAACCCGCACCGGGCCGTCTTTGCCAGGAAATTGCCATGCTCCAAGCCAAACACAAAACCGGGCTGGTGTTCTTTCCGGCCTTTGACTGGGCCATCGACCCCACTCATCCCGAACGCGAAGAGCGCCTGCTCTACACCCAGGACCAGGTGGTGGAAGAGGGCCTACTGGATATCGACGGCCTGGTGGAGCTCAAACCCGATCTGGTGACCGCCGCCGACGTCGAACGGGTTCATTTCTGCTTGCCCGACCCCGCCGCCGTGATGACCGAGTCCCACTTCATCAGCGCCGGGGGCGCCACGACCATTGGGCGGGCCGTCATGGAGGGCCGCGTGGAGAAGGGCTTCGCCCTGGTGCGCCCGCCCGGTCACCACGCCATGCGGATCGTCCACGGTGCACGCGGATTCTGCAACGTCAACATCGAAGCCATCATGATCGAGCACTTGCGGCAGGCCTACGGCGTCGACCGCGTGGCCATCGTCGATACGGACTGCCATCACGGCGACGGCACCCAGGATATCTACTGGCACGATCCCGACACGCTCTTCATATCCATCCACCAGGACGGGCGGACCCTCTATCCCGGCTCCGGATTTCCGAACGAGCTGGGCGGCCCCAACGCCATCGGGACCACGCTGAACATTCCGCTGCCGCCGCACACATCCGCGGAGGGTTTCCTGTACGCGATCGAACACGCCGTCCTGCCGATCCTGGAGGATTTCAAACCCCAGCTGATCGTGAACTCCGCCGGGCAGGACAACCATTTTTCCGACCCCATCACCAACATGAACTTCACGGCCCACGGCTATGCCGAGCTCACCCGCATGCTCAAAGCCGATATCGCCGTCCTGGAAGGAGGCTACGCCATCGAAGGCGCCCTGCCTTACGTCAATTTGGGCATCATCCTGGCCATGGCCGGCATGGACTACAGCCATGTCCGGGAACCCAACTACGATCCCGAACGGCTGCGGCAGTCGGAATCCGTCAGCACCACCATCGCCAAGATCTGTCAGCTCGTGAGGGCTTACTGGGACCAGCGCGGGGCCATTGCCGCCGAGGTGCGCGCCAAGCCGGGCGGCGACAAGCGGTCCCGTCAAATTTTCTACGACACCGACGGGATCCACGAGACCCAGGAAGAAAGGATTCAGCTGTGTGCCGACTGCGGCGGCGCCCTCAGGATCGACTCGCGGTCGGATCGCGGCCGGCGCATCCTGGCCGTCCACATCCCCCGCAAGGCCTGTACGCGCTGCCAGGCGCAGGGGCGCGACTGGTTCGAACAGGCCGATACCGAACAGTACCCGTTGGTGGCCCTTCAGGACCGCACCACCGACACCTACACCGTGCGTTCGACCTGACGGTCGGCGACCGCCAATCCCCCATGGCTTACCGCCAGCAGCAAATCAGGGGCAACCTCGAACGACGGGCCCGCCTGCTGGCGGCCGTGCGCGCCTTTTTCGAAACCGCCGGTTACCTGGAAGTCGAGACGCCGCTGCGTATCCCGGCCGTTGCGCCGGAGGCCCACATCGACCCTTTGGCCGCCGACGGCTGGTACCTCCATACATCGCCCGAACTGGCCATGAAACGCCTCCTGGCCGCCGGCTATCAGCGGATTTTCCAGATCTGCCGCTGCTTCCGGCAGGAGGAGCGCGGAGGCCGCCACCTGCCGGAATTCACCCTCCTGGAATGGTACACCGCCAATGCGGACTACCGGCACATGATGGCCCAGACCGAGGCGCTGGTCCGGTATGCGGCTCTCGAGGTGAACGGAGCACGGGTGCTCGCCTTCCAGGGAGGGATCGTCGACATGGCAGCCCCGTTCGATCGGATCACGGTCGCAGAGGCCTTCGCCCGGTGGGCCGGCGGCACCCCGGAAGATGCTTTAGCCGCCGGCCGTTTCGACGAATTGATGGGGCTCGAAATCGAACCCCGGCTGGGATGGCAACGCCCGGCCTTTCTGCACGACTATCCCGCGGCCTGCGCTGCCCTGGCAAGGCTCCGGGTCGACCGGCCGTCGGTGGCTGAGCGTTTCGAGCTCTATATCGGCGGCATCGAGTTGTGCAACGGCTTCAGCGAACTGACCGCGGCGGATGAGCAGCGCCGGCGTTTCGAGGCCGAGCGCGATTTGCGCCGCCAAAACGGGCGCATCCTCCCCCCCATGCCCGAGCCCTTTCTGGCGGCGCTGGCCGACATGCCGCCGGCCGCCGGCAACGCCCTGGGCATCGACCGGCTGGCCATGCTGCTGGCCGATACCACGGTCATCGACGACGTGAGCGCGTTTGTCCCCGAAGAGCTGTAGTACCCTTCCAGAAAAGGCATCTTTCGGCCCA
>CAYMAR010000023.1:7668-19020 GCA_964388465.1 uncultured Desulfobacteraceae bacterium
CGCTCAGCCCACGAACGACCGGCGCAGCACGGTGTCCTTGCGCCAGCGCTGATCGTCCGGCTGGGGGTATTGCAGGTTGTAGTGCAGCCCCCGGCTTTCCTTGCGGTGCTGGGCACTACGGATGATCAGCTCGGCCACGATGGCAAGATTGCGCAGTTCGATCAGGTCGGGAGTAACCTTGAAATTCCAGTAGTAGTCGTGGATTTCCTTTTGTATCATCTGCATCCGCCGCCAGGCGCGCTCCAGGCGCTTGTCGGAACGCACGATGCCCACGTAACTCCACATGAAGCGCCGGATTTCATCCCAGTTCTGGGTCACCATGATATTTTCGTCGCTGTCGGTGGTGCCGACTTCGTCCCAGACGGGCGGATCGGGAAATCCGGATCCCTCTCCGGCTTGGTGCTCGGCCACCGCCTTCTCACCGGCGCGGTGGGCATAGACCAGGGCCTCCAGCAGCGAGTTGCTGGCCAGCCGATTGGCGCCGTGCAGCCCGGTGCAGGCGGTTTCGCCCACGGCGTAGAGATGCCGGATATCGGTGCGGCCGTAGGTGTCGGTGACGACGCCCCCGCAGATATAGTGCGCCGCCGGCACGACCGGGATCGGCTCGCGGGTCATGTCGACGCCGAAGCGCAGACAGTTGGCATAGAGATTGGGGAACCGCGAGCGCACGAAATCAGGGTCCCGGTGGGAGATGTCCAGAAAAACGGAATCGTCGCCGCTGCGTTTGAGCTCGGTATCGATGGCCCGCGCCACCACATCGCGGCAGGCCAGATCGCGCGCCGGGTCGTAATCCGCCATGAACGCCCGCCCGCGGGCGTCGCGCAGAATCCCCCCCTCGCCGCGTACGGCTTCTGAAATCAGGAAATTCTTGGCCTCGGGATGATAGAGGCAGGTGGGATGGAACTGGACGAACTCGAGATTGGCCACGGTGGCCCCGGCGCGATAGGCCATGGCAATGCCGTCGCCGGTGGCGATGTCCGGGTTGCTGGTGTAGAGATAGACCTTGCCCGCCCCGCCCGTGGCCAACAAAACGATCCGGGCCCCGAAAGCTTTGACCTTTTTGGCGGTGCGATCCAGAACATAGGCCCCGCAGCAGTGTTCCTCGTGCGTCGTGGTGACCAGCCCGCGCTTCATGCGGGTGGAGTAGGTGATCAGGTCGATGGCGATGTGATTTTCGTAAAAGGCGATCCGGGAATGGCCGCGCGCCTTTTCCAAGAGGGCCCGCTCGACTTCGCGCCCCGTCATGTCGGCCGTGTGCACGATGCGATTGTGTGAATGGCCGCCCTCGCGGCCCAGATCGTACGCCCCGCAGCGCTTGGCATCGCCGCTGAAGGCCACACCGCGGGTCACCAGTTCGTGGATACGGGCCGGTCCCTCGCGGACCACGAGCTCAACCACCTCGCGACGGCACAGGCCGGCTCCGGAGGCCAGCGTGTCCGCCACGTGAAGGTCGTAGGAGTCATCCGCGTCCAGAACGGCGGCAATGCCCCCCTGGGCCAGGTTGGTGTTGCTCTCCATGGCCTCTTTTTTGGTGACCACGGCCACGCGGCCGACCTCGGCCGCGCGCAGCGCGAAATTGAGACCGGCGACCCCACTGCCGATGACCAGGAAATCGGATTGAACGTCCACCACTATTTTCTTCCCGAATCGAAAAAGGGCCATTGCCACGGACGGCCGTGGCACCGACAGGGGAACACGGCGATGCTTTCCCGTCGTGTCGAGGGTGCTAGACCATGTACGAGGACCGGCGCCGCTGGCGCTTCATGACCAGCCCCAGCAAGATGCCGATGAACAGAATGCCGGCGCCGCTGAAAAAGAAGACGAGGTACTTGCGCATCTGAAAACGCTTGGCATCCGCCTCCTTCTTGAGCGCGTCGAAATCACGCGTCAGGTTATCCATCGCGCTGGTCTTGGAGCCAAGGCTGCTCGTCATCTGTTCGTTTTGGGTCTTCAACTGGCGGTTTTCTTCTTCCAGTTGGGCCGCCCGGGCTTCCAGATCGGCATGCTGGGCCTTGAGTTCTTCCAGGAGTAGATTGTCGGGCTTGGCGGTGGTGAGATAGCGCTTGGGCATCCAGCCTTCTTTGCCGCTGGCCAGACGAACGTGGGACCACTCCTCGTTCTCTTCGAGGACTTCGACCACGCGCTCGCCGGTCGAAACGAAGGCCAATATCTTGCGTTCGAGCCCCGGCCCGGTCCGTAGCGCCGATTTGATTTCAACATTGACGTACCTATTCTGAGCCACGGCTTGGGGGGCCAGCACGGCGCACGCCGCCAGAACGACGAGTTGGGTTGCAATGTGCAGCCACGCAGCCCGTCGGGTCTTGGGTAAGCAACTGCGGGTCGACATGATGATGATTTCTCCTTGTATCCATCGCGGCGGCGCTGGATGTTTCGCGAACGACCGAGGGGAACGGTATAAATTTATCCTGCTATATTGATTAGAAATTTTAACCGATGTCAATAGCCACTTTAAAAAATCCCGTGGGTATGTTAGATTTTCAACATTATGTCTGGCCTCCTGTGAGGCCGACCAACGGCGCCATTAACCGCTATTTAACATGATCGCCTACGATTTGACATGCTGGCAGGGCCACACCTTCGAAGGTTGGTTCGAGGATGCCCGGTCGTTTCAAACCCAGAAGAGAAAAGGGCTTGTTACCTGTCCGGTTTGCAGCAGTGCCGATGTCTCCCGCATTCCCTCGACCTTTGCCATCAAGAACCGCCCGTCATTGAATCGCCCCGCCGGTCAGGATGCGAAGACAAATCTGGAGGCGCTGGGGCGGCAGATTCAGGCCTATGTCGAGAAAAACTTCGATGACGTCGGTTCGGATTTTGCCAGAGAGGCCCTCAAAATTCACTATGGGGCCGAAAAACCGCGTAACATCCGGGGCGTCAGTACCGCGCAGGAAGAAGAAACCCTCCGCAGCGAGGGCGTCGAATTCGTCAAGGTACCCCTGCCCGCCACACGCAAAGACAAATCCTGATTCCACCCCCGATGGCTTGTGACCACGGAATGGCGACCGCGGCCCGCGCCGGAACACCTCCACGGTTCCCCCCCCGGACACCTCAGGTGCTGGCCAGGCGTGCCGACAGAAACGAGAGACGCTGGCGCGGCCGGTTGTTTTCCACGGCACGCGCCAGGGCCTGCCGGCTGCCCACGATGACGACGGCTTCCCGCCCCCGGGTGATGGCGGTGTAGAGTAAATTGCGTTGAAGCAGGGCGTAGTGCTGGGTCAACAAGGGCACCACCACGGCGGGGTATTCCGACCCCTGGGATTTATGCACCGATATGGCGTAAGCCAGCGTGAGTTCGTCGCGCTCGTCGAAAGCGTAAGTCACCCGCCGGTTATCATAGGACACCACAAGGGTTTCCTTCTCGCCGTCAACTTCCGCGACCATCCCGATGTCTCCGTTGAAGACACCTTTGGCATAGTTGTTTCGCAGGTGCATGACCTTGTCGCCGGATTGAAACGCCGCCCCCGGAGCGTCCGGGCGCCGGTTGAGCTCGCGCTGCAGGGCCTGGTTGAGATTGAGGGTGCCGATTTCACCTTTATGCATGGGGGTCAGAACCTGGATGTCCCGGATGGGATCGAGACCGAAACGGCTCGGCAGCCGCTGGGCGCAGAGCTCGACCACCAAGGACACGACGGCTTCGGGTCGCTTTTCTTCGATAAAATGAAACGCCCCCAATTCGGACCGCTCCGGCATTTGCCGTTCAGGCATCCGGCCCTGCAGAACGCGATGGGCATTGAGGACGATCGGGCTTTCCCCCCGCTGGCGAAAAATCCGGGTCAACTGGTAGACCGCCGCACAGCCGGCGGCGATGACATCCCGGAGCACGTTGCCCGGCCCCACCGGCGGCAGCTGAAAGATGTCCCCCACCAAAATCAGTGTCGCCGTCACAGGCACGGCCTGGAGAAAGTGAAACGCCAGCGGGGTATCGATCATCGAAGCTTCATCCACGATGAAGGTATCGGCATCGATGGGATCGTCCTGGTTTTTCGCAAAAGCGCCCTCAACGGGATTGAAGCCCAGCAATTTGTGCAGGGTGGCCGCCGGATGCCGCGTCACCTCGCTCAGCCGGCGGGCCGCCCGGCCGGTAGGGGCCGCCAGGCAGACGCGGCGACCGATGGCGGCCAATATCGTACACAGGGAGCGGATGAGCGTGGTCTTGCCGGTTCCCGGGCCACCGGCGATCACGGCCACCCGGTGGTTCAAAACCCCCTGGACGACCTCGAGCTGATCATCGGAGAGCTTGATGGCCAGCCGCCGCACCACCGTGGCCGTGATTTCCTCCGCCTGGCAGGTCACGACCGGCGGCGCCAGCGCCTGCATGGCCCCCAGGCGCGCGGCGATACCCACCTCGGCGGCGTAGAGGTCCGGCAGATAGATTTGCCGCGTTCCGGGGACGGATTCCAGAAGGTCGCTGACAATTTCACCCTCCTGGGCCAGGCTGGCCAGCACGGCGGCCATGTCGGCCGGATCGACGCCGAAGCGGGTCTGGCCCGCCGCCAAGAGATGGTCCTCCGGCAGGCAGACATGGCCGTTGGCGGCGGCCTCCGCAAGCAGATGCCGCAGGCAGGCGCGCAGGCGATCGGGGTCGTCGGCCGGCAGTCCCCGTCGACGGGCGATGGTGTCGGCGATGACGAACCCGCGGCCGGGCAGATCGTCCACCACCCGGTAGGGCGTGGCGGTCAGAATGCTCAGGGCCTCATCCCCGTAGGTTTTGAGAAGCGATCCGCAGAAGGCGGGATTGAGGTCGTGGGACTGCAGGAAGGCCATCAGGTCGCGGGCGGCGTGATGGGCCTGCCAGGCCCGGGCGATCCGCTCGGCGGTTTCGGGGCCGACGCGGCGCACCTCCATCAAACGCCCCGGGTGCCTGTCGATGACATCGAGGAGATCGGCCCCGAAATGCCGGACCAGACGCTCGACGGTTTTCGGGCCGATGCCGGGAATCACGCCGGCGGATAGATAGCGCCGGATGCCGTCGACGGTACTGGGCAAAAGGGTCTCGTAGTGCTCGACCTTGAGCTGGGGGCCGAAACGGGGGTGCTGTTCCCAGTACCCGGTCACCCTCAGGCTTTCCCCCTGCCGGGCATGGGGGAGATAGCCCAGGA
Source organism: uncultured Desulfobacteraceae bacterium (assembly GCA_964388465.1). Lineage (GTDB taxonomy): Bacteria > Desulfobacterota > Desulfobacteria > Desulfobacterales > UBA5852 > JABZFP01. The sequence continues at coordinate 12,786 of CAYMAR010000023.1, forward strand.
TGCTGACCCGGCTGCGGGAGGCCTCGACCCGCAGCCGGGCGATCGTGAAGTGATTATCGGGGTTGCGATAGGTGATGTGCGCGATGCTCCCCGTTACCGTGACACGCTTGTCCGGTGCGGTCGTCACGTCTCGCTCCGGACCTCGCCAAGGGCGCGGACGGCGGCCGCCAGGTCGGCAGCGACCAGATCCGGCGCCGCCCCCATTTCCCGCGACCGGGGGTGGTCGTCGTGCCGACCGGACTGCACCAGGATCGTGGCGCCGCATCCGGCCCGTCGGCCACAGGCCATGTCCGTGGCGCGGTCGCCGATCATGACGGTTTGCTTCAGATCCAGGCCGAAACATGCCTGGGCCCGCAGAATCAGGCCCGGTTCGGGCTTGCGGCAGGCGCAGTGATCGTCGGGGTGGTGGGGGCAGTGCAAGATGGCGCGGATGCGGCCGCCGTGACGCGTCACTTCACGGATCAGGCGCTGATGGATGTCCGCCAGGGTTTCCGGGGTCATCATCCCCCGGGCCAGGGCGGACTGGTTGGTGACGACGATCACATCGATGGCGGCCGCCGTCAGGGCCGCAATCGCCTCCAGCGCGCCGGGCAGAAATGCGAATTGGTCCCAGGAGGTGACATAGCCGGGCGAGTCGTGGTTGATCACCCCGTCGCGGTCGAGAAAGACGGCCTGCGGGCGACCGGAGATCAGCGGCTTATTCGGCCACGATGAAGACATCATAGCCCTGCTGCATCAGGGTGCGCTCATAGGCTTCGGCCTCGTCCAGACGCCGGACTCGTCCCACCCGAACCCGGTGGTAGAGTCCGTCCCCGCGGTCGAATGAAGCAATGTGAACGTTGGCGTGGCGCTTTTCCAGCTTGGCGGCCAGGCGCCGGGCATTGGCGCGGTCCTGGAAAGCGCCGACCTGAAAAGTGAAGTTGCCGCGGGTGAGGTCCACCGGCGCGAACTGGCGCCCGCCGCCGCGCGTGGCCAGGCTGCGGGTCGGGGCGGCCAGGGCCACGATTTCCACCGGCGCCGTTCCGGGGCCGACCACGCCCAGCTTCAGGGCCGCGCCGTAGGAAAGGTCGATAATCCGGCCCTTGGCAAAAGGACCGCGATCGTTGATCCGCACGTCCAGTCGTCGGCCGTTGCGCAGGTTGGTCACCCGAACCACGGTGCCGAAGGGCAGGGTCTTGTGCGCCGCCGATATCCCGTGCATGTCGTAGGTTTCGCCGTTGGAGGTCTTGCGCCCGTGGAACTTGCGCCCATACCAGGAAGCGGTCCCATGCTGCTTGAACCCATGGGCGTCCGGGATCGGCTGATACCAGACCCCGTTGACACGGTAGGGCTTGGGATACCCGGGCGCGCGGGCCGGCGGCGGTTCGGCGCTTTTCGGGGGCGGCGTGCTGACGTTGCGGCACCCGCTGAGGGCCACGCCGAGCATCATGAACGCCACAACCCAGACGACGGCGCTCTTCACCATCCTTAAGCTCAAACCAAGGTTAGGCATAACCACCTGTCGACTCGACATCTTCCGCCGAACGGAAGCTAAGATCGTTCCTCACGACCAGAGGCATCAGCGCAAGATCAATCGTCCCCATCACCCCGCACCCAAAGCAATTTTGAGGACATCGCGCATCTTGGCGACCGGGTGAAACGTGATGGCCTTGCGGACCTTCTCGGGCACATCGATCAGGTCCTTCTCGTTGGCGGCCGGCAGAATGACGGTTTTGATGCCGGCGCGGTGGGCCCCCAGCATCTTCTCCTTGATGCCCCCCACGGGCAGGACCTGCCCGCGCAGGGTGATTTCGCCGGTCATGGCCAGGTCTTTTTTGATCCGCCGGTTGGTGAGGAGCGAGACCAAGGCCGTGAGCATGGTCACCCCGGCCGAGGGGCCGTCCTTGGGAATAGCGCCGGCGGGTACGTGGATGTGGATGTCGTGCTGGCTGAAGTAGTCCTCGTCGATCTTGAGCGCCTTCGCGTGAGAGCGGATGAAGCTCAGGGCCGCAGCGGCGGATTCCTTCATGACGTCGCCCAGTTGACCGGTGAGGGTGAGGCCTTTCTGGCCCTTCATGGCCGTGGCCTCGATAAACAACAGCTCGCCGCCCGTCGGTGTCCAGGCCAGCCCCATGGCCACGCCCGGGGTGGCCGTGCGGGCCTTGGTCTCGCTGGTCAGCTTGAGCGGCCCTAAGTATTCGGCCACGTCGTCCACGGCCACCTTTACCGCTTCCGCGTCGCCCTGGGCGATCAAGGCGGCCACCCCCCGGCAGATCGCGGCCAGCTCGCGTTCCAAATTGCGCAGGCCCGCTTCGCGGGTATAGCCGGAAATGACACGTTTGACCGCACCAGTGGAGATCTTGATCTGGCGGGACTTGAGTCCGTGGGCCTCGCGCTGCCGCGGGATCAGGTAGCGGTTGGCGATCTTGACCTTCTCCTCCTCGGTATAGCCGACCATCTCCAGGATCTCCATCCGGTCGCGCAGCGGGGGCGGGATGGTGTCCAGCACATTGGCCGTGGTGATGAACATCACCCGCGATAGATCGAAGGACACGTCCAGATAGTGATCCGAAAAGGAGAAGTTCTGCTCGGGATCAAGCACTTCGAGCAGGGCCGAGGAGGGGTCGCCCCGGAAGTCACTGCCGACTTTGTCGATTTCGTCCAGCATCAGGATGGGGTTGTTGGAGCCGCAACGACGCAAGGCCTGGACGATACGCCCGGGCATGGCCCCCACGTAGGTCCGCCGGTGACCGCGGATCTCGGCCTCGTCGCGCACCCCGCCCACCGAGAGACGCCAAAAATTACGGCCCATGGCCCGGGCGACCGATCGCCCCAGCGAGGTCTTGCCGGTACCGGGAGGTCCGTAGAAGCACAGGATCGGTCCTTTGGTCTCGGGTTTGAGCTTGCGCACCGCCAGATGTTCGATGATCCGCTTCTTGGCTTTCTCCAGGCCGTAGTGGTCGGCATCCAGGATACGGCGGGCGGCCTTGATGTCCAGGTTGTCCTCGGTGCTTTCGTGCCAAGGCAGCGAGGTGATCCAGTCGAGGTAGGTCGTGGCCACCGTGTATTCAGCTGACGACGGGTGCATCCGCCCCAGGCGCTCAAGTTCGCGCTCGGCCTCTTTGCGCGCCTCCTCGGGCAAATTCTTCTCGACGATCTTGGCGCGGTACTCTTCGAGTTCCACGTTGGTGTCGTCGGTCTCGCCCAGCTCTTCGCGGATGGCCTTGAGCTGCTGGCGCAGGTAGTACTCACGCTGGGTTTTCTCCATATCACCCTTGACCTGGGACTGGATCTTGTTGCCCAGCTCCAGGATCTCGAGCTGCTGGTTGACCATGCGGGTCACATGGCGCAGCCGTTTCTTGATGTCATCGATCTCGAGGACCGCCTGCTTTTCCACGGCCGGAACGTTGATGGTGGAAGCCACCATATTGGCCAGGGTGCCGGCCTCCTGGATGCCCTTGGACATGGCCCCGACTTCGGAGGGCAGCCCCGGGGAGAGCTCGACCACCCGGGTAAACATGTTGACCAGATTGGTCATCAGGGCCTCGATCTCCTTGTCCTTGGTTTCGTGCTCCTCGATATAGGCCACCCGGGCCACCAGGTAGGGTTTCTCCTGTTCGAAAGCCAGCACCTTGAAACGGCTGACACCCTGGACCACCATCTGGGTCTGGTTGTCCTGTTTGGCCATCTTCATGATCATGGCACTGGTGCCGATGGGGAATAAATCCTTGTGGGGATCGAGGGTGGCGGACTTTTCTTTTTCCGCTGCCGCGTCCTCGGCACGCCCGTCTTCTTCGGGGGCGGAGGCCCGGGCCACCAGCAGCCCCACGATCCGATTTTTCTGCATGGCCTCATCCACCAGGCGCACGGAGTCGCCCTGCATGACGACCAGCGGCAGGACCATCTTGGGATAGAGAGCGGTTTCGTGCAGGGGCAGGATCGGCAGACGCTCGGGAAGTTTCTCGCGTTTTTCTTCCACCGGCGTTTTTTGATCAGTCATCATTGCCTCCAGGGCGATTTAGGATTCTTGCGTTGGTCGAATGAATAGGCCGTCACGCATCGGACGGCAGGCGATTATTCTTCCGAGATGGGAATGCGCCGGGGCCGGGCCGCTTCGGACTTGGCCAGTCGCAATTGCAAGAGGCCGTTGGTATAAGTGGCCGAGACGACCTCGGGATCGATGGGAGCCGGCAGGTTGAGCGTGCGTTCAAAGTGGCCGTACTGGATTTCGGCCAGTCGGAAGGAGGCCTGATCAACATGGGGACGGGGCGCGCGGCGACCGCTGATGCGGATGGCCCGCTGGTTGATCTCGACATCCAGATCATCCTTCTCCACCCCTGCAATCTCGGCCGTAATGAAGACCTCCTGGGGGGTTTCAAATACATCGATCTGGGGGGTCCAGGCACGCTCGCTATCGGCAAACATGGGATTGACCGATCGGAAAATAGAATCCAGGGTCCGCTCGAAATTCGATCCCAGCCGGCCGGTTTCGCCGCCAAAGCGTATCTTTATGTATTCCATGGTCGGCTCCTGGTTGATTAGGCAGGTTTATTGTTATAAATCGGATCTTTACTGTACCGGGCGAAGCTACCACTTCGTCCGCGGTTTGTAAAGACGTGATCTCGACCGGTAAGCATGATAGCCTTCCGTCTCTGAGGCCGGTTAGCTATGGCCGCAATGGGAGCCGCGATGACTTTCCCGCATCGACCATCAGCCCCGCTGTATCTGCGTCTCCAGTACTTCATTTATTTTGGGGTTCTGGGCGTCTACCTGCCCTATTTCAACCTCTACTGCTACCACCTGGATTTCAGCGGCACGCAGATCGGCTTGCTGTCCGGTCTGCGCTCCGCCACCCTGGTCGTTTTCCCGTTCATGTGGGGGGTGCTGGCCGATCGTTTCGCCCGGCGCAAATCCATCTATCTGCTTTGCAACCTAACGGCGGCGCTGGTCTGGTCGGCCTTCCTGTTCAACCGCAGCTTTGCGCCCATGCTTGTCATCACCGGTCTCTACGGTATCTTCTACGCACCGTTGATTTCTTTCCTGGAAGCCTACTCGATGGATATCCTGGGGGAAAACAAGAAGGCTTACGGACGGGTGCGACTGTGGGGCTCGATCAGTTTCATCATCGTGGTGGCCGCCCTGGGGCCGCTGATCGATCGGCTCGGCATCGCCGTCATTGTGCCGCTGATCCTGGCCGGCGCCTTATGCCAGACCGCCGGGGCCCTCAAACTACCCGCAATGCCCACCGCCCCCAAGCGCCGGAGAGCGGCGCCCCCGCCGATGGAATGGCGCCGGGTGGCCGTCTTCCTGTTCTGCGGATTTTTGATGCTGGTCAGCCACGGCACTTACTACGGCTTTTTCTCGATCCACCTGGAGCAAACCGGACGGCCCCCGACGTTCATCGGGATCGCCTGGGCGGTGGCCGTGGCGGCCGAAATCGCGGTGATGTTCTATTCCCGCCGGTTGTTCGAACGCGTCAGCCTGGAGAAAGTGCTTCTCTTCTCGTTTCTCATGGCGGCCCTGCGCTGGACCCTGCTTTATCTGTTCACGGCGCCGGCCGTGATTCTCGCCACGCAGATCCTGCATGCCTGCACCTACGGCACCTTCCACATGGCCAGCATCATCTACATGGACCGCCTTACGCCTACGGGGGCGAAAACCTTCGGCCAGGCCGCCAACAATGCCATCACCTACGGCCTGGGGCTGATGGTGGGGTTTCTGCTGAACGGCGCCCTGTTCGAACGGTTGGCCACACGCCACCTCTTTTTGACCAGCGCCCTGGTGGCGCTGGCCGCCGGAGGGCTTTTTCTGGTGGGGCAGATGCGCTTAGCGCCCCCGGCGGCGGGGGAATGAAGCGGCCGCAGGTGTCCTGGCACACATGGGGGATTAACGGAAATGACCGGCGACGGACAGGCGGTTCGCGAAAATAGGAAGGTCTTTCCAGATGCGGCTTACGCGGCCAGCATGCCCGCGTCCTCCAGATGGATTTCCAGCTTGGCCAGGGCCACGTCGGAGAATCCCAGAAGCGAGGCTTCCCGGGTGGCCGACAGCACGATCTGGTCGTCCGGGCGCAATCCGAGACCCACCTTGTTGCAGGCATGGTCGGCCAGGCGGACAATGGTCAGGAGGTGGTTTTCGCCATCGAAATCCGCCGCATGGTGGTCGCGCACGATCAGGCAGTACCGCTCCGGCAGGTTCCAGTTTTTCATCAGCACGTAGCCGTGCTTGCAGTGCAGGCTGTCGATAACCTCGTCGA
>CAYMAR010000023.1:19120-20365 GCA_964388465.1 uncultured Desulfobacteraceae bacterium
TCGAGCAGGGTCACAAGGCCGCTGGCCTCGATGCAGATGTTGCGAATCTCGAAACTGGTGCGCTGCTCCAGCACCGCATTGCGTACCATCTCGTCCAGCACAAGGCGTTCGAAAATCCCCACGCGGCCCCGGTAGCCGGTGTAGGCGCATTCAGTACAGCCCTTCCCCTTCATGAAACGGGCGCCGGCCAGCTCGGCCGGGCTGTAGCCCAGGCGCTGAAGATCCCCCGGGCTGGGGGGCGTCGGCACGGCGCAGGCGGAGCAGACCTTGCGCAACAGCCGTTGGGCCAGCACGCTGACCACGGTGGAGGAGACCAGAAAGGCCTCGATGTTCATGTTGAGCAGACGCACCAGGCCGCCGATGCTGTCCTCGGTGTGGAAGGTGGTCAGCACCTTGTGCCCGGTCAGTGCGGCCTGGACGGCGATTTCGGCCGAAAAATTGTCCCGGATTTCCCCGATCACGATCACGTCCGGGTCCTGGCGCACGATGTGACGCAGGGTTTCCTCGAACGTCAGGTTGATCTTGGGATTGATGGAGCACTGCGAAATCCCTTCGATCATGTATTCGACGGGCTCCTCGGCCGTGGCGATGCTGATGCGCGGATCGTTGATCCGGTTGATGGCGCTGTAAACCGTGGTGGTCTTGCCGGATCCGGTGGGTCCCGTGATCAGCACGACCCCGCTGGGCTGCTCCAGCGCATCGGCGATGAAACGCGAGAGCACCTTGGGGGCCATGCCCACGTCTTCCAGGTCGATCAGTTCATTTTTGCGGTTCAGCAGCCGCAGAACGATCTTCTCGCCGTGAATGGTCACATAGAAGGATACGCGCAGGTCCAGTTTCACGCCCGAACGCTCGAAGTGCATGCGCCCACCCTGGTGGCGGCGTTTTTCGGTGATGTCCACCTCGCACATGACCTTGATGCGGCTCGTGAGCGAGGGAATCAGCTCCCGCGGCAGGTCTTTGTGCTTGACCAGGATGCCGTCCTGGCGGAACCGCACCCGCAGCCGATCCTTGAGGGGCTCGATGTGGATGTCGCTGGCATTGGCCTCCATCGCCGCCATAATGACACCGTCGACGATGCCCACCACCGAGTCCTCCCGCATGGCGGCCTGATAACCGGCGGCGAACCCGCGCCGGGCCTGTTCGACGGCCGAGCGGATGTTTTCAGGCGGGGCGATTGCCGGGCGGATCTTTTCGTTGAAGGCCTGCTTGGCGGCCGCAATGGCATCCTTGTCCAACGGGTCG
>CAYMAR010000023.1:20465-22208 GCA_964388465.1 uncultured Desulfobacteraceae bacterium
ACCAGGATTTCACCCAGCTTGCGGTGCTGCGCGTCCTCGCTCTGGATCTGGAAGGCGTTTTCCAGCGCCTGGCCGCTGATGTAGCCCAGTTCCACCAGCAGGCTGCCGATGCGCATGGAAAGATGATTCTCGCGGATAGCCGCCTTGACCTGCTCGTCGGTGATCAGTTCGAGCTCTTTGAGGACATCCAGCAGGCCGCGGGATTTTTCCAGCTTGGCCTGGACCCGCTGGGCATAGATCACCTGGTCTTCCTCGAGGTGCCCGGCCTGCAGGAGCATGTCCCGATTTCCGTGTACTGGGGCCCCGCGGGCGCTGGGGGAACCTGCGCACCGGTGGATTCGGCTTCCGCTGGCATCGGACGGGCATTCGCCTCCATGGCTACCCTTTCTGGCCCCGCCGCTAATGGCCGGGATGAAAAGATTGATCTATGCGCTAACGCGCAAAGCGTTGGAACATTAAGCTTGTGATGTTTTTCGGCTGAAACAGGGAAAAGCTTTAGTGGAGGGATTGGCGACTGGGAATGCACGCGGCCACGGCTGTCAGGTGGTCGCCCCCGCAAGCCCAAGAAACAGCCGGTCATCTTTTGTGGATGAGAGGTTCAAAAACGAAACGGGGCACCAACTACGGCACACCGACCGGTGAAAAAGAAAAGCACCCGCAAAGGCTCTGGCTTCCGGGCGCCGGTTGGAATGCTTGATCAGTCGTCTTTGCGATGTTCAGGACCCAGGCGCGATCCGCGCCGGGGGTCGGCCCCACTGCGGTGCCCCATTCGGGAGCACCGATCGGGCAGGTGTTCGGCATAACTGAACTTCCGGCGTTGGATCCCCCGGCGGCGCCCGGCAAGATCATTACCGGACGCCATGGAAAAATAGTTCCATCGTTATTTTCGGCGGTGCCCGGCCCCCTGCCGGGGCCAGGTGCGTCTATCGCAGCCGCTGCGGCGAGTTTTCGGGGAGCGCCGCTCGGGGGCGTGCCCCGTGTATTCAAACTGGCGGCGCTCGATACCCGCACGGCGACCGCCGTTATCGAGCGGCTTGGCTCCCATTTTTTCGATTGCCCCCATGCTGCATACTTGTTCAGCACACCAACAAAACAGGCTGCTTGAATCGCGAATCCCGGCAGCCTTATAGCACTTATCGTCTGATCATAAAAATTTGGTCCTGAATTTAAGCCGGTTCGTCCGACTGCCATTCATATAAGCTGGATTCAGCCCATATAACGACGCTGCAAAAAAACCGGGGCACCCATCGAGGCAACCCGGCTTTCCATAATCAAAATGACGACCTACGGATCCGTGGTTTTCCGTCCCTGGCTTACACCAGGTTTGGCTTTTCGCGCCATCCAAAGCGCAATAAATATGCCAATTGTTGCACAACTGCGTTCCCCTATCCATCAGCTTTATAACTACTCTGAAATTATATAAAAATTCTATTATGTTGAACTAAATCGCTCTTTCGGACCAAAAGCGAAACCCTGACTATGACCTGAATTACCCATGAAAATGCGCAAACTTTTTCTCATGGCAAACATTTTTCTCAATTCATAAAAGAAAAGCCCCCGGCCGGAAAGGCAAGTGATTTCCAGCCGGGGGTTTCAGATCAAGCGCGTTCGTTGGGGATGAGCGCGCTTATTTCTTCAGGGCATACTTGTCCGCGATCACGTTGTAGTAGGCGTTCTCGGAAACCGATCCCCAGACGCCCACCTGGGCCTTGAATTTTTTGAAGGCCTCGTGGACCTTGCGGC
>CAYMAR010000024.1:0-6380 GCA_964388465.1 uncultured Desulfobacteraceae bacterium
CCCCAGACGCCCACCTGGGCCTTGAATTTTTTGAAGGCCTCGTGGACCTTGCGGCTCATGGGGTCCTTGTCAGCCTCTTCCTCGAGGGTCTCCTTGGCGAGGACCCGCAGATCCGCCAGGAGTTGCTCCGGGAAACGCACGAGATTGACGTCGTGCTCGGAGATCAGCTTCTGCAGGGCCGCGCCGTTGCCGGCTTCGAATTCAGAGAGGCTCCACATGTTGGTCTCGGCGGCCACGGCGTCGATGGTCTGCTGCAGCTCGACCGGCAGGGATTCGTAGGCTTTCTTGTTGAACATGACTTCAAGACAGGTGCCCGGCTCGTGCCAGCCCGGGTAGTAGTAGTTCTGGGCGGCCTTGTAGAAGCCCATCCGCAGATCGTGCATGGGGCCGACCCACTCGGTGGCGTCGATCACACCGCGCTCGAGCGAGGTGAAGATCTCGCCGCCGGGCAGCAGCACCACGGTGCCGCCGGCCTTGCTGATGACCTTGCCGCCCAGCCCCGGAATCCGCATCTTGAGCCCCTTGTAGTCGTCGATGGTATTCATGTCCTTGCGGAACCAGCCGCCCATCTGAACGCCTGTGTTGCCCTGGGGACGCGGGATCACGTTGAAGGGTGCGTAGACCTCTTCCCAGAGCTCGAGCCCGCCGCCGCTGTAAAACCAGGCGTTGATGCCCTGGGGGTTGAAGCCGAAGGGCACGGCCGCAAACCACTGGGCCGCCGGCACCTTGCCCGCCCAATAGTAGGAGGCGCCGCTGCCGCATTCCACCGTCCCGTCCGACACGGCGTCGAACACGCCCAGCGGGGGCACCAGCTCGCCGCCGGCGAAAACCTGAATCTTGAGCTGTCCGCCGGTAACCTCTTCCACCCGTTTGGCGAAGCGCTCCGCTCCGGTCTGCAGGACCGGCAGGTTGGGCGGCCAGGTGGTAACCATCTTCCATTCGTAAGTCTTTTTAGCCTGCACCGCCGGTGCCTGGGCCTCTTCCTGTTTCTGCTGGGCGCACGCGGCCAGACCGGCGGTCGTGGCCAGGGCGCCGGCTGCGGTCATACCGGCCTTTTTGAGAAAATCGCGTCTTTCCATTCCTTCCATCTCCTTTGCTGCGGGTTAACGGTAGGATCGATCATCGACAGGACTTATAAGCCAAAATTTGTCCCCGGCGGAAGAGCGCCTGCTGAAAAGCCCTCTTTCCGATTTATGCTGGTTTATGCCGGTTGCGGTCCGTGGCATCCACACGGGCACCCGGTGCATGGTGGCAATGTCTGGTAATATCCAGCGCGCCCAACAATGTTAAAACAGCTTTATCCGAAAACGACCTTTGGCAACCAAGTGACCAGAATGGGGAAAAACACCACGATCAGCAATCCGATCAATTGGAAAAAGACAAAGGGTATGATCCCGCGGTAAATGTGGCCGGTGCTGATTTCCGGCGGCGTCACCGCCTTGAGGTAAAAGAGCGAGAACCCGAAAGGCGGCGTCATGAACGAGGTCTGCAGGTTGACGGCGATCAGGATGCAGAACCAGGCCGGATCGAAGCCGAATTCGATCATGATGGGCGCCAGCACCGGCACGTGAATGAAGGTGATCTCGATGAAGTCCAGAAAGAAGCCGATGACGAAGATCAACCCCATGACGATGGCCAGCACGAACCATTGACCGTGATTGGCCGCGATGCCGCCCAGAAAGTGCCGGACGAGCTCGTCCCCGCCCATGCCGCGGAAGACCAGACCGAAGGAAGCCGCGCCCACCAGAATGATGAACACCATGCAGGTGAGCTGCATGGTGGAATGCATCACCTCCCGCAGGATCTGCAGGTTAAATTTTTTGTTGATGATCGTCAGCGCGGTAGCGCCCACGGCCCCCACACCGGCCGCCTCGGTGGGCGAAGCGATGCCGGCGAAAATGGATCCCAGCACGGCCACCATCAAGAACAGCGGCGGGAACAGGGCCCGGGTGAATCGGCGGAACATCTCCCGGCGCGTGATCTGGGCCAGTTCCTCGGCCGGTATGGCCGGCGCCCAGTCCGGTTTGATGTACGCCGCGATCAGGATGTAAAGAATGTAGAGCCCCACCAGCACAAGGCCCGGCAGCACCGCCCCCATGAAGAGATCGCCCACGGGTACGCCGACGATATCGCCGATCAGCACCAGCACGATGCTGGGCGGAATGATCTGCCCTAAGGTACCCGAAGCCGAGACCGTGCCCGTGGCCAGCTCTTTCTGGTAGCCGCGCTTCAGCATGGTGGGTACGGCCAGGAGGCCCATGGTCACCACGGTGGCCCCCACGATGCCGGTGGAGGCGCCCAGCAGGGCGCCCACGACCACCACCGAAATGGCCAGCCCGCCGCGCATCCGGCCGAAGGCCAGCCCCATGGTGTCCAGCAGCTCCTCCGCCAGCCCCGAGCGCTCCAGCATGACGCCCATAAACACGAACAGGGGCACGGCCAGCAGGGTGACGTTGGTCATCACGCCCCAGATCCGCAGCGGCAGCAGATTGAAGAAGTCCCAGCCGAAGCCGATCAGGCCGAAGACCAGGGCGGTCCCCATCAGGGTGAATGTGACGGGAAACCCTGCCATCAGGAGAATCGTCAGGGCCAGAAACATCCATCCGGGCAGGTATTCCATCAGTGGCCGCCCTCCGACTCGATCCCGCGGCCGATGATGGTTAGATAGCTTTTAATGCCCAAAGAGATGCCCTGAAGCAGCACCAGGGTGAAGCCGGCCGGAATGCAGGCTTTCAGAAGATAGCGGAAGGGGATCCCGCCCGGGTCGGGCGAGCCCTCCATCACCACCCAGGCGTTGTAGACGAAATGAATCGAGGTGGCGATAATCATGTAACATCCTGGGATCAAAAAGAAAATTACTCCGATCAGGTTGATCCAGGCCTGGGTCTTGGGACTGCAGCGCTGGTAGAAAATATCGACCCGGACGTGACCGTCCTTCAGCAGGGTGTAGCCGGCCCCCATGAGAAAAATGAACGCGAAAAGATGCCACTCAAGCTCCTGGGTGAACACGAAGCTGGTCTTGAAGGCATAGCGCATGACGACGTCGACGAAAACGACGACCACCACCACGGCCGTCGACCAGGCCACAAAATTACCGACCCAGGTGTTCAGGGCATCAATCCCCTTGCAGATCTTTTCAAGCACGCGCATCGATCGCCGCCCGCATTTAAACCAATCCGGTTATCCCCAATCCGACATGTCGGGGGCCCACGACGCCGGCCCAACCCCTCGCACCGCATCAGGGCCGGCTCAGCGCACGTGACGCATATTTTCAACAGATACCGTATATGAGGGATTAAATATTATGTCAATACATGAATGGCGTTCATTTTTCTTGGCGCTATCGGGAGCGGCCGCCGACTTGCTTGCTTTCAAAGGTCGCCAAACAAATGCCGCGCCGCGCGACCGGGCTATTCGATTGGGAGGTTAGGGCGCGGCGGGAGGTTAGGGTGCGGGCCGCACCGCCTCGCCGATCCAGCGGAGAAAGGCAGGATTTCCGCCGTCGATGTCGAAGGCGACGATGCAGGGGCAATCGTAGCTGTGAAGCGCCTTCACCCGCTCGACCAGTGCCGGCAGACGGGCAGCGGCGGTTTTGGCGACCATCACCGTTTCGCGGTCGTGCTGCAACGCACCCTCCCAGACATACAGGCTCTGCATGCCCTCCAGGATGTTCACGCAGGCCGCCAGTTTCTCATTGACCAGCGTTTCACCGATCCGGCGGGCTTCATCCGGGCTTCCGGCCGTCATGTAAACGAATTGGAGCGCCATGTCGTCGTATCTACCTTTCCGGCAAGGCCCCACGGTCGCCAACGGTTAGGGCGCCGGGGCGGAAAACGGTCTGTTCAGCCGCCGCGGCCGTCGTCGCAGGGTTCGTCATCGGCGTCGAAACGCGTGTGCTCGGACGAACCGGGTTGGGTGCAGACCGGCAGGGGGTCGCTTTCCACCCAGCGGGCCTGGCAGCAGTCCGAATGTTCGCGATCGGGTGGGGTCTCTTCGACCTCCCGGCCGCACTGTTGACATTTATAAGTCTTGTTAGCCGACATGATCCCTATCTCCTGCTTGGGTTGGCGTATCGACGACAGGCTAAACAAAAACCCGAAGTTTGTAAAGCCAATCCCGAGGGACCCGGCGATCGCAAGAACACGGTAGGGGCCGCTGGCGCCGCGTTTCGCGTTTCGCCGCCCCGGGTCCGGAAGCCGTCAGCGCACGCCCCTGGATCGACGGGCGGGGGCTGTACTTTTGAGCGGTGCCCATCCTGTGTTTGGTCAGCCCGTCATCGAGAAAGCCCGTGATTTGAAGGCGATGCGGGTCGCATCGGCAGCCTGCCAGGCAAAAAAGGCCATTTTTTCATCCTTGACCCCTTAATCGATGGATGGCGCAACGCGGGCCCTTCACTCCGCGTCGGTGTGCGCCGCAGGGGTTCAAGTCGGAAAGCATTCGGCGGGGCTAAAGCAGTGGAGCGCCCGGATCGGGCAAGGTCAGGCAAGATGCCGGGCCACAAAACGGCGGATGGCGTCATTGACGGCCGCGGGCTGCTCCACCGGCACGAGATGGCCGGCCCGGGGCACGATGCACCGCTGGGCCCGGTCGATGTGACGCACCAGATAGTCGCTGTATTTAACCGGCGTGAGCTGGTCGTCGGCCCCGCAGATGACCAGCACTGGCCGGTCGATTTCCGCGAGGCGGTCCATGACGTCGAAACGGTCGCAGGCGCGGTAGTCCGCAGCGGTGACCGCCGGCGGGCAGGCCGCTGTGAGGGCCTCGACCGAAGCCAGCGTGCCGGCCGGGGTCGCCGGGGACGCCGCCACGGAGCTGGAAAGCGCCACGAAACCAGGGTAGTCCTGATTGATCCGGTCGAAGATTTCGGGCCGCACCCGCAGGCGGGCGCCGGTGCCAATGAGAATCCCGCCGGCCAGTTCGGCCGGGAAGTCGAGCAGCATCTGCAAGGCGATGGCCCCACCCAGGCTCAGGCCGCAGGGGAGGGGGCGGGCGAATCCGCACGCGCGGATGAAGGCCATCACGGCCGCGGCGTATTGCGGTACGCTCTCAAGCGCCGGCGGATCGCTGCGCCCGTGACCGGGCAAATCGACGGCCACCGTGTTCATGCGCGCACTCAGATCATCGAGCTGCCGCTGCCAAAAAGCCGCCGCCAAACCCGAACCATGCAGAAAAACGACCGTGGGGGCATCCGGCCGGGCGACCGGCCGGCCGGCAAGGAACGTCACGCCATTTGCTTTGGCCTCGATCATCTTTTCCCCCTGAAGCGAATCGGGCCCCGGGTGGTCATTGCGGGCAATTTCTGCTAGAGACTTAGGTCGGCGCGATCGATGGCCCGCGGCGACCCCGGACGAAATTCAGGAGGCGGGATGGGACTAAGACAGCTTCGGCGCAAATTGCAGCAGCAGCGCATTGCCGCCCGCAAGCGTTTTCGGCGACAGAAAAATGCCAACCGGTTGGCGGCGCCGGGCGCCCACAGCTTTATCATTGTCCTGGACAGCCTCAAACCGCACTTCAACGTCGGCAAGATTTTCCGCAGTGCCGACGCCTTCGGGGCCCGCGAGGTGCACTTGATCGGCATCGATTTTTTCGACCCGGCCCCATCCATGGGCTCTTTCAAATGGGTACCGGCCCGTTTTCATGAGCACTTCGCCGGCGTCCACAACGAGTTGGTGGCCCGCGATTACCGTCTGTTTGCCCTGGAGCCCGAAAAAGGTCGGCCGCTTCACGCCGAGCCCCTGCCGCCGCGCAGCGCGTTCATCTTCGGCCACGAAGAGTACGGCCTCAGTTTCGATCCCGCGGACTACCCCGACATTCGACCCCTCACCATACCTCAATTCGGTCGGGTCCAGAGCCTCAACGTCAGCAACGCCGCTTCGGTGGTCATGTGGGAGTTCCTGCGCCGGTATCACCTGGAAGCAACCCTGTCCGGCGCGGCCGAATGAGAATCCGCGGTCACGGCCGGATGATTTTTTCGATTCCTTTGATATTGACGTCCAGCGGGCGGATGCACAGCGCCGGGGGGTCGCCCGCCCGGAATTCGACCCTGAACGTATCGAAGACCCCCCCCAAGAACATGTCGACCCGGCGGGTGCGTTCGATGAAGATCCCGGCGCGGTCGTAGAGAATATCCCCCTGCGCGTCCTTGACGATCAGGACGGCGAAAAGCTCCTTTTGCCCCCGCTTGACCGAGAAGCGGTCCCCCACGGTCAGACCGGTGTCGACCAGCTGGCTGGCCGGAATCAGGATGCCGCGGCGCCGGGGGTCGTCCAGGGCCAGGCGCTCCGGTTCGTTGTGCGTTGATGCCATTGTTGGATGTCCTTAAAAAAACCGCCGCCCCGTGGCAGGTTCGTCTGCCGGGGCGATGCGGCACCCGCCTTCAC
>CAYMAR010000024.1:6480-22018 GCA_964388465.1 uncultured Desulfobacteraceae bacterium
GCTTCGCCGTCGATGCTGTAGCCGGTGGCCAGGATGGCCTTGACACCGGGCTTGATGTCGCGCATCCGGTCGTAGACTTCGCCGCCGCCCAGGTCGGGCATAATCATATCCAGGATGACGAGATCGATCTTGGCCAGGTTTTCGCGGAAGACCCGGATGGCGTCGCGGCCGCTGCAGGCCTCCAGCACCTGAAACCCCAGTTTTTTGAGCATCCGTCCGCTGATGTCCAAAACGGAGGGCTCGTCGTCCACCACCAGAATGCAGCCGCTGCCCTGGATGACACTCTGATCCTTGTAGCCGATTTCATCGACCTTGCGCGAGGAAGCCGGCAGATAGACAAAAAAAGTGGACCCGTAGCCGCGCTGGGAATCCACGTCGATATAGCCGCCGTGCCCCTTGATAATGCCGTAGGCCGAGGCCAGGCCCAGCCCCGTGCCGCGCCCCAGCTCTTTGGTGGTGAAGAAGGGTTCGAAAATCCGACGCCGGGTCCGCTGCTCCATCCCCACGCCGGTGTCGGCCACCATGGCCAGGACGTATTCACCCGGCTTGATCTTGTAGTTGCGCCGCCGGATCTGCTCGTGGTTGACGTTCATGGTCTTGATAAACAGCTCGCCGCCCTCGGGCATGGCGTCGGCGGCATTGTTGAAGATGTTGATCAGAACGTGCTCGAGCTGGCTGCGGTCGCCGGCGATGGTGTGCAGTTCGGGCCCGCGGTTGGCGGATATGGTGATGGCCGGGTGGGTCTTGCGGAAGGTGGCCACCGTGCGCGTCACGAGTTCGTTGAGGTTCAGGCCCCGGATGCGGTATTTGCCCTTGCGGGCGTAACCCAGCAGCTGGGAAGTGAGCTGCGAGCCGTTTTCCACGTGCTCCTGGATTTTCTTGAATTCCACGAGGCGCGGATCGTCATCCTCGGTATCCAGCAGCAGCAACGACACATTGCCCTGGATGGCCATGAGCAGGTTATTGAAATTGTGGGCGATGGCCCCCGCCAGGGTGCCCACGGCCTCCATTTTGCGTGCGTGCTGGAATTCGGCCTCCAGCTTTTTCTGGTCGTCGATGTCGCGGATGAAGTTCAGGGTGGCCGGGTGACCGTCCCAGGTGATCTTCACCGCGTTGACTTCGACCCAGAACTTCTCGCCATTCTTGCGCAGCAGCCTGAAATTGTAGGTCGAGGGAACGACTTCCCCCTTGAGGCGGCGGAAATGCCGCTCCAGGATCATGTTCTGATCCTCGGGTGCCACGTATTCGAAAAAGGCGTGCTCCTTCAGGTCGACCCCCATCTTCGCGCCCATCTTTTTGGCCTGTGGATTGGGGAATTTCACCTGACCGTCCTGGATGATGAAGATGGCGTCCGTGGCCGTCTCGATGAGCTTGCGGTATTTCTCTTCAGACTCTTTCAGGGCCTCCCGGGCACGCTTGAACTTGTCGATATCCTTGGTGATGGTCAGCACGTACGGCTGGCGGTTCAAAACGATGAGATTGGCGGACATCAGGCCCGTGCGGACCTCGCCATTCTTCAGGCGGAAACAGGCTTCCATGTTGCGCATCGATCCGCTGGCGTTGATTTCGTGCATCAATCGTTTCAGGTCGGCGGCGTCGGCCCAGATGCCGAGTTGTTGCGTGGTTTTGCCCACGACCTCCTCGCGGCTGTAGCCGGTGAGGGCGGCAAAGCCGTCGTTCACCATGGTATACACCCCGTCGCACATGCGATTGAGGGTCACGGCGTCCGGGCTGATGGCAAACGCCGTCTGGAACAAAGCGTTGCTCAGCTTGAGTGCGCTTTCGGCCTGTTTGCGGCGGTCGATGTTGCGGGATACGCAGATGCAGCCGGTCAGACTTTTCTGATCGTCGAACATGCCCGAAATCTGGGTCTCAAACCAGAATCCGGTACCGTTCTTATGGCGGTGCTCCAAATCCAGCATGGTGGGGTTGAGGCCCAGCCGCAGCATTTGGAGCGCCCGCTTGAACTGATCGCGGCTGGAGGGTACCAGCGTGGCCGTGAAGTTGCGGTTGCGGACTTCCTCGTGGCTGAAGCCGAGGTGCTTCTGCACCGACGGGGTGACGTAGGTGGGTTTGAGCTTCCCGTCCAGCGACCAGATGATGTCGGGCAGGTTGGCGGCCACCCTTTCGTACGCAACCAACTGGTCCTGGCGCGCGGCCTCCTGCCGGCGCAGACCGTTGATCTCGGCCTCCAGCGACTGAATCCTATCTTTCAGGTCCTGGTATGTGGGTTTGTCCGCCACTTTTCCGTGTCCCTGATCGTGTTGAATATCCGGCGGGCCGGCCGGACGCTAAAGCGACCGGTGGGCCTGGCTTTCGACGCGCCCCGCCGGGGTGATCCGGATGAAGTCGAGTTTGCGCTGAAGCTCCCGGATGGTCGAAGCCCCACCATAGGTCAGCCCGGATCGCAGCCCGCCGACAATGTCGGCCAGTATCTGTTCCTCGTCCTCGCGGTAGGCCACGTCCAGACTGACGCCCTCGGCCGTCTTCCACTCGGTCATCCCGCCGTGGAAATCGTCCTGGGCCTCGCTGCTGGCCATGCCGCGGTAAATCTTCACTTTGCATTCATTGCCCTGCGAATCCCGCCGGACAATGACCTCCCCCGGCGTGGGCCGGGTGCCGGCCAACATGCTGCCGATCATGACGAAATCGGCGCCGAAAGCCAAGGCCTTGACGATGTCGCCCGGGGTGCGGACACCGCCGTCGGCCACCACCGAGCGGTCCACCCGGGCGCAGTTCTTGATGGCCGTCAGGTTGGGGACACCGAACCCGGTTTTGATCCGGGTGGTGCAGACCGACCCGCCACCAATGCCCACCTTGACGATATCGGCGCTCAGCGAGGCCAGGTAGTCGGCCCCGGCGTAGGTGGCCACGTTGCCGGCCATGAGGCAGGCCTCCCGGCCGAGCATGTCGCGAATCTTTTTCAGGGTCTTGCCCACATAGCGGGCATGGGCGTGGGCCACGTCGATGCAGAACAGGTCCGCCCCGGCGTCGCGCAGGGCCTCGGCGCGCTCGAGGTCACCGGGCGAGCAGCCGATCGAGGCGAAGGCCCGGCCTTCGCAGGCCCTGAACATGCGCACGTTTTCCTCGATGGAGGCGAAACGGTGGAGAACGCCGATGCCGCCCTTGGACGCGATGAAATTGGCCATAGGCGCTTCAGTCACACTGTCCATGTTGGCCGTCATGACCGGCAGATCGAGCGTGAGCTTGCCGCTCTTGTCGGTGATGGAGACGTCCACAACCTTGCGGGATTCCCAGTGATTGTATGACGGCACGAGCAGAACGTCGTCGTAGGTTATGGCGTCGGTCATGCTGGGTTCCTCCGGCGGAGCGCCGAACGGGCGTGGCGGTCGTTTATAGCATCACGGTGGGGTGATGGCAAGGCGTGATCGAGAAAACGGCCGCCATATTAATCCCTTCCGGTGAACCGATGCAAGGATTCTTTTTCAAGCCGACCGGATCGCCCAGCGTATTAGAGCCCTCTGTTGATTTTCGATGCCAGACCCCTTAGGTTGACGCGGTCAAGGTAACGACGGGGGGAGGACCATACATCCGCCCCGCCATTTCCGTAGCGTTGGAAGGCCCATCCGTGAAACCTGTCGTTGGCGTGGCGGTGCGCACGCTCGTGGATTTCGTGTTGAAATCGGGTGACCTGGCGTTTGCTTTCAGGGGCACGCGGCGGGCCCTCGAAGGGTTGCGCGCCCACCAGAAAATCCAGAGCGGCCGGCCGGCCGGCTACACGCCCGAGATACCGGTGCGCCATCGGCTCGAGACCAAACGGATCGTTCTGGCGATCGACGGACGCATCGACGGCGTCTTCCAGGACGGGGCGGACACGGTCATCGATGAGATCAAATCCACCCGCCGCGAGCTGAAAGCCCTTCGCGACGAACCCGATGCCCGCCACTGGGGTCAGGCCAAACTCTACGCCTGGATGTATGCGGCCGAACAGGGTCTGGAGCGGATCGACGTTCAGCTGACCTATTATCACCTCGAGACCGGACGCACGCTTGAAATCCGGCAACGCTTCGCATTCGCGACGCTGGCCGCGTTTGCCGAAGCCCTCGTGACCGAATTTCTGGCCTGGGCCGAGGGGCTTGACGAGTGGCGGCGGCGGCGCGACCGCGCCATCCAGGCGCTGGTCTTCCCGTTCGAATCCTATCGCGCCGGCCAGCGCCGCATGGCGGTGGCCGTCTACCGCGCCATTCAAGAGGGGCATCCGGCCATGATCCAGGCCCCGACCGGGATCGGCAAGACCCTGGGAACCGTCTTTCCCGCCGTCAAGGCCATGGGCGCCGGCCTGACCTCCCGGGTCTTCTACCTCACCGCGCGCACCACGGGACAGCGAACCGTCCAGAAGACCCTGGCGCTGCTCGGCGCGGCGGGCCTCGCCTTCAAAAGCCTGACCCTCACGGCCAAGGACAAACTCTGCCCCCACCCTGAAGCGGCCTGCACCCCGGAGGAATGCCCCCGCGCGCGCGGCCATTACGACCGCCTCAAAGGGGCCCGGCAGGCCGCCTTCGAGCAAATGGCCCTGGATCGCGAGGCCCTGACACGTCTGGCCGGAATGCATGCGGTCTGCCCCTTCGAACTCGGTCTGGACATGGCCCTGTGGACCGACATGGTGATCGCGGACTACAATTACGCCTTCGACCCGCGCGTCTATCTGCGACGCTTTTTCGAAGAGACGGGCAACGATTTTATTTTCCTGATTGACGAGGCCCACAACCTCGTAGACCGCTCCCGCGAGATGTTTTCGGCCGCCCTGGACAAGCAGGCCTTTCTGGATCTGCGCCGCGATCTGCGGGAGGACCATCCCGTGCTCTACCGGACACTGGGGCGGGTCAACGCCTGGTTGGCCACGGCCCGCCGCGAATGCCTGAACGCCGGCGGGGCCGTGGCGGCCGTCGCGCCCCCCGAGGCGCTGCTGCCGCGGCTGATGCGCTTCATGACCCGGGCGGAGAAGTGGCTGCTGCAAAACATCAAGACGCCATGGCGGGAGGACTTGATGCAGCGCTATTTCGACGCGGCCGCTTTTCTGCGCGTGGCCGAGCAGTACGATCGGGCCTACGCCACCTGCTACGCGGGCGATGCCCGGGATCTGCGTCTCAAGCTCTTCTGCATCGATCCGGCCCGCCAGATGGCCGAAGCCCTCACACGCTGCCGGGCGGCCGTCTTTTTTTCGGCCACCCTGACACCCTTCGACTATTTCAACACCCTTTTTGGCGGCAACGCGTGTACACAGTTCCTGCGGCTGCCCTCGCCCTTTCCCCGCGAAAACCTGTGCCTGGCCATCGACGGGCGCATCTCGACCTACTACCGCGAACGCGAACAGACCGCGGATGCGGTGGTGGCGGCCATCGCCGATCTGGTGCGCCACCGCCCCGGCAACTATCTGGTTTTCTTCCCCTCCTACGCCTATCTGCAGATGGTGCACACGCGCTTCGCCCGCCGTCACCCGGATCTGCCCGCCTGCGTCCAGGCGGCGGGGATGACCGAAAGCGACCGGGACGCCTTCCTGGCCCAATTCGGCGATGGCATCCCTGATCCGCTGGTGGGCTTCGTCGTCATGGGCGGCATTTTTGGCGAGGGGATCGACCTCGCCGGCGACCGACTCGCGGGCGCCGTCATCGTCGGGGTGGGGCTTCCGGGCATCGGGCTGGAGCGGGACCTGATCCGCGACTACTTCGAGACGCAGCGGCAGGCGGGGTTTGACTTCGCCTATCGCCTGCCGGGCTTCAACCGCGTGCTGCAGGCCGCCGGCCGCGTGATCCGCACCTCCCGCGACCGGGGGTTCGTGCTGCTGCTCGACCAGCGCTACGGCCACCGGCGCTACCGCGCGCTGTTTCCGGCCGATTGGCGGCCGGTGCACCTGAAGCCCGGTCGCGAAGTGGCCGCCGTGGTCGCGGCGTTCGCCCGCGCTTCGCCCAGCGACAACCATTGAAAGCATTTCATTCAGGCTTTAGGTTGATACTGTCCCCGCTCGCGGGGTGAAATCCGCTTGCCGGGACGGAATATCGTTTGTTTTATGGCCGTTTGCCGCCCATCGTCCCAATCTCAGGAGCATCGACTATGACGCCGTTGACGATCACGACCCCCAGGGATGAACTCGACCACCGGATTGAGCGGTTTCAGCGCCACCTGACCACCGCCGGATTGGACGGCGCCCTCATCCTGCAGAATACCGATCTTTTCTACCTGGCCGGCACCGTCCAGCAGGCCCACCTTTACGTACCGGCTGCAGGGGACCCCGTGCTGATGGTGCGCAAAAGCCTGGCGCGGGCTCGGGCCGAATCGGCCCTGGACGCCATCGTGGCGCTCAAAAGCCCGCGGCAGATCGCCGACATCCTCCAAGCCCACGGCCATACGCCGCCGCAACGGCTGGGCATGGAGCTGGACGTCATCCCCGCCGCGCTTTATCTGCAGTACACCCGCTTGTTTGCAGATGCCGCGCTGATCGACATCTCCCCCGGCCTGCGCCAGGTGCGGGCGGTCAAATCCGGATACGAGCTCGACCTGATGCGCGCGGCCGCCCGCCAGGCCGACGCCGTGGCCGACAGCGTCAGGACGATTATTCGCGAAGGCATGACCGAGGTCGAGCTGGCCGGCCGGGTGGAAGCCGAGGCCCGCCGGCGCGGCCACCAGGGCATCGTGCGCATGCGCATGTTCGGCGGCGAGCTGTTCTACGGGCACCTGCTGGCCGGGCCGCCGGCGGCCGTGCCCAGCTATCTGGCCTCCCCCACCGGCGGCACCGGGGTGAGCCCGGCCGTGGCCCAAGGGGCGGGCTTCGACCGCATCCGGCCCGGCGAGCCCATCCTGCTGGACTACGTCTTTGCCTGGCAGGGCTACATCGCCGACCACACGCGCATCTTCGCCCTGGGCGAGCTGCCGGCGGATCTTTTGCAGGCCCACGAGGCCATGCTGGAACTGCAGGCGATCATCCGCCGGCAGGCCCGGCCGGGCACCCCGGCCGGCGAGCTCTACGCGACCGCCGTGGCCTGGGCCGCGGACAACGGTTGGGGGGAGTGGTTCATGGGCGCCGACGACCAGCGCATCCGCTTCATCGGCCACGGGGTCGGGCTGGAGCTGGACGAATATCCCTTTCTGGCCCAGGGCCAGGACATGCCGCTGGCCGAGGGGATGACCATCGCGCTCGAGCCCAAGTTGATCATTCCCGGCCGGGGGGTGGTGGGCATCGAAAACACCCACGTGGTCACCGCCGAGGGGCTGGAGTCGCTGACCCGCTTCGACGACGCCGTGCAGGTTATCGCCTGAGCTTCGGTTCACCGGCTCAGATGTAGCGGTAGGTCATCCAGAAATGGGCCAGGCTGCCCATCATCACGCAAACGTGGAAAATCTCGTGAAAACCGAAAATGCGGGGCCAGGGGTCCGGTTTTTTCGCGGCGTAAATCCCCGCGCCCGCCGTGTAAAAAAGACCGCCGAGCGCCATCCACAGCAGCCCCGGCAGTGCCAGAGCCTGGCTCAGGGGCCAGATGCCCACCACGATGACCCAACCCATCAGGACATAGATCAGCGTGTAGACGAAGCGCGGCGCATTCA
Organism: uncultured Desulfobacteraceae bacterium; assembly: GCA_964388465.1. Taxonomy (GTDB): domain Bacteria; phylum Desulfobacterota; class Desulfobacteria; order Desulfobacterales; family UBA5852; genus JABZFP01. Next base: position 14,041 of record CAYMAR010000024.1, read on the forward strand.
GCCAGAAAATCTTCATCACCAGACCGGCCAGGGCGATCCCCCAAACGGTCCCCAGAATCGACCACCCCCAGGCTCCCCGCAGCGTGACGAGGCATATGGGCGTGTAGGACGCGGCGATGAAGATAAAAATCATCATATGGTCGAGGCGGCGCAAAAACTCGCGGTGCGGCCCCGCAACGGGCGCCCAGTGGTAGAGGGTGCTGCAAGTGTAGAGCAGGACCATGGCGCCGCCGAAGACGGAAAACCCCACGGCATGCCATAGCGTGAGAGGGCCCGTGGCCCGCGTGAGCAACACGATCAGGCCGACGGCCGCCAAAATAATGCCGACAAAATGGGTCAGGCCGCTCATGGGGTCCCGCAATTTAAATGGCATGGCGATGGCTCCGAATCCAATGGTTGGCCCGCGTAGCGAGTGTGAGGGCTTTTGACGATAGTATAGGGCCGAAATCGGCGGGCGGTTGTAAAAGAAGTGTCAAAGGACGTGCGATTGCATCGCGGCCAGGATCAGGGCGCCATGCGGGTCATCCTGCGGATCGATGCGGGCTCCGGCCGCGGGCCGATCATCGGTTGCCCGCAGCTATCTTCGGGCGGTCGGGGACGGTCCGTCCGTATCGAAGAGCAGGCAGGAGCAGACCCCCAAGGCACAAAGCCGGCCTTGGGCGTCTCGGACCTTGCCCTCGGCGGCCGCCAGGCGCCGGCCGGCGTGGACCAGTTGGGCCTCGCAGACCAGCCGGCCGGTCTCCGCGGTGACCGGGCGCAGGAAATTCACCTTGATCTCGGCGGTCGAACAGCTCCGCCCCCGGGGCAGGGTCGAAATGACCGCGGCCGTGAGGGCCGAATCCATCAGCGTGGCCAGGATGCCGCCGTGAACCGTGGCAAAAGGGTTGTAGTGCGCTTCTTCCGGCACCAGCTCGTAGCAGACCCGACCGACGGCCAGCGAAGCAATCCGGTAGCCGACCAGGACCGCCGCCGGCGGCCGGGCAACCCGGCCGTCCTTGAGGGCCTGCAGATATTCGAGCCCGGTGAGGGCGGCGGTGTCCCGGCGGCTTGCTTCCGGTGGGTGCCAGGTGATGGTTTTGCGTTGCATGTGGGTTCGCGTTCGCCGGGGCGTGCCGGCGTTTCAGTTGGCGCGTCCTGCTTCGCCGTCCACGATTGGCTTCGCCGCCGTGCGCGCCGCCGCCCGCAGTTCTTCCTTGAGTTGTTTCAGCTGCCGGAACAGATCGTGTTCGGGCGTGGCGCCCGCCGGCAAGGTCGGACTTTTGAAGTAGAAGGCCAGCCATTTCTGCAACCCGTGCCAGCCGCAGCGGGCGGCCAAATCCATGAACAGGGCCACGTCCAGGATCAGGGGGGCCGCCAGGATGCTGTCGCGGCAGAGAAAATCGACCTTGATTTGCATGGGGTAGCCCAGCCAGCCGAAGATGTCGATGTTGTCCCAGCCCTCTTTGTTGTCGCCCCGGGGTGGATAATAGTTGATGCGGACCTTGTGGTAGAGGTCGCCGTAGAGTTCGGGAAACCCCTTGGCGTCCAGGATGTGCTCGAGCGCGCCCAGCTTGCTCTTTTCCTTGGCTTTCAGCGCCTGCGGGTCGTCAAGGACTTCGCCGTCGCGGTTGCCCAGGATGTTGGTCGAAAACCACCCGCTCACGCCCAGCATGCGGGCCTTCAGCGCCGGCGCCAGCACCGTCTTGAGCATGGTCTGGCCGGTCTTGAAATCCTTGCCGCACACGGGCACCCCGAGTTCCCGGGCCAACGCCTGAAGGGCGGGTATGTCTTCGGTCAGATTGGGCGCGCCGTTGGCGAAGGGCACGCCCTCGCGGATGGCCGCATAGGCGTAGATCATGCTCGGGGCAATGCCGGGGTCACTGTTTTCTAGCCCTTCTTCGAAATGCGCGATCGATTCGTGCACCGGACCCGGCTCGGAATACGTTTCCGTGCTGGCGCACCAGATCATGACCAGCCGCTCGAGCCCGTGGGCGGATTTGAACCGCTGAATATCGGCGCGCAACTGCTCGGCCAGGTCCATCTTGCTGCGGCCGGACTTGACGTGCCGGCCCTCGAGCCGCGGGACGTAGCGTCGGTCGAAAACCGCCGGCATCGGCCGGATGGCCTCCAGGCCCGGCCGTATCGCGGTGAGCAGGTCGGGGGCCAGGACGCCGGCATTGAGCGCAGCCGCGTACATGTCTTCTTCGAATATGTCCCAGCCGCCGAAGACGAGATCCTCCAGGCGCGCCAGCGGCACCAGATCCCCGATGGGTTCCGCGGGATCCCCCGACGCCGGATCGATCGCGAGAGTGTCCATCTGCGACAGGGCGCCGATCGGCGGGCCGAGGCCCTGGCGGATGGCCAGGGTCCCGCCAATGAAGGTGGTGGCGATGGCCCCCATGCCCGGCGTCAGGATCCCCAGACGGCCCGGTGGTTGGCCGTCGCCGTTGGCCGGCGGCATCGCATGTTTTTCGATAGTCGGTCGTTCGTCCACGTTTTGTCTGCCTGTTGTTTGAGGTTTGCTGCACGGCCGGTCTGAGCGTTCGCGATCAAAGCGGCAGGGCCACCCGGTGAAAACCCTCGGCCAGTTCAAAATCGGTTCCGGCCGCCATTTCCCGGCTGCGTTCACGAAGCCAGACGACGGGGTCCGAATGCTTGAATTCCTTTATCTGACTGGCGTGGCAGCGCAGGGCCTCGATCTTGCGGTCGAAAAAGGCCGTGATGTCGGCGCGGTAGTTGATATCCTCGCCGCCCCAGAAATAAATCTCGGCCACCTTGTGCGGCTCCAGACCTTCGTCCAGCAGGTCGGGGTAAGCCAGATGATCGCGGGCGTAAGGGAACACGGCATCCATGGCCACCTGGCCGATGATGCGGTGATCCCGGTGCCAAAGGTAGCGCCGGTAAGGATCCGAGGTCACCAGGATGCGGGGCCGGTAGCCGCGCAGCAGCCGGACCACATCCTTGCGCAGGGCGTCGCTCTCCTCGAGCCCCTGGTCGGGGTAGCCCATGTAGACCACCTCGCGGACCCCGATCGTCGCGGCGGCCTGGGCCTGTTCGGCCCGGCGGATGTCGGCCAGCCGGGCCGGCGTCAGCTGCCGGTCGCTGGTCCCCTTGTCGCCGTTGGTGGCAATCGCGTAGACCACGCGCTGCCCTTCCTCGACCCAGCGGATCACCGTCCCGGCGGCGCCGAACTCGGTGTCGTCCGGGTGGGCGGCCAGGGCCAGGATGTCGCAGGGGGCCGGGGGCGTGTCTGGAATGCCCTGGTGGATGATGGTCTTCATGGGTCTCCTTGGTTGCGCTGGGGTCATGGATTCATACGCTGCTGGTCGAGCGCGGTTTTGCCAGGCCGCCCGGCGCCGGGCGCGTCTTGATTTTAGGAAAACCTGCCCCGGCATGACGGCCGATGGCACGCCGAAAGGCCGCCAGGGCCGCGTCGGCCGCCTGCGGCCAGCTGAATGTCCGGACGGCCGCCCGGATCGCGGCGGGCGGCCAGGCCTCGTTTCGGCTGCGAACAGCGGCGATCCCGCCGGCCAGTTCCGCAGGCGACCCGTCCGTCAGGAGGCATCCGGGCGGCGGGCGCTCTCCCAGGGTCGCCATGATCCCCACCGGGCTCGTCACCACCGGACGCCCGCAGGCCAGGGCTTCGAGCCCCACGAGCCCGAAACTCTCGTAGCGCGAGGCCTGGACAAAGACATCCGCGGCGGCGTAATAGACGGGCAGATCTTCGTGAAGCACGCTGCCGGTGAACGTCACCCGGCCGTCGAGCCCGGCGCGCGCGGCCCGTCTCTCCAGGCGCCGCTGCTCCGGATCGGCCGGTCCGTCACCGCCCACGAGGACCAGTTTGAGGTTCGCGTCCGCCCCGAGCAGCGCCAGAGCCTCGAGAATGCGTTCCTGGCCTTTCAGCGGCGCCAGCCGTCCGACGGACAGAATGATGAAATCCTCGGGATCGAAACCCAACTGGCGGCGCGCCCGATGCCCGTCCAGCGGGCGAAAGCGCTCGAAATCCACCCCGCCGGGCACCTGCATGATACGCTCGGGATCGGCCCGGTGATAGCGCACCAGATTCTCCACTTCGCCCGCGCAGGCCACCAGCAGGGCGTCGGCGTCCCGGACCAGCGCTTTCTCGACCGCCAGACGGCGGGCCGTCGCCGGTTGCCCCGCACCGGTGCGATCCTTCATGGCCGCCAGGGTGTGGAAGGTGACGGCGTGGGGCCGATGCCAGAGTTCGCCGAGCCGTCGGCCCACCTCACCGGAAATCCAGTAATGGCTGTGAATCAGGTCGTAGGCCCCGGCCGTCTGCACCCGGAAAGCTTCGACCGCCGCGCGACATTCCGCCGCGTAGCGGTGGAGTTCACGTTTGGGCGGTAGCGTCTTAAGCCCGATATCCAGGGACACCAGCCGGACGTTCTGCCCCAGAGCCTGCGTGGCCGGCTGGTCCGTGTGCCGGCGCAGGGTGAAGATATCCACCCGGTGTCCCGCACGCCCCATCTCACGGGCCAGGGCACGCACGTAGACGCTCATGCCCCCGGTGTCCCGCGTGCCCAGGACGCCGAGCGGGCTGGAATGGATACTGAGCATGGCGATGGTCAGCGGCCGGTTCAACGGATGGCCTCCTGTTTCGGGTCCCAAACCATATCACAACGGTAGAGCTTCGCCGGCATGCCCCCCAAGCGCCTTTTATAGGATTCCGACCCCTTGAGAAAGTCGTAGTGCCTGCAGCCGGCGCGGATGCTCGCGCGTATGGTCAGCACCTTGCCGAGCAGACCGGCGCTCAGCGCGCGGTAAGCGTCGTCGTACCCGTTGTTGTAAAGATACACCGTGCCGTCGTGTTCGAAGCACAAGGCGGCGGCAATGGGTCGATCGTCAAGATCCAGAAAATACAGCCGCAGCAGACCGGCCGCGGCCATGCCGGCGGCCAGTTCGTGGAAGAACTGCGGCCGCGGACCGGTCATGAAAGCGGCCTTGTCGGCCCGGTTGGACCTGAAGAGTTGCATGAAGGCATCCATGGCCGGCGGCAGCGCCGCGGCCGTGCGGACGCAGCGCAGCGTGACGCGGCCGGCTGCTTCCAGACGCCGCAGCTTGCGCCGGATTTCGTGGCGCTCCTTGCCGCTGAGCCGCAGCAGATAATCCTCCCAGGTGGCGGGCAGCGGCATGACGAACAGCTGTCCGTTAAGCGCGCATCGCACCCGGGCGCCCCACCCCTCAGCCACCGGCCGCAACGCGGTCATGGCCGAGGCATCTTCACGCACCGACCAGAGAGACAGACGATCAACCCCGTCCGCCGCGAGGTGGTCGAGCAGGCTGCGGTAGAACGCATGCGCGTGCTCCGGCGCGACCACGAAATCCATATGATCGCATACATCCGGGCCGCCCATCAAGCGGACTTCACGGTCCTGTCGCATCAGCGGGGCCAGCCCCGCAAGGCGACCGCCCACGCGGATCGAGAGCAGGTACGGGGTCCAGCCCTGGCCGCAGGCGCTCCACCAGGCTTTGAGCCAGGGCGGAAGACCGAAGGGATCGGACCAGACCAGCGGCGAATGTCCAGCCCGCCAGAAAACCGCGTAGTCATCGAGCGTTTCGACCCGCACCGCGTCCGTGATCAGCGCTGTGCTCGCCATGATTTTGCTCGCGGCATTATTCATGGTCGTCTGCATTTCCGATGGTTTCTATCACGAGGCGCTTTCCGCTAAGGGCGGCCGCCGCCAGCGCGTCCAGAACGCGCATGTTGGCGATGCTTTCGGCGGGTGTGAAAAACGCCGGAGCGTCTCCCCGAACGACATCGGCAAAATGCTCCACCATGCGCTGGTACTCGTCGGCGCCATCAACCAGGTGCCGGGTCCCGGCCTCCTCGTCCGGGCCGCGAAGTCTGAAGGCGGTGTCCTTCTCCCAGGGGATGAAGGCGTCGTGGGGCAGGTCGATGGCACCGCCTTGGCCCACCACGCTGTAGGTCTGCTGCAGGGCCGCGATGAAACTCGCCTCCACCACGGCCAGGCGGCGGTCGCCGAAATTCAGGCTGGCCACCATGTGCCAGTCCACGCCGCCGGGGTGGTAGGATGCCTGCGCCTGGACATGGACCGGTTCGGCCCCCATCATCCATCGGGCCAGGCTGACGCCGTAGCAGCCCACGTCCAGCAGGGCGCCGCCGCCCATCCCGGGCTGGAGCCGGGCGTTGGCGCCGCTCTCGATCAAGTCGGCCGCCATGGGATAGCAGAAGGCGACCCGCACGAGGCGCAGTTCGCCGATCGCGCCCTGGTCGACCAGGGCCTTGACCCGCTGGCTGCGGGGGTGAAAGCGGTACATGAAGCCCTCCATCAGAAACCGGTCAGCCGCGCGTGCGGCCGCGGCCATCTCACGGGCTTCGGCGGCGCTGCAGGCCAGCGGTTTTTCGCAGAGCACGTGCTTGCCCGCGGCCAGGGCTCTGAGGGTCCAGGGAAGATGCAGGTGATTGGGCAGCGGGATGTAGACCGCTGTCACGGCGGGGTCCGCCAGTACGGCTTCGTAGCTGTCATACAGCAGGGGGATGCCGTGCCGTGCCGCGGTTTCCCGGGCCTTGTCCGGCGTCCGGCTGGCCAGTGCGCGGACCGCGCCGTTGCAGTACTTCTGAATAGCGCCGATGACGCACTTGCGGGCGATGGTGGCATGGCCCAGAATGCCCCATTGGACTTCAGTCCCCATCGAGCACCTCCGGAGTGCCTCCCCGAGACATCGAGCGGGCGGCGGCCTCCAGGATGGCGACCACCTTGACGCTGTCGGCCAGCGGGGCGCCGATGGGCTCCCCCAACAGGAGGTGATCGGCCAGATTGCGGTGAAAGGCGTAGGGCGTCCGCTCGGCCACGGGCGGCGTGATGCGGACGATCTCCCCCTCGGCCCGGCGCTGGGTGATCGTAATCGCCGGCGTCATCTCGGTGGCCGGAATATCGTGCCGCCGGTAGTAGTGATCGGGATCGACCGTGTGGGTGGCGACGTCCCGCCAGCGCCCGGTGATGGCCCCCCGGGTGCCCAGCAGATACCACTTGGGCTTGCGCGCCGCGGCGATGTCCGAATGCATGAATTCCGCTTCGACGCCGCCGGCGAAGCGGATCTGGATCCGCTCCTGGTCGGCGTTGGTCACGTCCCGCCAGACCCGCTTGTGGCGCGTGCCGATCACCGCTTCGACCGGCGCGGAAATCAGACTGACGATCCAGTCCAGGTAGTGGGCCCCCCAGTCGTAGGTCGTCCCGCCGGAAACCGCCGCATGGGAATGCCAGTAGCCGCAAGGGTGATGGTAGCCGCCCACGAAGGTCTCCATATAGAAGAGATCGCCGATCAGTCCGCGCGCCAGGCTCTCGCGGATGGCAAGGTAGTCGGGGTCCCAGCGGCGGTTCTGGTGACAGCTCAGGTGCACCTGCTGCCGTTCGGCCGCCGCCTGAAGGGCATCGGTCTCCCGGCGGTTGAGGGCCAGGGGCTTTTCGCAGACCACGTGCTTGCCGGCCGCCATGAGATCGAGGCACAGGGCGGCATGGGTATTGGGCGGTGTGGCCACGATGACCAGATCGACCGCGGCATCGGAACCCAACGCTTCGGCATCGGCCCGGACGGCAATGTCCGGAAAATCCTGCCGGGCGGCAGCGACGCGCTCCGGGTTCAGATCGCAGACGGCCGCGAGACGCAGGCCGGGGGTTTCCGTGATGCCCAGACCGTGAATCCGGCCCACGGACGGCGCGTACCCCAGGAGCCCCACCCCGAGGGCGGGCGGATCGATCGGCCGCCCGGCCAGCAAAGCCGCCAGACGGTGAAGGATGCGCTGGAGAACCGGATGGTCGAAGGCCTCCAGGGTGGTGGCCGCCACGCGTCCCCGGCCCACCGCCCGCTGGGCCAGCACCGGGGTGTGATCGTAGTGCCAGTCGGCGTAGAGGAGCGATTCGGTATCCTCGCGGGTCAGGCGCAAGCCGCGATGGCGTCCGGGAAGATAGACCGCATCCGGCAGCCTGGCGGCCAGGGGATGATCGGCCTTTTCAAA
>CAYMAR010000025.1:0-21271 GCA_964388465.1 uncultured Desulfobacteraceae bacterium
GACGTGCGCTTCGAAGCCCTCAACCTGGACAGCGACTACCAGGCCCTGATCGTCAGCTACGGCACGATGAGCCGGGTCTGCCGCACGGCCGTCGAGAATTTAAAGGCCGAAGGCCTGGAGGTCGCCATGATCCGGCCCCAGACGCTTTTTCCCTTTCCGATCGAGGCCATCCGGCAAGCGGCGGGCCAGGCGGGCTGCCGCTTCGCGATCAGCATCGAGATGAGCATGGGGCAGATGGTGGAAGACGTCGAGCGCAGCGTGCAGGGGCAATGCCCGGTGGAGTGGTACGGCAAGTGTGGCGGTGAAGTGCCGACCCCCGAGGAAATCATGGACGTCGTCCGGGAACGGCTGGCGCGCTGAGCGCTTGAGGACGAGCGATGGTCGTACGACCACACCGATTGAGGAGCACAAATCATGGGAAAGACCTTTAGCAGACCGGAAGCCCTTTCCGACAACCACACCCATTACTGCCCGGGGTGCACCCACGGGGTCATCCACCGGCTGATCGCGGAGGTGATCGACGAGATGGGTATTCGCGGCCGGACGGTGGGAATTGCCCCGGTGGGCTGCTCGGTGCTGGCCTACAACTATTTTGACTGCGATTTCCAGGAGGCCGCCCACGGGCGGGCGCCGGCCATGGCCACCGGAATCAAGCGGGTGCGGCCCGACCTGATGGTGTTCACCTACCAGGGCGACGGGGACCTGGCCAGCATCGGCATGGGCGAAATCGTCCACGCCGCCAACCGCGGGGAGAAATTCACGGCCATTTTCGTCAACAACGCGGTCTACGGCATGACCGGCGGGCAAATGGCGCCCACCACCATGCCGGACCAGCGCACCACCACTTCGCCCGCCGGCCGCGACGTGGCCGATGTGGGCATGCCCATCAAGGTCGCCGAACTGCTGGCGGCTTTGCAGACGCCGGCCTATATCACCCGGCAGACGGTGATCAAGCCCAAGTACATCAACCGGGCGAAAAAGGCCGTTGCGCGGGCCTTCGCCTACCAGGCCGCAAACCGCTGCTTCAGTTTGGTGGAGATTGTCAGCAACTGCCCCACCAACTGGGGGATGACGCCGCTCGACTCCATCGGTTGGGTGGAGGAGCAACTGCTGCCCTACTACCCGCTGGGCGATCTGAAAACCCCCGAGCCCGCAGAGGAGGTGGCCTGATGCAGAGTGAAGTCATGTTTGCCGGCTTCGGCGGCCAGGGTATCCTCCTGAGTGCCAAGATGCTGGCCCACGCGGCCATGGAAGACGGCCGCGAGGTGGTCTGGATCCCCTCGTACGGACCCGAGATGCGGGGCGGCACGGCCTACTGCATGGTCATCATGAGCGATCGGCCCATCGGCTCTCCGATCGTGAAGAACCCCCAGCATCTCGTGGCCATGAACCGGCCCTCGCTCGAGAAATTCGCGCCGGCGGTCAAGCCGGGCGGCGTGGTGCTGATCAACAGCACGCTCATCCCCGTGCGCGCCGAACGCGAGGATGTGGACGAACTGGCCATCCCGGTCAACGATTTGGCGCTCGCGGCCGGCAGCGTGCGCTCCGCCAACGTCGTGGCCCTGGCGGCCTTTGCGGCCCGCAGCGGTGTGGTGCCGCTCGATGTTCTGCGCCGGGCGGTGGAGAAGGAATTCGCCCACAAAGCCAAGTTGATTCCGCTCAACATGGACGCCTTCGACCGCGGGGTCCGGGCGGCCGAGGCCGGCTAAACGCCACCGCGGGCGGCGCCCGACCAATCGATTAAGACGACCGATGACGATAGAGCTTCGACTACCACAGCACATCATGGCCATCGACCCCTACGTGCCTGGAAAGCCCATCGAGGAGCTGGAACGGGAACTGGGCATTCGCGATTCGGTCAAGCTGGCTTCCAACGAAAACCCCCTGGGCCCTTCGCCCCGGGCGGCGGCGGCCATACGGGCGGCCATCGACCGCCTGCACCGCTACCCGGACGGTGCCGGACATGAATTCACGGCCGCTCTGGCCACGCACCTGAACTGCGACCCGTCGAACATCGTCATGGGCAACGGTTCCGACGACATCATCGCACTATTGGCCAATGCCCTGCTGACCCCCGGGGATCGGGCCGTGATGCCCCGGCCTTCCTTTTTGATGTATGAAATCGCGGTCCGCACGGTGGGGGCCGAACCGGTCTTCGTGCCGCTCGAGCAGTTGTCCATCGACCTGGATGCGATCCTGCGGGCGGTGGACGAGCGGACGCGGCTGGTTTTTTTATGCAACCCCAACAACCCCACCGGCACCGTCATCGGGCAGCAGGCCTTCGAACGCTTTCTGGCGGCCCTGCCGCCGGCGGTCGTCGTGGTTGTGGACGAGGCCTATATCGAGTTCGTGCGCGACCCGCAGTGCCTGCAGAGCATTGACATGGCCGCCCGCGACCGGCCCGTCGTCACCCTGCGGACGTTTTCCAAATTATACGGCCTGGCCGGTCTGCGGGTGGGCTACGGGGTGATGCCGGCGTTGCTGGCCCAGGGAATCAACCGCATCCGCCAGCCCTTCAACGTCAATTTGCTGGCTCAGATCGGCGCCCGGGCCGCTCTGAGCGACCGGGCCTTCGTCGCTGCCACACTGGAACTGGTTCATACCGGGCTGGACTATCTCTACACGGAACTCGGGGCGATGGGGCTGACCTGCTTCCCGACCCAGGCCAATTTCTTTCTGATCGATACGGGGCGTGACGCCCAGGCGGTTTTCGAGGCCATGCTGCGCAGGGGCGTTATCGTGCGGTCGATGCGCGGATATGGGTTTCCACAGTACATTCGCGTGAATGTGGGAACGCCGGATGAGAACCGTCGCCTCATCGAAGCGTTGCGGGCGGTGATCGTCGAGGGGGGCGCGTCGGATGCGGGTGCCCCGGCCTGATGCGCCCAACTTAGCGCCGGCGGCATTTGACGCCGCGCGCCCCGATGGGGAGGCCGGACACAAAATGACAAAACAACTGGTGGTCACCATCGATGGGCCGGCCGGGGCCGGCAAAAGCACGGTCAGCCGCCTGCTGGCCGACCGATTAGATTATCGCTATATTGACACCGGCGCCCTTTACCGGGGGGTGGCCCTCGCAGCCCAGCGGGCTGCGGTGGCCCCGGAGGACGACGAGGGGCTGGAAACGCTTTGCCGGGATCTGGACCTCCATTTCGTCCGGGCATCCTCCGGCGGCAGTCGCCTGCACTGCGGCGACGAGGACATTGAAGACCAGATCCGAACGGCGGAGATTTCAATGCTGGCCTCCAAGGTATCGGCCCGTCCGGTGGTGCGCGGTTTCCTGTTGGACGTTCAGCGCCGCCTGGGACGCGAGGGCGGCGCCGTGTTCGAAGGGCGCGACACGGGCACGGTGGTGTTTCCCGGGGCGGACGTCAAATTTTTTCTGGACGCGCCGCTGGCGGTCCGCGCCCGTCGCCGGCACGCCGAATTCGAGGATCGCTCCGGCCCGTCGCTCGAAGCGGTCGCAAGCGACATGCGGCAGCGGGACCACAACGACACGTCCCGCGCGATCGCGCCCCTCAAGGCGGCCGAGGATGCGATAACCATTGATTCCAGCGGTTTGGATCCGGAAGGTGTCGTGGGGCGCATGCTGACGATCATCGAGCGGCGGCAGGCGGCGGCCCACCGCCAATGAATGAATTTTTTCATTGTGTTATGAAAACGATTCTGATATCGAATCTTGCTTATGCCAACCTTGACAGGTTGATGCAAAAAATCGGCTAAGGGGGACAAACCGAGTCAATGGAAAATTTAGTGGAAAACAACGCAAACGACAACATCGAACCTACCGAATCAACGGAAGACACGAACGCCGCCAGCCCGCAGGATGCGCCCGAAGAATCCATGGAAGAGCTGATGAGCATGTACGAGGAGAGCTTCAAGCGCTTCGCGGAAGGCGAAGTCGTGACGGGGCGCATCATCTCCGTGGACAAGGATCACGTCCTGGTGGACATCGGCTACAAATCCGAGGGACAGATCCGGATCCATGAGTTCCGCGACGAGAACGGCGAGATCAAAGCCGAGATCGGCGACGAAATCGAAGTGATGGTGGAATGGTGGGACGACGAAGAGGAACGGGTCGTCCTCTCGAAGGAAAAGGCGGCCAGCGTCAAGGTCTGGGAAGAGATCAAGCGGGTCTACGACGCCGACGAAACCATTCCGGGAACCATCCAGTCGCGGGTCAAGGGCGGCTTTTCGGTGGACATCGGCGTCCAGGCCTTTCTGCCCGGATCCCAGGCGGATCTGCGACCGATCCGCAACCTGGACGACCTGGTGGGCAAGGCCTTCGAATTCAAGATCCTCAAATACAACCGCAAGCGCAGCAACATCGTGCTCTCCCGGCGCGTCATCCTCGAAGCCGAACGCGAGGCCAAACGGGCCGCCACCCTGGCATCGATCCACGAAGGCAAGGTGGTGGACGGAACCGTCAAAAACATCACCGAATACGGCGTCTTTGTCGACCTGGGCGGTGTGGACGGTCTGCTGCACATCACCGATATCTCCTGGGGCCGTGTCAAGCATCCCTCCGAGCTGTTCACCATCGGGGATGAGATCACCGTCAAGATTCTCAACCTGGATCTCGAGAAGGAGCGGGTGTCGTTGGGCATGAAACAGCTCAGCGAGGATCCCTGGACCCATGCGGCCGAGAACTACCCCGTGGGCACCCACGTGGTGGGCCGCGTCGTCAGCCTGACGGACTACGGCGCCTTCGTCGAACTGGAGGAAGGCATCGAGGGGCTGATTCACGTGTCCGAGATGTCCTGGACCCGCAAGGTGCGCCATCCCTCCAAGGTCGTTTCGATCGGCGAGGAAGTGCAGGCCGTGGTGCTGGACATCAAACCCGACAGCCGGCGCATTTCCCTGGGAATGAAGCAGGTCAAACCCAACCCCTGGGATGTCATCGCCGAGAAATACCCCGTGGGCACCACCATCGAGGGACGCATCAAAAACATCACGGACTTCGGTCTCTTCATCGGCATCGACGAGGGAATCGACGGCCTGGTGCACATCTCCGACATCTCCTGGACCAAGCGCATCAAGCATCCCTCCGAGATCTATAAAAAAGGCGACACGGTGCAGGCCATTGTCCTCGATATCGAAAAGGGCAACGAACGCTTTTCGCTGGGCATCAAGCAACTGGCGGACGATCCCTGGAAGACCGTGGCCGAACGCTACGAGGTCGGCAAGGAAATCACCGGGACGATTACCAATCTGACGGATTTCGGCATTTTCGTCGAACTGGAAGAGGGCATCGAAGGACTGATCCACGTTTCCGAGATCAGCAAGGAAAAGATCAAGACGCCGGTTGGGATGTACAACATCGGCGACGTCATCACCGCCAAGGTGATGAACATCAACAGCGACGAGCGCCGGATCGGGCTTTCCATCAAGCGCCTGGAGATGGAGGACGAGCAGTCCCTGTTGAGCGAGTACGTCAGCAGCATGAAGCCGGCGACCTCCACCTTCGGTGAAATCCTGCGGGAGAACCTCCAGGAAAAACTCAACGAAGTCGAGCAGCAGGAGCCGTCGTCGCCGGAAGACGACACAACCAAGAGCGAATAAGACCGGTGTCCGGGACCCGGGACCCGGACATTGGCTTGTGCGGAAGACTCCCCCGCCGGTGGCCGCCCCTCTCTGGCCAGACCGGCGTTGCTTTCATCTCGCGGCGGGCCCGGCCGGATGTGCCCGCCGCAGCGTTCCGATGACATTGACCCTCTAATACAAAGCGACCCCCATGTTTTCGCGCCGACACCCCTTGCTGTTCTCCTTCCTGATTTTTTCAGGCATGGCATGCGTCACCCTGGTGGCGGTGGCCGTGATCATCGCCGCCGGGCCCGGAATTTCGGATTACGAAATCCTGGGCGGGGCCAAAGGCGGGGAGCAGGTGGGGGTCGTCGAGGTCCAGGGGATCATTGCCGATGCCAAAGAAACCATTCGGCAGCTGAGGCGTTTTCGCGATGACGAGAACATCCGGGCCATCGTCCTGCGGGTCGATTCGCCCGGCGGGGTGGTGGGGCCCTCCCAGGAGATCTATCGCGAAGTCGCCAAGACACGCCAGGTCAAGAAGGTCGTCGCCTCCATGGGGGCCGTGGCGGCCTCGGGGGGCTACTACGTGGTCGCCTCGGCCGACGGGATCATCGCCAATCCGGGCACCATCACCGGCAGCATCGGGGTGATCATGGAGTATACCAATTTCAAAGAGCTGTTCGCTAAAATCGGACTCGCGCCGGTCGTGATCAAAAGCGGTGATCTAAAAGATGCCGGCTCCCCCGTCCGCGACATGACCCCCAAAGAGGAAAAGTATTTGCAGGCCTTCGTGCAGGAACTCCACGAGCAATTCGTGGCCGCCATTGCCGAAGGGCGCCAAATGGAGATCGACGCCGTCCGCCAACTCGCCGATGGCCGCATTTACACGGGGGCCGACGCCAAATCCTTGGGGCTGGTCGACCGCATCGGCAACCTGGAAGACGCCGTGCAGTGGGCCGGGGAACTGGCGGGCGTCAAGGGTGACGTCACCGCCGTCTACATTCCGACCCGGAAGACGTCGCTGCTGCAACTGCTCGGCGAAGCCACGCTGCGTGATCTCCTGGGGCGCGTGTCTCGCCCCGAGTGGACGGCCGGCTACATCTACACGCCTTCCCGCAATTGAACCGTAACGCCGTTAGGCGTGACATACGGTTGCCTGCCTTGACCGAGACCGGCCGGCTCCGCTGCCGATCGCCGGCGCATCAAAGCCTTTCTGGACGCGTTAATCTGTCGTTCGACAACGGCGGCCCCTCCGGAGGGACCGTGCGCCGCGATCAAACCGCGGCGGTGGCGACTCACATGGCATATCCGGGAATCCTCACAGGATGATCGCCGGGGGAAACCGCGGCCGGTCCGGGATCAAACCGCCGAATCTGTAACCGGGGCGTCTATTCGAACAGGCTGACGTCGCCGGCGCCGCGGCGGATGATGTCGGGGATATCGTCAATCAGGGCGATGACGCTCGAGGGCGTGCCGCTGACCGGACCGCTGTCGACCACGACATCCAGGCGGCGGCCGAAATGGTCGTGGATCAGGGAGGCATCGTCGAACACCGTGCCGTCGGGCCGGGTGGCGCTGGTGGTCAGGACGGGGTTGCCCAGCGCCTGCACCAGGGCCAAGCAGAAGGCATGGTTCGGCACCCGGATACCAGCCGTCTTGCGTCGGGTCAGCATCATTTTGGGCACCTCCCGCGATCCTTCGAGAACGAAGGTGTAGGGACCGGGAAGAAGTCGTTTCATGGTCTTGTAGGCGTAGTTGGACACCTTGGCGTAGCGACTGATGTTTTTGAGGTCCGAGCACATGAAGCTGAACGGCTTTTTTTTGTCCCGCTGTTTGAGCTGGTATACCTTTTCGATGGCTTTTTTGTTCGTGATGTCGCACCCGATACCGTAGACCGTATCGGTGGCGTAGGCCACAACCCCCCCTTCCCTGAGGATCTGGGCCACGCGCCCCACGAGGCGCATCTGCGGGTTCTGGGCATTGATGTTCAGGAGCATGGGAGTGCCGCCCGCTTCGGGAATTACAGCGCGCGTGATCCGCCGGCCGCCATTTGGGACCGGCCACGACCTCCGCAGACCGGCCTTCGCGCTGAAAGTGAAATGATTTGGCCATTTTGCGAAGAGCCATGAATATATCGGCCACCTGGGGTTGTCAAGCCGCCAAAAAATGGATTGCGTATCACCGGTCCTTTTGTTAAGGAGGCGGGCAAAATTTCGAACCTTCCTATCGCGAGCGTCAACGATTGTCGAGACCGTTGGGCCGAATCCCCGCCACCCGAAGTCTGGAGGAATCATGATCGAGATTAGCCCGGAAGAAGCCTATTCTTTCGACGACGTGCTGCTGCTGCCCAATTATTCCGACGTCGTGCCCAAGGATGTGACGGTCAAAACCCGCCTGACCCGCAATCTGCGCCTCAACATCCCGCTCGTCAGTGCGGCCATGGATACGGTGACCGAAGCGGATACCGCCATTTGTATGGCCCGCGAGGGCGGGATCGGTTTCATTCATCGCAACATGAGCGTCGTCAGCCAGGCCCGGGAGGTGGACAAGGTCAAGAAATCCGAGAGCGGCATGATTGTCGACCCGGTCACCATCGCCCCTGAGCGTCCGGTGCACGAGGTCCTGGAGGTGATGGCCAGCTACCGGATCTCGGGTGTGCCCGTGACGCGGGGAGACAAACTGGTAGGGATCGTCACCAACCGCGATTTGCGGTTCGAGTCCAATCTCGAGCGCCCGGTATCCGAAGTGATGACCAAGGACAATTTGGTCACGGTGTCCGAAGGCATCACCCTGGAGGAATCCAAAAAGCTCCTCCATCGGCACCGGATCGAAAAGCTTTTGGTGGTGGATGCCAACGGCCGCCTGGCCGGCATGATCACCATCAAGGACATCGAGAAAATCAAGAAGTATCCGAACGCCTGCAAGGACAGCCTCGGGCGCCTGCGCTGCGGGGCGGCCGTCGGCGTCGGGCCCGACATGCAAGCGCGCACCCAGGCCTTGCTCGATGCCGGGGCGGACGTGATTGTGATCGACACATCGCACGGTCATTCCAAGAACGTCATCGAGGCGGTCGAGACCCTCAAGGCGACGTTTGGCGGGGTCGAGCTTATTGCAGGCAACGTCGGCACCGCCCAAGGGGCCGAAGACCTCGTGGCCGCCGGGGTGGACGGTGTCAAGATCGGTATCGGCCCGGGATCGATCTGCACCACCCGGATCGTGGCCGGCATCGGCATACCGCAGGTCACCGCCATCCTCAACTGCCGGGCGGTGGCCGGCAAAACCGGCGTGCCGCTGATCGCCGACGGCGGGATCAAATATTCCGGCGACCTCGCCAAGGCGCTGGGGGCCGGCGCCCACGTGGTGATGATCGGCGGGTTGTTTGCGGGCACCGAGGAAAGCCCGGGCGAGACCATCCTCTATCAGGGACGCAGCTACAAGGTTTACCGCGGCATGGGCTCGCTGGAGGCCATGAAAAAAGGCAGCAAGGACCGCTACTACCAGTCGGACGACGAGGCCGCGGACAAACTCGTCCCCGAAGGCATCGTGGGCCGGGTTCCCTACCGGGGGCACCTCTCGGCCAATATCCATCAGCTGATCGGCGGTCTCAAGGCCGGCATGGGGTACGTCGGCTGCCGCACGCTGGATGAGCTGCGTGAAAAAGCGCGGTTCGTGAAGATATCCGCCGCCGGGCTGCGTGAAAGCCACGTCCACGACGTCATTATCACCAAGGAGGCCCCCAACTACCGGCTTGAATAATCGCTTAGCGCGTTTCAATCCCTCATTGCAATGGGGCCCGGCCCGCCGGCGTGTGCATCGGCCGGCGGCCTTCCACATCACCCCCGCCCGCGGGCGGGCCGGCCGTACCGACACCGCCGGCGTGAGAATACCCTATCAGGAGGCGCCCGACCCATGGTTTCCGCTGCCGCCGATTTTGTGCACCTGCATGTCCACACCCAGTACAGTCTGCTGGACGGGGCCATCCGCATCGATCCGCTCATTGACCAGGCCAAGGCCTACGGGATGGAGGCCGTCGCCATCACCGATCACGGGACGATGTTCGGGGTGCTGGAGTTTCACGAAAAGGCCAAGAAGGCCGGGCTGCGCCCGATCATCGGCTGCGAGATTTACGTGGCCCCGCGGACCATCCGGGACAAAACCCCCGAAGACGCCAAGGGACTGACCCACCTCGTTCTGCTGGCCGAGAACCAGGAGGGCTATCGCAATCTCTGCAAACTGGCCTCCATCGCCCAGATGGACGGTTTTTACTACCGGCCGCGGATCGACAAGCAGCTGCTGGCCGAGTACAGCCGGGGTCTGATCGGGCTGACCGCCTGCCTCCACGGTGAGATTCCGATGCACATCAAGGCCGGGCGAATCGAGCAGGCCGACGCGGCCGCCCGTTGGTACCAGCAGGTCCTGGGGGAAGACAATTATTTCCTGGAAGTCCAGAACAACGGCATCCCCATCCAGGAAACCGTCAACGCGGCCCTGCGGGACATGAGCGCCCGGCTGGATATCCCGCTGGTGGCCAGCAACGATTGCCACTACCTGCAAAAGGAGGACGTGCGCGCCCACGACGTTTTGCTTTGTATCCAGACCGGCAAGACGGTGCATGAAACCAATCGCTTCAAGTTCTCCACCGACCAGCTCTATTTCAAGGCGCCCGACGAAATGGCGTCCTATTTTCAGGACTATCCCGGAGCCATCGCCAACACCGCGGCAATTGCCCGGCGGTGTGCCTACGAATTCGACTTCTCCTATCACTTCCCCCAGTTTGCGCCTTCGGCCGAACAGACGACCGAGGAGATCTTCGATGCCACGGTGCGCGCAGGTTTCAGGGAGCGCATGGCCAAGATCCGTGAGAAACATCCGGACATCGACCCCGCGGCCTATGAAGACCGGCTGGAGTACGAAATATCCGTCATTCGGGAAATGGGGTTTACCGGCTATTTTCTGATCGTGGCCGACTTCATTCGCTTTGCCAAGGATAACGGGGTGCCGGTCGGTCCCGGGCGCGGCTCGGCGGCCGGCAGCATGGTGGCCTATGCCATGGGCATCACCGACCTGGACCCGATCGAGCACGGGCTCATCTTCGAGCGCTTTCTCAACCCGGCCCGCATCAGCATGCCGGACATCGACGTGGACTTCTGTATCAACGGCCGCGAGAAGGTGCTCGATTACGTCAGTGAGAAATACGGCGGCGGCGACTACGTCGCCCAGATCATCACCTATGGGAAGCTCAAGACCCGGGCGGTCATTCGCGATGTCGGCCGAGCCCTCGACATTCCGCTCAAAGAGGTGGACACGATCGCCAAGATGGTGCCCGACGTGCTCAACATCAAGCTGGACGAGGCCATCGCCCAGGAACCCAAGTTTAACGAACTGGCCGCCGCGCGCCCCGAGATCGACGAACTGCTGAACATCTGCCGCGTGCTCGAGGGGCTGCCGCGGCACGCCTCGACCCACGCCGCCGGCGTGGTGATCGGCGACCGGCCGCTGGTGGAATACCTGCCGCTCTACCGGGGTAAGAAAGGGGAGGTCGTCACCCAGTTCGACATGAAGCACGTCGAACTGGCGGGACTGGTCAAATTCGATTTCCTGGGGCTGCGCAACCTGACGGTGATCGAGAACACGCTCAAACTCATCGCGGCCCAGGGGCAGTCCGTACCCGACATGGTCAATATCGATCTCGACGACCAGGAGACCTTTACGCTCCTGTCGCGCGGCGACACCACCGGGGTCTTCCAACTGGAAAGCGCCGGTATGAAGGATCTGCTGGTGCGTCTCAAACCGGCGAGCTTCGCGGACATCACCGCCCTTGTCGCGCTCTACCGGCCGGGGCCCCTGGACAGCGGCATGGTGGACGATTTCGTCGAGCGCAAGCACGGCCGCAGGGCGGTGGAATACCTCCTGCCCGAGCTCGAACCGATCCTGGAGGAGACCTACGGCGTGATTCTCTACCAGGAACAGGTCATGAAGATCGCCGCCGTCCTGGCCAACTACACCATGGCCAAGGCCGACGACCTGCGCAAGGCCATGGGCAAGAAGATTCAGGCCAAGATGGCCGAGCACCGGGATTTCTTCATGGCCGGCGCGCGCGCGAACGCGATTGACGAGGACCGGGCCCGGACGATATTCGATCTGATGGAGAAGTTCGGCGGCTACGGCTTCAACAAATCCCACAGCGCGGCTTATGCCCTGATCGCGTATCAGACGGCCTATCTCAAGGCGCACTACCCGGTGGAATTCCTGGCGGCTTTGCTGACAAGCGAAATGCATTCTACCGACGGTGTGGTCAAGTTCATCGCCGAATGCCGCAGCCACAGCATCGACGTGCTGTCGCCCAACATCAACCAGAGCGGGACCTGCTTTGTCGTGGACGATGGACGGATTCGCTACGGGCTGGTGGCGGTCAAGAACGTGGGCGAGGCGGCCATCGAGGCCATCGTGGCGGAACGGGAGGCCAACGGTCCCTTTGCATCGCTCTTCGACTTTTGCTCCCGCGTCGATCTGCGGCGGGTCAACAAACGCGTTATCGAGAGCCTGATCACCTGCGGGGCGTTCGACACCACGGGCGCCAAGCGCTCCCAGATGATGGCCGCCCTCGAGGATGCCCTCGAATACGGCCAACGGGTCCAGAAGGAAAAGGCCGATCCCCAGATGGGACTTTTTGGCACGGTCGAATCCGCACCGACGCTGAACGCGCCGGAGCTGCCCCCGATCGAGGAATGGGAGGCGCGCCATGCCCTGGCCCAGGAGAAGGAGTCGCTGGGGTTCTATCTGAGCGGCCACCCCCTGGACCGCTATTTGGAGACCATTGAAAAATTCACCAACGCCGGCGCCATCACCGTCAAGGAACTGCCGGATAAGACGGCCGTGCGCATCGGCGGGCTGATCAGCGGTATCCGCCAGCTGCGAACCAAGCGTGGCGACCCGATGGCTTTTGTCCAGATCGAGGATCTCCAGGGCACCACCGAACTGATCGTCTTCCCGGACAGCTATCGGGATTGCGAGGCACTGCTGGTCGAGGACCAGCCCGTCCTGGTGCAGGGCCAGGCCCAGAAGGAAGAAAATGCCGTACGCGTGGTGGTTGAAAAGATGATCGCCATGGAACGGGCCGAGGAAACCTGGACGGCCAGCGTCCACATCACCCTCGACACCGACCGGGTCGACTCGGAGACGCTCAACCGGCTGCATCAGGTTTTGCGCCATCACGGCGGCAACTGCCGCACCTTTCTGCACCTGGTGGATCCGCGCCGCAACGAGACGATCATCGCCACCGAGTCGCTGCAGCTCAAGGCCGGCGCCGCCCTGGACCGGGAAGTCAGCGCCCTCCTGGGCTATGCGGCCGTCCACACCCGATGCTCACCGGTGGTACCCGCCAACGGCGACCAACGCGGTCGTCGTTCCTTCCGCCATTGATTGTTCGCCGGCCGGCCCCGCAGCGTCCACCCGGTCGCCGTCGGCGCCGCCCCGGCACCCGTCCGCCGATCAGCGCCTGCAGGGCGCCGGTTGAGCGCCCCTGCTCCCGGTCGGCTTACCGCCGGGCCCGGGTCTCGCGAAAGGCGCGCTGGGCCTGTTCCTGGAGTCGCTGTATCCGTCCCTCATAACGCGGCGAGAAATGAAAAACGGTCACACGCTTGACCCCGGCCTGGGCCGCCAATTCTCCTGCCTGGCCCGCCGTCAAATGCTTTTTCTGTTGCGCGATTGCGCGGTCTTCGTCCAAAAACGCGCCTTCGACGAAGAGATGGTCGGCATCGCGGGCCAGCGCCCTGATTCGGCGGGCGTTGGCTTCGTGAAAAGCGACATCGGCCACATAGGCGATTTTCTGGCCGGGCGTGATAGCGGCAATCCGTGCGGCCAGAGCGCCCAGCGGAAAAGTCCGTGTGCGTCCGGGGCGGTCGCTGCACGGCGCCTCGATCAGCCGGTCGGACGGCGCCTTGGCATACAGCGCCCGTTTGAAGGCTTGCAGCCAGCGACCGGTGGCCAGGCCCATGGCCTGCAGCTCCTGGCTGATGATGTTGATGTGGTAGCGCTCCTTCAGGCTGAAGCCGAGACAGGGAATGCCGTGGTCCAGGATGGCGCTGTGCACTTGCAGGGAGGCTTCCTCCAGCAGCGGCCCCCCGGCGGGGGCACGGCGTGGCGGTTGCTGCGGCTGAAAACCGTCGCGGCAGTCATAAGTCTGCCGAAGGCGCTCATCCGCCCGGACCTCGGTGACCACCAATTCGAGAGAATCCTGATAGGTGGAAACCAGGTTCCAGGTATAGGCCGCGAGTTTGCCCTCGACATTGGCCAGAAATCCCCCGGGGCCGAAGAGGTAAAGCGTTTTGGGGCGGCCCAGGCAGATACGCAGGAGATGGTCCAGTCCGCAGAAGTGATCCATGTGCGTATGGGTCACAAAAATATGGCTGATGCGCAGGATGTCGCGGGCGGAGAGGGGATCGAGGTCGCCGAGGTCGAAGAGCAGGGCGCGCCGGTCATGCGCCAGGGGGACGTAAAGCCCGGGATCGCCCAGCGGATCGTTGACCAGGCGGGGGTGAAAGCGCGGACGCATGCCTCACGGGAGATGCTTTTGAACTTGGGTATTGATGCAGGTGTAGATCTCTTCGTCGGAACCGTAGATATCGACCGTGTCTTTGTGATCGATGACGGTTTCGAGAACGAAAGCGGTCACGTAGATGCTCACAATGTGCGGCTGGGCCACGAGGTTGCGGTAAGGGGCGATCCGGTAGTCGATGTCAAAGTCGTCCGCCCGGGTGATCTTGTCGAGGCAGTCATGGACCTGCTCTTCCAGGCCGTTCTTGTTCGTGGTTTCAACCAGGCGTTCTTCCACAAGCTTCATGGCGATCGCGTTGGATAAGGCCTCGATGCAGTCCGGTATAGCGTTCAAGGCGCGCCGCCGGGCATACTCCTTGGACGATTCGATTTTGGACAGAATGCTCGATTCGCGCGTGCTGGGTCGGAATACTTTGGCCATCGTTTTCTCCCGGTGAACCCCCGGCACCTGTCGGCCGGGGTTTTATCAACTTGCGATCATAGGGCCAACATAAGGGATTTGCAATAAAAAAGTCGGTTGAACCGCCTGAACGTGATGGCGCGCTATCAGGCCTGGGTGGCGATGACGTGGAGCTGGTGGCCGTCGGCCCCGTTCCAGTTATGACGGCGGACGTGGAAGGCGATCCGCTTAAGCCGGTGCGGAAGCGCGCAATCCTCCCTGACGTTGAACTGGATGGCCGGGACGATGCGGCGGGTATTGGCCCCGCAGCTGCGCAGCCGCATGCGCCGATGTCGTCCCCCGACCATCTGTTGGCTGACGATTTCCACCTCACGTGCCATAAAAACGGGTTCCGGCACCTTTTCGCCGAAAGGTTTCAGAAGCGCCAGCGTGTCGAACAGCGCCCGGTCGACGTCATCCAGCGTCAATTCCATATCGATCGCGAGGCGCGGGCCTTTCGACGTGGTTCCGAAGCGGCTGTCCAGAATCTGCCAGAAACGCTGGCAAAAGGCATCCCAACGCTCGACGGCGATGGTCATGCCGACGGCCATCGCGTGGCCACCGTAGGCCTCGAGCAGATCGGCACATTGCTGGAGCAGGGCAAAGATATCGACGCCGGGCACGCTGCGCCCGGATCCGCGGGCCGTGTCACCGTTTCCGGCCAGCAGGATGACCGGTTGGCCGTAGCGTCGCATCAGGCGGGCAGCGGCAATGCCCAGGACCCCTTCGTGCCAGTCCGCTCCCCGCATCAAGATGGCGGGTCGTTCCAGATGCCCGGGGTTGCGCTCGAGCCGCGCGATGATTCGTTCGACGATGTCCTGCTCGGTGGTCTGGCGCTGGCGGTTGAGTTCATCGAGCCGGCGGGCCAGGTGCCGAGCCTGGTCCGGGTCTTCGGTGGTCAGCAGATCCACCGCCAGATCGGCGTGAGCCATGCGCCCGGCGGCGTTGATGCGCGGGGCCAGGCGGAAAGCGATGTCATCCGCTTCGATGTGGCGGGCGTCGATTCGGCTGACAGCCATGAGGGCCTGCAGTCCGGGCCGCCGGCTGGCACTCAGAAGCTGCAGCCCGGCTTGCGTGAACGTTCGGTTCTCGTTCACCAGCGGGACCATGTCGGCGACCGTGCCCAGTGCGACGAGATCGCAGAGATGCTTTAGATTCGGTTCGGGGCGCCCCACCCAGAAGCCGTCTTCCCGCAAGTGGGCCCGCAGCTGAATCAGGAGATAAAACGCCATCCCGACCCCGGCCAGGTGCTCCAGACAGGCCGTGCAGTCATGGCGTTTGGGATTGACCACCGCCAGAGCCTCCGGCAGTGGGCCGTCATCGGGTGTGTGGTGATCGGTGATGATGACATCGATGCCGCTGTGATTGGCGGCATCGACGGCTGCGTGGCTGGAAATTCCGCAGTCGACGGTAATGAGCAGTTTAAATGTGCCCGGGACGGCGACCGCGGCGATATGCTCGGGCTTGAGTCCGTAGCCCTCGCGGCGACGGTGCGGAATGTGGTGTTCGACCCGGCCGCCGGCCCGGCTGAGGAAATCCAGCAGGAGGGCGGTGCCGGTCACGCCGTCCACGTCGTAGTCGCCGAACACCAGAATTTTTTCGCCGGATCCAAGGGCGCGGGCGATCCGCGCGGCGGCGATGTCGATATCTTTGACTTCCGGGGGCGCCTGGATGTCGGCCAGGGAACTATCTAAAAAGCGGCGGGCGTGTTCGACGGATCGAATGCCGCGATTGACGAGCAGGGTGGCCGCCAGCAGATTGAGGTTCAAGGCCCGTTGCAGCCCCGCCACCCGCTCGGGGTCGGGTTGCTGAATGTCCCAAAGCGTTTCCATAAGGGGCGCATATACCCCATCGGATGATGGTGAGGCAAGGCCCTTTATGGCGCACCTCCGCCGGCCACCGCCGGGCATCAGCGTTTTCGCGCAGACCCCCGTTCCACTGGGGGTCTCGCCGTTTGGGGGTTGCATTGGGGAGTCATATGGTTATAGTCTCCAAGTCTATTTGCCTGACCGGTAAGGGTTTGGAAATACTTATGCAAGACGAGGTTAGAATCGAGGCCAGCGACCCGAGCCGAACAGGGGATAACCTCTGCACCACGCAACACCTCTACCGGGTCGATCGCCGCGACATCAGTTTCCTGCGCTTTATTCTCGAGGCCTACGACGGGATGGCCGTCGTGACAACCCGGGATGCGGCCCGGGGGATCGTGACGGTCACGGTGGCGCCGGGCTGTGAAACCGACGTGGCGGAGATCCTAAACGCCCTGGTGGCGGCGGGCGAGATTTATATGGAGCCCCGGGCGACTGGCGATTTGAACGGTCGGGGATGGGAATCGGTATGCGCCAGCTCTACATAAACACGATTGGCTGCCAGATGAACGTCTACGATTCCGACCAGATCGAGCGGGCCCTGGCGCCAAGCGGCTACACCCGCACCGACCGGCTCGAGGCGGCCGATCTCGTTATCGTCAATACCTGCGCCATTCGGGCCAAGGCCGAACAGAAGGCGTTCAGCTTCGTGGGCCGCCTGGCCCAGCTGAAACGGCGCAAACCCGGTCTGCTCGTCGGTGTGGGAGGATGCGTGGCGCAGCAGGAGGGCGCGAAGATTTTGGCGCGCGCGCCCCAGGTTGATCTTGTTTTCGGGCCCAAGGCGATCCCGCGACTGGGGCGGTTGGTCGAAAGGGTGCGATTGCAGGGCCTGCGGGTGGTCGACACCGAAGATGCGGACGGGATCGAAGAACTCGATCTCGCCAGCGGTTTTCGCGACGACGGCCAGGTGGCGCGATTCGTGACCATCATGCAGGGTTGCGACAATTTCTGCACCTACTGCGTGGTGCCCTACGTGCGCGGCCGGGAAACCAGCCGCCATCCCGATCACATCCTGGCGGAAATCCGCATGCTGGTCGCCGGCGGCGTCCGTGAGGTGACCCTGCTGGGGCAGAACGTCAACAGCTATGGTGTGAAGGAGGGCCTGGGGAGCTTTGCCGAACTGTTGGGGCGCGTGGACCGCGTCGACGGCCTGCAGCGGATTCGTTTCACCACTTCCCACCCCAAAGACCTGTCCGACGACTTGATCGAAGCCTTCGCCCGCGTGAGCAAACTCTGTCCGCATATTCATCTGCCCGTTCAGTCCGGGTCCGACCGGGTGCTAAAGCGAATGAACCGTAAATACACCCGGGCGGTCTACCTCGAGCGCATTGGACGGCTGCGGCAGGTTCGCCCTGACATCGCGATCACATCGGATTTCATCGTCGGATTCCCGGGAGAGACCAACGCCGATTTTGAGCGGACGCTGGGGCTGATCGAGGATGTCGGTTTCGACGGGGTTTTTGCCTTCATGTATTCGGATCGATCCGTGGCCCCGGCCGCCCGTTTTGACAGCAAAATCGATGAAGTATTGAAAAAAGAACGGCTGCAGCGTTTGCTTCGACACCAGGAAGTGTTTACGCTTAGATCCAGTAAGAAACTCGTCGGCAGCGTTCAGGAAGTCTTGGTTGAGGGTTTCAGCGCCCGTCCCGGCCTGGCGGAAAACCAAGGTGTCTGTCGGCAGTGGTCGGGCCGGACACCGGGCAACAAGATCGTCAATTTCGACCAGGACAAGGATTGCTCCGGCAGTCACGCCGTGCGTGCCGGACGGCTAGCCGGGGTCCGAATCGAAAAGGCTTTCTCCCATTCCCTCTGGGGCCAGCCGGTGTGGATCGAGAAAAAACCCGGTGGATCAAAAGGAGACACCTGTCATGCTGCATAAAGCCACCATCGCCGGAATCACCATGGACCCGTCGACGAACACGCCCATCATCATTCTCAAAGTCGACGAGGGCGATCAGGCCGTGCCAATCTGGATCGGTTTGCTTGAGGCGACGTCGATCGCCTCGGCGCTTCAAAACGTCAAGTTCGACCGGCCCATGACCCATGACCTTTTTAAAAATTTTGCCGCCCTGATGGATATTTCGGTCAGCAGCATCGAGGTCTGCGATTTGCGCGACAACACCTTTTTCGCGCGGATCAACTTTTTGTCCAAGGACGACAAGTTCAGCATGGACGCCCGCCCCAGCGACGCCATTGCCATCGCCCTGCGATTCGAGGCCCCCATCTTCGTCGATGACGCTGTGATCGCCAAGTCGCGCCCGTTCGACGCGGAGGCCGAGGCTTCGGACAAGAGTGAAGAAGGCCGTAAATGGAAAGAATATCTCGAGAACCTCAATCCCGACGATTTCGGCAAGTATAAAGTTTGAGCCGCCCCCCGATCGCTTCGGCCCCGAACATGCTGCCTGCCGCCCCTTGCTGCAAGCGTTTGTCGACAAAAAAAAGTTTTTAAGGAAATCCGATATTTAGTGTTGTGTCGGTGAAAAAACTACAATATCTTGTTGACATTCCAGCCTGAGTCCGCTAACACGCCGTCTAAATTTCCGGGTGTTGACATTCAATCTGAAAATTACGGGGACTTATGGAATCTGTTCTGGTCGTGGACGATGAAAGGTCGATCCTGGAGCTTTTCGACTATGCCCTGCGCATCAACGGCTACGCGGTCGAAACCGCTTCCAACAGCCACGAGGGCCTTCAGAAATTCAGCGAAGGGCGATTCGATCTGGTGATTACCGACATCCTCCTCAACGGCACCGACGGCCGTGACCTGCTCGAAAGAATCCGGTCCTCAGACAAGCCCCGAACCCCGGTGATCGGTGTCTCCGGCACGCCCTGGCTGCTGGAGCAGACCGACTTCGACCACGTGCTCGAAAAACCCTTCTCGATTCAGCGTTTGATCGATTCCGTCAACGGCCTGATCAAGCGCGGCGCCCCCGAAGCCTAAGCCCCTTTCGATCATCCCGATCCCAGCCCCTCTTGGATCGCATGTCGTCACCGACCGCGGGCATTGGTACCGCCCGGATCCCCCGGCTTGAATCGATGCGGCCGCATGCCGAGCGCGGCGGCCCGGGGCGGGCGGACCGCCGTCATATCCGAAACTGGCCTTTCGCGTATATCGTCAGATCGTCCCCGCTCTTCAGACGGGCCGTCACGCGTTTGGGTTCGGTGTTGACCAGGTCCCAGTGCAGGGCCGAGTCGTTGAATCCCAGCTTTTTCTTGCGTGCCGGCGTCAGGTCCCGGGACCGGCCGCTGTAGGCGTCCGCATAAGAGGACCCCAGGGCCACGTGGCAGTTGCCGTGTTTGCCGCCGTAGTTTTCGTCATAGAGGGTGTTGGCCATGAAAGCGTTGATTTTGGAAAAGCGCTTGTCGGTCAGGGAGAACTCTCCCAGTCGGGAGGCTCCGCGATCCATGGTCAACTGCCGGCGCACGAACGCCTCGCCCCGATCGGCCTGCACTGCGACGACCTTGCCCTGCTTGAATTCCAGGCGCACGCCTTCAACCCGGTTGCCGCTGCGGAAGGACGGCTGATCCGCGAAGTAGACGCCGCGGGTGCCCCTCCAATCCGGCGAGGTGAAAAGCTCGAAGCTGGGAATGTTGTGGCCGGACAGACCGATCCAGCACCGGTTTTCACCGGGCGTGATCTCGAGATCGGTGCGCCGCGATTCCACGCGCAGGCGGTCGATTTTCAGGCGGTTCAGCCGTTTCTTGATGGCGGTCGCTCGACGGAAGACGGCCTGCCAGTGCTCGAGCGGCTCGGCGCGATTGAGAAAGCAGGCTTTGGCCACCTGGCTGCTGTAGTCCGCCAGCGGCAGACCGGCCTGGCGGGCAAGCTCTTCGGTCGGCATCAGGCAGAGGGTCCAACCGAAAGCCCCCTGTTCGTCCCTGGCGTCGAGAATGTCCCGCAGGGGTTTGCGGGCAACGAGGGTCTTGCCGATACGTGCCGGATCGACGTCCCCCAGGTGGGTGATGGATTCAGGCGCATAGATGAAAATACTGCCGTTCAGCGCCTTCATGAGCTCGGCTTCACCGGGTGGGTTGAAAACCAATTGGCGCGGCCGGGCCCGCTGGAAGAAGGTCTTTTCGATGGCCGGGGTCGGCATGGCCCGCAGCACCGGGTGAATCCCCATTTCCATCAGGCCCGCGAAAATTCTTTCGGCCAGTGGCCGTCCGGGTAGGTCGTATCGCAGGAGTACGATGTCGTTGGCGCGGAATTGGTGTTTGCGGGCCGTTTGCAGGGCCCACAGCATCACGTCGGCATAACGGTCGAGTTGCTTGGCAGTCAGCATCGCCTGTCCTTCGGGTGTTTGGGGTTCGGGCCGCCGCGCGAAAAGTCGTGGCGGCGAAGACGGGGCCGTCCGGTCGGTGCCTCAGCCGTCTTTCAGGAACAGCCGGTGGTATTCATCCTCGGCCAGGTGACGTTTGAGCAGGCCGCCCAGATGATCGAAGAGCGCCAGCAGTTCCTCATTGCTCATGCGCTGGACCAGCGTACGGACCAATTCATCGTCCGAGAACTTCTGCAGGTAAAAGATCAATGCATTCTCGTCGGTCGGCCGGTCGAGCCCGAAACCGACAAAGCCTTTGAACGTCTCGACAAACTTATGGGAGTGCTTGGCCATCTGTGATATGAATGCTCCTTTGGCGTGCCCGCGAGGATTTATTCGGGGGTAGGGGGCGGGTCCATCTCGACCCTAATGCAACCGCTTGACGCGGTCAATCCCCCAGCGCGGCGACGATGCGCCCGGTAGCACCGGCCAAAGCCGGCGGCGAACGAACGGCAAGCACAGGGAGGCTCCCGGGGATCGATGTTCAATCCATGCGAATTTTTCGAAACCTTCGACGGTCTGCGGATCCGCTGGGGGTCCCTTGCGTTGCCGTCCTCGGCTTT
>CAYMAR010000026.1:0-1418 GCA_964388465.1 uncultured Desulfobacteraceae bacterium
ATGGAAAAAGCCATGCAGATGCTGGCCGGCGAGGCTGACAAGATCAGCGAAGACGACCCCCGCCAGGCGGCCCAACTGATGCGCAAGCTGACGCGCATGACCGGCCTCGAACTCGGGGACGGCATGGAAGAAGCGCTGAGCCGCATGGAACAGGGCGAAGACCCCGAGCAGATCGAAGCGGAGATGGGGGACCTGCTCGAGGGCGACGACCCCTTCCAGCTCAAGGGCAAAAAGGGCTTGACCGGGCGCGCGCGGCGCCAAGCGCCGGAACGCGACGAGACCCTTTACGACCTGTGATCGCAGCGGGTGCGGGCGGCGGTGTCCCATCATCGACGGTTGGATGCGGCCGCCAAGACCCTGAGCGCCAAAGGGGGAAAGCGACCATGACCCCAGCGCTTGAAAAATTGGAAGTCCGGCAAGGCGATATCACGCGTCTTACGGTCGACGCCATCGTCAACGCGGCCAACCGCTCGCTTCTGGGGGGTGGCGGTGTGGACGGCGCCATCCACCGGGCTGCCGGCCCCGAACTGCTGGCCGAATGCCGCTCCCTGGGAGGCTGTCCCACGGGCGAGGCCCGCCTGACGAAGGGATACCGTCTGCCGGCCCGCTACGTCGTCCACACGGTGGGTCCCGTCTACCGCGGGCGTCCCGAAGACGCCCGCCTGCTGGCAAGCTGCTATCGTAACAGCCTCGCCCTGGCGGCCCAGAAAGGTGCCCGCACGATCGCTTTTCCGGCGGTGAGCTGCGGCGTCTATGGCTATCCCGTCGAAGCGGCCTGCCGCATCGCCGTCGATGCCACCCTGGCCTACCTGGTGGAAGACGATCGGATCGCGCGCGTGATCTACGTGCTTTTCTCCGCAAACGACCGCCGGATCTACGAGGACGACATCGCCCGGCGGGCACAGGGGTGAGCCCCATCCGCCCCGCCGCCGAACGTGCGGCGCGGCGGTCGCCGGCGTGTTCGGTCAACGACACGAACCGCAATCCGTCTGAATAGTATTGACATCGGAGGTAAAATTATTAATCTTATCGTAATTTTCATGCTCTGAGGCCGGTGATGATTGTCCCGGCCCATTTTTCGTAAGGAGGAAGCGCATAATGGTTGAAGTCACCGCGGCGGCGACGCAACAGGTCGCTGAGTATTTCAAAGACAAGGACCCTTCACCGATTCGCATTTTTCTTAATTCCGGCGGCTGAGGCGGGCCAAGCCTGGCCATGGCTCTGGATGAGCCTAAAGAAACGGATACGGTCTACGATATCGATGGTTTCTCCTATCTGGTGGACACGGAATTCATCGAAAAAGTCAAACCCATCAAGGTCGATTTCGTCGACATTGGTTTCCGTCTTTCATGCGCTGTTGATTTCAGCGCCGGCAGCGCCTGTTCCGGTTGCGGCTCTGCAAGCAACTGCGGCTAAAG
>CAYMAR010000026.1:1518-20469 GCA_964388465.1 uncultured Desulfobacteraceae bacterium
CGTACGATCGAATGGCGCGGATTCGCCCGATACCGGCACCGGGCAACAAGCTTCAACCGGTTAGACAATACCCCGAACGGAGGTGCCGCAATGGGTTTGGTCGACATTGCCATCGACGAACACGTGGCCATCCTCGCCCTCAACGACGGCGAAAACCGATTCAACCCCGATTTTCTGAACGCCTTCCTGGGCGCCCTGGATGAAGTCGAACGGCAGACCGAGGCCGTCACCGTGGTGGTCAAGGGCAACCACGAGAAAATCTTCAGCAACGGCATCGATCTGGAGTGGCTGGTGCCGATCATCCAGCGGGGCGACATCGAAACGGCCAAAGGCTTTTTCTACCTGCTCAACCGACTGCTCCTGCGCCTGGCCACCTACCCGGCCGTCACCATCGCCGCCCTGACGGGCCACGCCTTTGCCGGCGGGGCCATTATGTCCTGCGCCTTCGACTTCCGGTTCATGCGCGCCGACCGCGGATTCTTCTGTTTGCCCGAAGTCGACCTGGGGATTCCTTTCCTGCCGGGCATGAACGCCATATTGAGCAAAGCCATCCCCCGCCATGTGCTGGAAGACATGCAATACACCGGCTGCCGGCTTACGGCCGACCAGTGCGCCGCGCACCATATCGTCCGACAGGCCTGCCACATCGACACCCTGATGGAAACAACGCTGGCCTTCGCCCAAAGCCTGAACAAGAAACGGGCCATCATCCGTGAACTGAAACGCCGACTCAACCGCGAGATCGTTCACGCCATCGAAGTGCAAGACATCCCTTTCATTGAATCCGGCCAATTCAATATCGGCTGACCATCGCGAGCGGCCCTAACGCCGGCATCGACCGTCAGCTTCACCGCACGGAGCGATCATGCTGGAAATCATCATTATCGGCCTTATTATCTTCGGAATTGTTTATTTTTGGCGCCGACGCACGGGTAACAGGGATCCCGCCCCCGAAAAACAGGCAACCTATGTCTGCGATCATTGCAGCCCAACCGATTGCCACTGCGAACGGAAAACCTAATGGACGATTTCAAGCTCAAGGAACTCATGCCCGACGAACTCCGACGCTACATGAACGCCGAGGACGAACGTCGGTACCTTCTGGTGGACGTGCGCCAGCCGGCCGAATACGCTGCCGTGCACATTCCCGGAGCCGTCCTGATGCCCCTCATGGAATTGGAGTCCCGCCTGTTCGAACTACCCGCCGACCGCGAACTCGTCTTCTACTGCCGCACCGGCGCACGCTCCCAGATCGCCGCCATGCTGGCCGCCGAAGCGGAGCTCTCGGACCAGACGGTCTACAACCTGGTGGGCGGGGTTCTGGCCTGGGAGGGCCGCAAGCTGAGCGATTTTCCCCGCATCCAGGTTTTTGACGCGGGAGCTGCGCACGGCGACGTTCTGATGACGGCGATGGACCTGGAAAAAGGCGCCTGGCGTTTCTACCGTCAAATCTGGGAGACGATCGGACAGGAGGCTTTCGCGCCGACCATCCGTGAACTCGCCTTGGCCGAAGAGGGGCACGCCCGCATGATCTATGCCTTCTGGAAGCGGAACCAGGCCGACCCACCGGCCTTTGAAAATCTGTTTGAAACCCTGAAAGGCGAAATCCTGGAAAGCGGCCAACCGCTCGAGGCGGCGTTGCAGCGCCTGTCCGCGGCCACTGTCGACCGCGGCCTGAATATCCTCGAGCTGGCGCTGGACATCGAATACCGGGCCTACGATCTCTATCGCAACATCGCGGAGAAGACCTCCGATACGGAACAGCGCGACACCCTGCTGACCATCGCCCAGGCGGAAAAGAAGCACATGCGGGTGATCGGCCGGGCGCTGGGCGAACAGGGCTGAGACCCGCCCGCCGACTTCTTCTCCGCCCACCTGCGAAATCGCAGGGCACGGGACGCTTAAGGCCGGGAGGTGCCGTGACGTCTTCCCACCCAACCCACCTGCAGACGGTCGTGGCCTACCACGAACGCACCAAGCACCACTACCACCGCATGGCGCGCTCGAGCGGGTTCATGGATTGGGCCAACCAGCCGGCCCCGTTTCGGCGCTACGCGGGAACCGACGAGACCGTCTTGCCGCTGGCCGCGTCAGACCCCGAATTGGAATACAGCGCGCTATTTGCCGCGCCGGGGACGACCGCCGCACCACTGAACAAGGCGGGCCTGGCCGCCTTTCTGGAGCTGTCGCTGGGGCTTTCGGCCTGGAAGGCCATCGGCGACGACCGCTGGGCCCTCAGGATCAACCCCTCCAGCGGTAATCTGCACCCCACCGAAGCCTACCTGCTTACCGCACGGCTCGACGACCTCGCGGACGGCCTTTTCCACTACAACCCCGAGGCGCACGCGCTCGAACGGCGTATAGCCCTGCCAGCCGCTGCCGGCGAAATGCTGGCGGCCCATTTGGAAAGCCCCGGTTTCTTTGTGGCCTTGAGCAGCGTCGTCTGGCGCGAGGCCTGGAAATACGGGGAGCGCGGCTTCCGCTACTGCCAGCACGACGTCGGACACGCCCTGGCCGCGCTGTCGTTCGCCGCCCGCCTCCAGGGCTGGCGAATCCAGACCCTGGCCGGGGTGGGTGAAGACGGGCTTGAACGGCTCTTGGGCTTCGACCGCACACGCTGGCATCCGCTGGAGGAGGAAACGCCCGAGGTCATCCTCCAGGTAAACCCATCGACGGCCCCCCGGCCAAAGCGCACCCTGTCACCGGAGGTTATCGACGCCGTGGCCGCCGCGCCCATTCGGGGGCACCCCAATCAATTGAGCCCGGAACGCCGCCGCTGGGACATCATCCACGCCGTCGCCGCGGCCACCCGCCAGATTGCCGTCGACGGGGGCTCCGGCGGGCCGCCAGCATTGGTCCCTGCTCCCGAAGGCCCCCCGGGTATCAAAGCCGCCGAGGTCATCCGCCGCCGGCGCAGTGCCGTGGCCTTCGATCGCAACGGCCGCATGGACCGCGACACCTTTTTGCAATTGATCGCCCGGACACTTCCCGCCCCGGAGTGCCCGCCCTTTGATATCGATGGGGATCGTCCGCGGATCAGCCTCCTGCTATTCGTCCATCAGGTGGTCGAGCTCCCACCCGGCATATACATGTTCATTCGCCATCCGGCGCACCACGACGATCTGCGGTCCAAATGTGATCCCGCATTGGCCTGGCAGCCCGCGGCGGCCGACCTCCCGCTCTATCGGCTCCGGGAGGGCGACTACCGCATGATCGCCGCCGATCTGGCCTGTCGGCAGGAAATCGCCGGCGCCAGCGTTTTCGCTCTGGCCATGCTGGCGGCATTTGAGTCCGCCCTCCGGGACGCCCCTTGGCGCTACCGGCGCCTCTTCTGGGAAGCCGGCCAGATCGGCCAAATCCTCTACCTCGAAGCGGAAGCCCGCGGCTATCGCGGCACGGGCATCGGCTGCTATTTCGACGACCCCGTTCACGATCTCATCGGTATCGACGGTCATGACTGGCAGGACCTTTATCATTTCACCGTGGGCCTTCCGTTCGAGGACCCGCGCCTCCAGACGTTTCCGCCCTATGCCCACCTGTCCAACGCTAACCGCGCCTGAAAAACTTGAAATCCGCCACCCGTCACCGCCTTTTTGATTGTCATCAGGCCCTAATTTGGTTATGACCCCGTTTCGATGCCGACCCCGACCAGACCCCCAACCGCCCGGCTGCCGAGCCGAATGCTTCCCAAGCTGCGGCGCGACCTGCTGACCTGGTACAACGCCCACCGACGGGATCTGCCCTGGCGCCGCACCCGGGACCCGTATCGCATCTGGGTCTCGGAAGTCATGCTGCAGCAGACCCAGGTCGCCACGGTAATCCCCTTCTATCATCGCTTCCTGCAAAGTTTTCCCGATCTGGGCGCCCTGGCCCGGGCCGACATCCAGGTGGTTCTCAAACACTGGGAAGGGCTGGGCTACTATCGCCGGGCCCACCATCTACACCGGGCCGCGAGGAAACTGGTGGATTCCGGCGGCGGGCAGGTGCCCGACCGACACCGGGCTTTCAAGGCGCTGCCCGGCGTCGGCGACTATATTGCCAATGCCGTCATGAGCATCGCCTTCGATCAACCCTGGGCGGTTGTGGACGGCAACGTCAAACGGGTCCTCGCCCGCCTGGGCGGCATCGGGGACCCCGTCAATCAGGCGGCGGCCCACCGCGTCTTTCAGCAAACAGCCGATTGCCTCCTGGACCGCCGTTGCCCGGGAACCTTCAACCAGGCGCTGATGGAACTCGGTGCCCTGGTGTGCACGCCGCGCCGACCGAACTGCCCGGAATGTCCCTGGCAGGCTCCGTGCTTCGCCCGACAGAACGATGCCACCGCTCAATTCCCCACGCGCATCCGCAGGGCTCCGGTCCCGAAGCGCGCCATGGTGGCCGGCGTCGTCTGCCACCGCGGGCAGGTACTGGTGGTCCAGCGCCCCTCCGAGGGCCTTCTGGCCGGCCTGTGGGAATTCCCCGGTGGACGCCGCCGCGAGCGGGAAACCGGGTCGGCGGCCTGCGGGCGCCTCCTGCGCGAATCCACCGGTCTGAGCGTAACGGCCGAGCGCAAGCTGATCCGCGTAAACCATGCCTACACCCATTTCAAGATCGTGCTGGATCTCTTTCTGTGCCGCAAAGCCGGCGGGCGGGTGCGCCTCGACGGCCCGCAGGCCTTCCGCTGGATCCGGCCGGCGGAACTGAATACCCTTCCCTTTACGGGGGCCTGCAAAAAAACCTTCGCGCAACTGCCGCTAGAGCGTCTCTGCCGGCGCTGACGCCGAGGATCGGTCCGCAAACCGGCCTTCAGCCCATGGCGCCCGATACCGACGCCCGGTACTGGTTTGAAAACCTTAGCGGGTTGTGTTATGAGCGCTCGGTCCCGCGGGAATCCAGCGGACAGCAGGACGATTATCAGGAGGACAATGGCGCATGGCCAAGCAAACAGCGTATGACGTCATCGTGGTCGGGGGCGGGCCGGCCGGCCTCTTCGCCGCCTATTATCTGACCGAGCATTCCGATTTGAAGGTGCTGCTCCTGGAACAAGGCCGCATGCCCGGCCAACGCCACTGCCCGATCAGCACCAACCAGCAGTGTCTCAAATGCCAGCCCTGTAACATCCTGAACGGGATCGGCGGGGCCGGTCTGTTCTCGGACGGCAAGCTCAACTATATCCACAAACTGGGCAAGACCGATCTGACCCAGTTCATGAACGCCGGCGCAGCCCGGGCGCTGATCGACGAAACCGAACAAATCTTCAACCGCTTCGGCATGGACGGCCCCACCTTTCCGACGGACATGGCCGAAGCCCGCCGGCTGCGCAAGGAGGCCAAGAAACACGGCATCGATCTATTGATCATCAAGCAGAAGCACCTCGGCAGCGACCACCTGCCCGACCACATCAGCGAAATGGCCGATTACATCGCCGCGAAAGGGGTCGCGATCCAGACCGGCGAGGCCGTCGACGCGATGCTGGTCGCCGACGGCCGGATCGAGGGCGTGCGCACGGCCCGGAATACCTACGCCGCACCGGCCGTCATTCTGGCACCCGGGCGCGTCGGTGCCAACTGGGTCGGCACGATGGCGCAGAATATGGGCATCGGCCTGTCTCAGCGGGGGATTGAGGTCGGTGTGCGCGTGGAGGTCCACAATGACATCATGAAGGACCTCTGCGATGTGATTTACGACCCCACCTTTTTCATCCAGACCCAGAAATACGACGACCAGACCCGCACCTTCTGCACCAACATGGGCGGATTCGTGGCGCTGGAGAACTACCAGGATTTCGTCTGCGTCAACGGCCACGCCTATCAGGACAAAAAGTCGGAAAATTCCAACTTCGCCTTTCTGTCCAAGGTGGTCCTGACCGAACCGGTAACCGACAACCAGGCCTATGGCGAATCCATCGGCAAACTGGCCACCATCATCGGTGGCGGCAAGCCCATCCTGCAACGTTTCGGTGACCTCAAACGCGGGCGGCGCAGCACTTGGAACCGCATCCGCAAAGGCTACATCGAACCGACCCTGACCAACGTGGTCTGCGGCGATATCGCCATGGCCCTGCCTGAAAGGATCATGAGCAACCTGATCGAAGGGCTCGAAAAGCTGAATTTGATGATTCCGGGGGTTTCCAACGACGAGACCCTGCTCTACGCGCCCGAGATCAAATTTTTCGCCACCCAGATCGAAACCGACCATCGTCTGGAAACCCCGATACGCGGGATGTACGTCGCCGGTGACGGTCCCGGCGTGGCCGGCAACATCGTTTCCGCCAGCGCCACCGGTCTGATTCCGGCCAAGGCCATTCTGGAGGGCTGAGGGATGTTCAACGATCCCGTCCTTATCGGCGGTGTCATCGCCGGCCTGGCCATGGGGAGTTTCGGCTACGTTCTTTTCCGCTTCGCATGGCGCCCGGCCCGGCGCTATCGGCGCCTTAAAAGCCAGATCCGGGGCATCGTCGGAGCGGACCGGCGGGATGGTCTGGACGAGGCCGGCCGCAACCGGCTGCGGCACCTGGCGGTCGAACTGCATGCGCTGACCTCCGGCGAGTTGCCCCACTGGTTTCGTCTGGCCCTTGAACGCCGGGGGGAAAACCCGGAAGAGGCGGTGCGCCAGATCCAGAGCCTGGTCAACTGCCATGATCGCGAGGCCTTGCGAGGAAGGTGTACGGCCGTCCGCCGGGCCCTTGGCATCGGGACTGTCTCCGCCGGGCAGCGGCATTGAACAAGTCGCTAGGCCGCTTGCCAAGCACGACACGGCGACTTGTTTAAAATATTTAAGGGCCCGTTAAATAATTTGCACGCCCAACCCCAACTCAACCTGACGCCCTGACCGACCACGACCTATACCCGATTGTATTTGTTGATTATCTGGATCGTAATCCCTGCAGGAACACATCTCGAATCATGGCATTTTTATTGCTTAAATTAGCGGCTGACTGCAAAAACACCATTTTAACCGGCACGCTATTGACTTGCCGACACGGCATAATAAAATGACCGCCATGAAGACAGCTTCCGCATCCCCGCCCCCCAACGATGCCCACCTGCCGCTTTCCCGGCGCCAGTTTCTGCGTCTGGGGGCCGCATTGACGGCCGGTCTGGCCCTGCCGGGATCACTGCACGCCGCCCTGACACCGGGGGATCCGCAGGAACGGCGGCTCGTCTTGTTCAATACCCACACCCGGGAGAAGCTGGACATCTGCTATGCGCGGGGGGCATCCTATCGGCCCGAAGCGCTGGACGCCGTGAATGCAATCCTGCGGGATCATCGCACCAACGAAATCAGGCCCATTGACCCCCGGCTGCTCGATTTTCTCTGCGACATCCGCTCGCAGGCGGGGTCCAACGCTTGTCTGCACATCATTTCCGGATACCGCTCGCCCCGCACGAACCGGATGCTGCGCAAACGCAGCCGGGGCGTGGCCCGCAAAAGCCTTCACATGACCGGCCATGCCGCCGACATCCGCGTTCCGGGACTGCCCCTCCGACGTCTACGGAAGATTGCCGTGCAGCTGGGGCGGGGCGGTGTCGGCTACTATCCCCGCACGGACTTCGTCCATGTCGACGTCGGCCGCGTGCGCACCTGGTAGTCGAAGGCCCGCTTCGCGCCAGGCACGCGCCACCACTTCCCCGATCGCGCCGGGAACAATCCGTTCATCCCAATGAATTGCCTTGACAATCCGCGGCGGGGAAACATAAATCAGGCCATGTTGAACAAAACCGAACAGAACGTCATTGCCGCCATTCAGGGCGATATGCCGATCACGGCCCGCCCCTACCGCGAACTGGCCGAACGCGTCGGCATGACCGAAGAGGCCTTCATCGAAGTCCTGGAAGGACTGCGCGCCCGCGACGTCATCCGTCGCTTCGGGGCCACCCTGCGCCATCAGAAATCAGGCTACGCGGCCAATGCCATGGGCGCCTGGAGGGTGCCCGAGGACCGCATCGAGACTGTGGGCGCACGCATGGCCGCCTGCCGCCAGATTTCCCATTGCTACCGCCGCAACCCCAACGCCGACTGGCCTTACAACCTTTACACCATGATCCATGCCGAATCGTCCGAAGCCTGCTGGGAAATCGCCCGCGAAATGGCCCACGCCACGGGTATTGAAGACTACACCCTGCTATTCAGTCTGCGCGAATTGAAAAAAACCTCGATGACCTATTTTGCGCTCGACAACAACGCCTGATGCCGCACCGATATGAAGGCTGACGGCCCGCATATCCTTCTGGTCAACCCCTGGATCCACGATTTTGCCGCCTACGATGTCTGGGCGCAGCCCCTGGGCCTGCTCCAAATCGCCGCTGCGCTGCGACGCCACGGCTGCCGCGTGTCCTATATCGACTGTCTGAATCGTTTCCATCCGCGGGCCGCCCCCACGGACCCGCATGCCCGGCACGGCCGCGGCCCCTATTTCAAAACCCCGCTGCCGTCCCCGGAGGGTCTCGCGGCGCTGCCCCGCCGTTTTTCGCGCTATGGCATCCCCGTCGCGTGGTTCCATGACGACCTGAAGGCCCTGGCACCGCCGGACCTTATCCTGGTGACCTCGGTCATGACTTACTGGTACCCGGGCGTGGCTGAAACGGTGGCGGCCCTCAAAAGGGTCTACCCGGCCGCTCCGGTGGTCCTGGGAGGCATCTACGCCACGCTCTGCCAGGCGCACGCCGAGACCACGGTCGACGCCGACGAGATCGTGGCCGGGCCGGCCGGGCCGGTGCTGCTCGAGGTCGTCGCCCGCCACACCGGCGAAGATCTCCCGGCCGCTTTCGATTTCGAAGACCTGGACGCCTGGCCCTTTCCGGCGCTCGATCTCCAGCACCGCATCGCCTATGCGCCCCTGCTGACCTCGGTGGGCTGCCCTTTCCACTGCGACTACTGCGCCTCGCACCGGCTGCAGCCCGTCCGCCGCTGCCGGGATCCATTGGCGGTCGCCGCCGAAATCGAGCACTGGCATCGGCGCCACGGTGTCCGGAATTTTGTCTTCTACGACGATGCCCTCCTGATCGATCCCGAAACGCATGTCCTGCCCCTTCTGGAAACACTGGTGCGCCGATTCGAGGGATTGCGCTTTCACACCCCCAATGCCCTCCACATTCGCCAAATCAGCCCCGAGCTGGCCACGTTGATGGTCCGGGCCGGTTTTGAAACGGTGCGGCTCGGTCTCGAAACCGCCGCGGGTTCCGCTGAGCGACGGATGGACCGCAAGGTCGGCCATCGCGAGTTCGAACGCGCCGCAACCCGCCTGAAAGCGGCCGGATTCGGCGCCCGCCAGGTCGGTGCCTACCTGCTGGCGGGTCTTCCCGATCAGCGCCGGGAGGACCTGGAAAAATCGATCCGGGCGGTCCGGTCCATGGGCATCCGCCCAATTCTGGCTTACTATACCCCTATTCCCCACACGGTGCTCTGGCGGCGGGCGGTGTCGGTGTCGCACTATGATTTGGAAGCCGACCCGATCTATAGCAACAATGCCATCTTCCCCTGCCAGACCGAAGCATTCTCGTGGGAAGCCCTGGCGCACCTCAAGCAACTGACGCTGTCCTGAAGACGGAGGAGGATGACGATGCTGCAACTGACTTCTCAAGATTTATCCCGGATCAAGGCCGATACCCTGATCATTCCGGTCTGTGAGGACCGTGGACTCTATCGTTTCCCATCGCTGGCCGACTGGGTTCGGAAAGCGCAAGCGGTTAGCACTTTTTCGGCCGCCCCGGAAGAAATCCTCGATTTCTATCAGCCCGAAGGGCTGACGATCGAAAGAATCGTCTTTATCGGCCTGGGCCCGTCCGACGACCTGTCCGCCGAGGGGCTGCGGCAGGCCGCCGGGAGCGGCATCCGCCGCGCCTGGCGGGACCGCCCCGGCAACGCCGTGCTGGCGGTGCCGGACATCAATCTGCCCGAAGCGCTGACGCCCGTACAGGTTTTTACGGCGGCGGCGGAGGGGGCCTGTCTGGCGAACCACACCCTGGCCGTTTATAAAACCAAAAAGAAAAAGCGCCCGCTCAAAGGCATCCGGCTGCTGGTGGAGGCCGAACACACCCGTGCTTTGCGCCACGTGGTGAAACGGGTCGAGCTGACCTGCCGGGGAACGGCAATGGCCCGCGACTGGGTCAACCTGCCGGCCAACGACAAACCGCCCCGGGACCTGGCGGCCATGATCACCCGCGAGGCCGATCAAGCCGGTGTGACCACCAAGCTGATGGATGCGCGGCAGCTCAAGCGTCTTCGGATGGGGGCCCTTCTGGCCGTGGGATCCGGCAGCCGAAACCCACCCCAGATGCTGATCCTGGATCACAAGCCGCCCAAAAGCCGCCAAACCGTGGTGCTGGTGGGCAAGGGGGTCACCTTCGATGCCGGGGGGCTCAATCTCAAACCGACCGGGGCCATCGAAATGATGAAGATTGACATGGCCGGCGCGGCCGCCGTGGCCGCCGCCGTCATCACGGCGGCCCGACGGGGCCTTACCAAACGCATCGTCGGGGTCCTGCCTCTGGTGGAAAACATGGTTTCCGGGACGGCGTTCCGTCCCGGGGACATTGTGCGCAGCTATTCGGGCCAGACCATCGAGATCGGCAACACCGACGCCGAAGGGCGTCTGATTCTGGCCGATGCCCTGGCTTACGCCGTCAAACGCTTCCGGCCCGACGGCATTATCGACCTGGCCACCCTGACGGGTGCCTGCGTGGTGGCGCTGGGCGAGCGCATCGCCGGCCTTTTCAGCCCCGACGCATCCCTGCGCGAGCACATCATCGCAAGCAGCCGCGATACCCACGAGCGCTGCTGGACCATGCCCCTGCCGGACGACTACCAGGAGCTGCTTAAAAGTGATCTGGCCGACATGCGCAACATCGGCCCGAGCCGCTGGGGCGGGGCCATCGTGGCCGCCCTTTTTCTCTCGCGTTTTGTCGGCGATACGCCCTGGGCGCACATCGACATTGCGGGGCCGGCCCATACAAAAAAAGCGAATGCCTACAGCGAGGCCGGCGGCACCGGTTTCGGCGTACGCCTGTTGTGCGATCTGCTCGAGCGCCTCTGAGGTGTGAAGCCACACGGAAAAGCCTGCTGCGCCGCGCGCGTCTCCACGGACGTCACACTATGGCGTTGTTTTCCTGGGGTAGGGGCGCGGCCCGTAGGGCTGGGGCTGGTAGTCACCGCCCGAACGTTCGGCAGGGGTCGGCGCGGCCGCGGGTGAAATCTTCTGCTGGACATACTGCTTGGGCATCGGGGTTTCGATCTGCACCAGATCGATCGGGATAAACACCACATGGCCCCTGTAGAGCCGGTTGTTGCGCAGGTTGGGGGTGGCTTTCGCGATCGCCTTCCAGTTGGCCCGGCTGCCGGTATACCACTGGGCGATCAGGACGAGGGATTCGTTGGGCCAGCGGACTTCATGGACATAATAGGTGCGGTTGCGGAAATGGGCGATGGGCCCTTGCTTGTCTTTGGCGGCCGTGGGTATTTTCCTGACGTTGGGCGTGGTTGCCGTCCGAGCCGTTTCATGGGGCGGCGGCGGGGCCACGGTCTTCGGCTTGAGGGCGGTGCAGCCGAAAAGCAGCATCGACGCCCATGCGGCGAACACAAGGCCGGTACGGCCGTGAAGGGGATTGATCATGGCGTTTGGCGATATTGGCGCTTGAGCTGTTCAAAATAGTCCCGGGCACGCTCGTTTTCTGGATTCAATTCTATCGCCGTCTGTAATTTTTGCAACGCCTTTTGCCGGTCGCCCTGGATTTCAAGCACCGTGGCCAGATTGTAGAGAATTTCGTCCCGGTAGGGCGGATTCAAGGCGACGGCCCGGTTGTAACTTTCAACCGCCTCGTCGTAGCGGCCACTTTTGGTATAGGCAAACCCGAGGTTGAACAGCGCATCCGGCATTTGGGGCTGGAGCATGAGAACCTTGCGAAAAGCGGCAACGGCCGGCTGATACTCGCCCGAACGGATGTACAGCAATCCGAGATTGAAATGCGCTTCGGCGTTGTCCGGACTGACGGCCAGGATCTCGCGCCAGATCTGCCGCGCCGCCTCGACGTCGGTGTCCATCAGCGCCAGGGCCTCTTGCGTGCGTTGCGCCTGATCCGGCACCGCCTCCTGATCGGCGGATTGCTTCTGCGGGGCCGGCGGCG
This sequence comes from uncultured Desulfobacteraceae bacterium, assembly GCA_964388465.1. Classification (GTDB taxonomy): domain Bacteria; phylum Desulfobacterota; class Desulfobacteria; order Desulfobacterales; family UBA5852; genus JABZFP01. The sequence goes on from CAYMAR010000026.1 coordinate 13,620, forward strand.
TCTCGGCGTAAGGCCGGGCCGCAAAAACCATTTTATCCCCGGCCGGCTTCGGGGGATGCGGGGGCGGGCGGTTGAACCAGAGCGTCAGCCCCCCCGCCAGGAAAAGCGCGCCCACGCCGATCGCCAGCAAAGCCCCTCGCAGGCCCGGACGGTTTCGCAGCGCCTGGCGTGCCGACCACCCAACCGATGACGATGCACGCTCGGCCAGCGCCGCCCCGGCGCTGTCGGGGCGAACATAGGGATTGGGGGCGGCATCGCCACTCGCCTTCATGAGCGCCGCCAGCTTTTCTTCTTCGGATTGCTTGTCTTCGGCGAAAAGGGTGCCGACCATACGGCTCAGCTGGCGTTCCTGGCTGCGATAGGAGAAATCCGCCTGGCATCCCTCCAACGCATTCAACACCTCGCCGCAATCGCTGTAGCGATCGGCCGGAACAAAGGCCAGCATCCGTTGCAGCGTGTCCTGCAGCGAGCGCGGCAATTCGGGCATGAGCAGCTCGGGCGGGACAAACGACCGGTTCTGAGCCTGTCGCAAGAGCTTGAGTGTGTCGCCTTCGTACATGCGGCGGCCGGAGAGCATTTCGTATAAAATGATACCCAGAGAGAAAATATCGCTGCGCTGGTCGATGGCCTTGCCCTGCGCCTGCTCGGGGGCCATGTAGGCCAGTTTACCCTTGAGGGTGCCGGCCTCGGTGGCGGATTGTCGCCCGGCAACTTTGGCCAGACCGAAATCGAGAATCTTGACCTGGCCGCTGTAGGTAATGAAAATATTCTGGGGACTGATGTCGCGATGAACGATGTTGAGCGGATTGCCGGCGATGTCGGCAAGTTGATGGGCGTATTCCAGCCCGGCACAGATGGAGCTGGCGATGAAGAGACTGTTGTTCAGGCCCAATGACTGGTCGCTGTCCTGAAGACGGTTGCTGATGGAGCGCAGGTCCTTGCCGCGCAGGTATTCCATGACGATGAAGTAGGCACCTTCCAGGCAGCCGAAATCATAGACTTCCACGATATTGGCATGTTGAAGGTAAGCCGCCAGCTTGGCCTCGTCGATGAAGGCACGGACCATCTCCTCCTGCGAGTGCAGGTGCGTGTAGATCTTCTTGATGGCCACGAGCTTTTCAAAACCCTGCTCGCCTTCGATCTTGGCGCGGTAGAGCTCCGCCATGCCGCCGAAGGCAATCCGGTCCAGCAGCGTATATTTCCCGAATGGTATCGCTTCCGAACTCATGGGCGCCACAGCCACCGTTCTTATTCTTCTTGCACCGTTTTCAATTTCTGCAGCAGGGTTTCGGCCTCTTGGATGCTGGCCGCGGCTTCCTCGTGCTCGGGATCCAGGGCCAGCACCAGACGCCAGGTCTCGACGGCGCGCTCGAGCTCGTCGTTGAGAAAGAGCTTGACGCCGTCACGATAGTAGACGTCCGCCTGCTTTTTCGACTGCACCTTGATAGCGGCACGCAGGGCTTCGAGCCCCGGATATCCCCCCTGAATCCCATCCAGCATCTGTCTGGCTTTCAGGTACTGCCGTTGCCGATAGAAGCGTTGCCCCAAGGCGAAACGGCTTTGATTTTCCAGCCGGACGGCTTCGCGCAGCTTGGGATCGGCACGCCGCAGCCGCTCAGTGAGGACGAGCACCTTTTCGTGGCGCCCGGCCTTGGACAACTCACGGGCGCGCGCCAGGTCGTGGTCGGTCTTCTGGGCCTGATAGGGCGGCATGGCCGCTAAAACGGGAATCTTCAGCACCCGGGGGGTCAGCAGCTGGGCATTGGCGGGCAGATTATTGGCAAAAGCGATCAGATCGGCACCGTCGGTGGTGCGGTAGAATTTCCGGGATAGATCCGCAAGGGATTCCCCCGGCTCGATGCGATACCATTTAAAGACCGGCGGATTCATGAATTGGTCCAATTGGCGGCGGGCATCCGGGAACCGCGGATCCAGGCGCAGGGTCGTCAGCAGGCTGCGGCGGGCATCTTTGGGGCGGGTTTGGGCCAGCGCCGTCCTTCCGGCCTGATAACTTGCGCGCGCGCGCTCCTGCGCCTGAGCTTCGAGGCGTTGCCGATTGGCCTGCGCCTCCTGGTGCGCCGGATCGAGTTCCAGGATGCTGCGCCAGCAAAACAGGGCCAGCTGGATCTCATCCGCGGCCTCGTAGGCGGTCGCTTTTTCCACGAGCGTCATGATGACCGGCTGCCGGTCCGGCCCCCGTGAACCGGAAAAGTGGTGTGGCGCGCCGACGCAGCCGAAGCACAGGAGGCTGGCGATCAGGTACAGCGTCAAAAGCGGCCGTTTCATCGAAGGACCTCGGCTTTGAACACCAGCAGGTGTTTACGAAATTCATCCGGCGCTTCGTCCCAACCGACCGGCTCGCGCTGGAGGGCAAACGGGTTGCGGTAGAAAGGGTTGCTGCCGCCGGCAAGATTGAATCCGCCCGTGAAACCGGCCTTTTCGGCCAGCATAATTTTAAGCGCGGTTTTTTGGTCCCCGGAATAGGCCAGGTACCGGCAGGTCTGGCCGCCATGCGTTTCAATCGCCAGGCGGTCATGGGCCAAAACCGATACGATCTGGTCCAGCTTGGATCTTTGGGGAAAACGGGTCGGCTTGAGCAATTGGGCCACGGCCCGGGACAGCCGGTATTGGATACTGATGCCTGACTCCGTCATCTCATTGAGTTGGCTCCAGGTGGCCATGGACTCGGTTCCCACGGCCGCCGGCGCAATGAATAGGGTTCCCGGGAACTGTTGGTTGCGCAGAATCGGAAAAATAAGATCATAAAAAAGCCGCGATTGGTCATCGAAGGTCAGCACCACCGCTTTGGGCGGCAGCGTGATTTCGAACGCCATGAAGGCCGCCATCTGGTGGATGTCGACGACATGATAGCCCTCGGCCTTGAGATACTGCATCTGGCGCCGAAAACGATCGGCAATGCGGGAAACCTGCTCGCTTTTGACCGTGGAGAGATCAGGGTAGGCCAGCACGGGGACCATCTGGTACCCGTCGGGGGCCAGGCCGCCCGGCCGGTAGTTCCGCCGCGGGATGAGCAGCATTTGGCCGGGGGCGACCGAATCGATGGCATTGAAATCCTGGATAACCCATCTGCGATCCACCGCCCCCAGATAGCGCCGGGCCAGATCGTCCAGGTTTTCATTGGGTCCGACCGATATGGCCAACAGTTCCGATGGCGGGCGCACCGGCCGGGGCGAGGCACAGGCCGCCAGCAAGAGGGCCAGCACAGGCAGCCACAGCACCAGGCGGACGAACGCGGCGAGGCGCCGGGCCGCCACGGAATGGTCAGCCCGCGTTATCGCGCCGAGGAATGCGGTAAGCATCGATTGGCGAAACCCTTCCCCTGATCATTTGAGGCGGCAGCTTAACGACCTCGATGGTCTGCTTGATGTTGGCATAACTGTTCTGGGTGATGACGATTTCACCCGGGCCGGCGACAGCATTAAGACGGGCGGCCACATTGACGGAATCACCGATCACCGTGTACTCCCGGCGACGTTTGGAGCCGATATTGCCCGAAAGCACCATCCCGGTATGAATGCTGATGCCCACCGCTTCGAGCAGGACATTGCCCGCGCGCCGGTCGTCATGCAGACGCCGCTGGATTTCAAGGGCCGCGTCGAGGGCCTGATCGGCATGGTCGGCCAGGGGAACCGGCACACCGAAAACCCCCAATACCGCGTCACCGATGAATTTGTCCACATAGCCGCCATTGGCCGAAATGACCTCGGCCACGATTTCCAGATAGACGTTCAACTGGGCGACCAAGTCTTCCGGCTCCAGGGTTTCGGCCTGTCGCGTGAATCCACGAATGTCGGTAAAAATAATGGAAGCCTCGCAGCGTTTGCCCTTGAGCCAGTCTTTTTCGGACTGGTTGGCGATCAACTCGGCCACTTCCAGACCGACGTACTTGCCGAAACGTTTTTGAACCAGATCCTTCTGGTACAGCTCTTCATTCATGTGGTTGAACGCCCGGGCCAAATGTCCCAGTTCATCATTGCGCTTGAGCTTGATCCGGTAGGTGTAGTTGCCCTTGCTGATTTCGTCGGTGGCCTGCGCCAGGTTTGAAATCGGCCGGGAAAACCAGAATCCCAGAGAAATCGCCACGAGCACGCCCACCACGATAAGCGGCAGAATCATCCACAGGATCGAGAGCTGATCCTCCTGGATGACGCGATGGATATGGTCGAGCGAAAGGCCGATATAAATCTGCCCCAAGAGCCGCTCCTGAAACCAAATCGAGCGCCTGAGGATCAACAGGGGGTCACCGGTTTTCGATTGGGTCGTGAAATAGACCGTCTCGCCCTCGCGCTGCTCCCGGTCATGTCCGAGCCAGGCCTCGGCCGGCGTATGCAAACGATCGATTTCGGTGTGGGCCCTTATCATGCCCGTATTGTCCACGATATAGGCCAACTGGAGGCCCTCGATGTTGGTGGCGTTCTTGATGAGCGTGTTGAGCGGCAGGTCGTTTTTCTCGATGAGGGGCAGACGGGCCTGCTGAGCGTATTGGTTCAGCACCAGCATTCCGCGCTGGACGACCTGTTGATGAAGCTGCTCCTTCTGACGGTTCAGGAAAAAATAGCTCAGCATGTAGATTACGGCGAGGGTCAGAAAAACCGTCATCAGGGACAACTGCAGCCAGATGGGCAAGCGCAGCCGCGCGCGGCCGCGCCGATTGGCGCGCCCGATGTGTCGTTCTTTCTCGGGGGCATCCGGCTGGGCAAGAAACCGGTATTTATCCCGCCGTTCGGTAATGAGTGTCATCGATGATCCACCCCGATATGATCCATGCGCCCCTTTGCGGCCGGCCGGAATCGACCCGCATCAATGCCGGGCCAGACGTCCCGGGCATGAACCCTTGAAGGTGCCGTCAAAGGCCACCATGCCCGCCTCGTGCCCTCGCCGTCCCATTCCCGGAAGGCGGGTGACCCGGCGCGGGCCGACGATCGGCCTCAAGGTTTACAGCGGGCCGGATCGGCAATCCGGCGGCGATTGGCAAGACGCTAATCTATAGTGTTCAATCACAGATTCGGGTCGAGTGCAAATCCGAAGGCGTATGAATGCATGGATGAGCCGAAGGTATGGGGTATCGGATGGTTTGGCCATCGCCCCGGATGCAATGGACGCCAGCACGGGGTGAACGGCCGCGGGCGACCATGTTCCCACAGGCGATCGTGACCCCCCCGTCTGAAACGGTTTATCCGGGCAATAGGGCGCCATGCATCGATGGAGCGCGCTTTGACCGGCGGGTTTGACCGGTAGCTATCCGATCGAAATCTTCTCCAGGATTTCCGAATGGTGATTGGCCAACCAATCCCTGAGGGGCTCCGGACCGGTGGACGTATTACCCGAGGGCGGGCCGAGGACAGCCAGCGCCCCTTCCAGATAACGATTATAGGCATCCAGGATCAATGGATCGTTTGCTTTCAACCAGGCGCGAATTTTGGCATCCGTCATCTTATCCATGTAAATCTCTTTTTACTCCTTCATGCTTGTATCGCTTGGCATCGGCCGGAAGCGTCGCCGCCCCTGCCAGGTTCCTGTTGCAATCGCCGCATCTTGGATTGCCGCATGCGCGCGGGAGCGTTCGCGGTGAAAAATTAGAGGCTTTTATTTAATTTTTCATCACATGTCAATCGCCGGCCGCCTGATGCTGATCCAGCCAGTTGCCGAGCCTGACGAATTCTTCCACGGACAAGGTTTCGGCGCGCCGCCGGGGGTCGACCGCCACGGCCTGCAGCCAGCGGTCGATCAGCGCCGGGGGCAGGTCAAGGAAGCTGCCGCGCAGGGCATTGCGCAGGGTCTTGCGGCGTTGCCCGAAGGCCGCCTTGACGACGTTGAACAACAGATCCTCGTTGACCGCCGCGCCTTGCCGCCACTCGCGGAAACGAACCGCAATGACCGCCGAGCTGACGCGCGGTCGCGGGAAAAACTGCGCCGCATCCACCGTGATCACCTGGCGGAGATCCGCGCAGTACTGCAACATAACGGACAGGCGCCCGAAGTCACGGCTCCCCGGCGGTGCCAGCAAACGGTCGGCCATTTCCTTTTGCAGCATCAAGACGGCCCGCCGGATGAATCGTCGCGTACGAATCAGGCGCACGATGATCTGGGAGGAGATGTTGTAAGGCAGATTTCCGATGACGACGAGCGCACCAGACCCGTCGGGCAGATGATCCGCCAGGTCGAGTTCCAGAAAATCGGCCTCGATCAGTTTAACATTGGCGATGCCCTGCACGGCCAATTCCCCCCGCAACAGGTCGAACAGACGGGGATCCTTGTCCACCGCCAGGACCGTGCCCGCCCGGCGGGCGGCCGGTACGGTCAGCGCCCCCAGGCCGGCGCCAATTTCCAGGACGACGTCATGGGATTCGACGGCGGCGGCCGCCACGATTTGCTCGGCGACGGCCGGATTGGTCAGAAAGTTCTGGCCCAGTCGCTTGCGCGCCATCATCGCCCTGGACTGCAGCAGGGTGCGTGGTGATATCATCTCTTATTTCCCTTAAGCGGCCCGGCGCACGCTTTGGTTCAGGACGGCGGCCGACGCCCTCTCCGCCTACGGCGGCGGTTTTCGCTGGTCGTCGGCAGGCCGAACACTAAGGGAAGGGGCAATGCCGATTGTCCCCATTTCGCGATTCCCTCTTGATCCGGCGGGTCCATGTCCCGATTCCCCTAATTTGGATGGCGGTTGGCTTTCAAGCGCCAGGGGTCGCCGACGCAATTAGAATCAGCATTTCCGGCTTCGATTCGCTCCGAATCCGCCGATGCCCGCTATCGTTGACCGCGACATCCCCAGGGTTGGCGGACACCCCCCCCCGCGGCGGCGGACAGCGGTCGCGGGGCACCTGAAAAG
>CAYMAR010000027.1:0-926 GCA_964388465.1 uncultured Desulfobacteraceae bacterium
TTTGGGCAGCGTGGCCTTCGTCACGGACATGACCGAACACCACAAATCCCTGAAGCTGGCCGGCGAGATCCAGAAATCCCTTATGCCGCAGCGCGCCCCCGCCATTGCCGGCCTGGACATCGCCGGCCGGAGTGAGCCCTGCGATGAGATCGGCGGCGATTACTTCGACTTCATCGCGTCGGAGGACGGCCAGAGGCTGCTTGTCGCCGCCGGCGATCTGACCGGCCACGGGGTGGATGCGGCCCTCCTGATGACCACGGCCCGGGCTTTTCTGCGCATGCGGGCGCTCCAGCCGGGCGACCTGGCCGCCGTCGTGGCGGACCTCAACCGTCACCTCACCGCCGACACGCGCCAGAGCCATCGTTTCATGACGCTGCTGCTGATGGCCGTCGACCCGGCGACCGCGACCATCGAATGGGTGCGCGCCGGCCACGACCCGGCTCTCCTCTATGACCCCGCCGCGGACGCCTTCGAGGAGCTGCGGGGGCCGGGGCTCGTCCTCGGATTGAACGAGGCCGTCCAATACAGCGCCATCCGCCGGACCGATGTCAGGCCCGGCCAGATCATCGCCCTCGGCACGGACGGCATCTGGGAGGCCCGCAACACCCACGGGGAGATGTGGGGCAAGGAACGCCTCCAGGACGTCATCCGCGCGCGGGGTGGCGATTCCGCGGGGGCGATCGTCGACAGCGTCTTTGACCGCCTGAAGGCATTCACCCGGGGCACCTTGCCCGAAGACGACAAGACCCTGGTGGTCGTCCGCTTTGCCGCCTGACGACGACCGGACGGTCAGGCGCGAAAGCCCCTCCCCGATTCCGCAACCGGCGTGCGCATCGGCCGTGGTCAGCGGGGCCGTCTTGACGCCAGAACCGGATGCGGTTAGGTTGCCTGCGGATCGGCAATGGGCGAAAAAGGCACCCGCCGCG
>CAYMAR010000027.1:936-19966 GCA_964388465.1 uncultured Desulfobacteraceae bacterium
ACCGGGCGGTCACGCGCGAAAGCCGCTCCCCGGTTCCGCAACCGGCGTGCGCATCGGCCGTGGTCCGCCGGTCCGTCGGGGCCGTCTTGACGCCAGAACATGATGCGGTTAGGTTGCCTGCGGATCGGCAATGGGCGAAAAAGGCACCCGCCGCGGCAGCCGGAGCCGATCATCCACCGGCTCGCGGCCAGGCGTCTTCAAATGGCATATGGAGGGGGTTGTGGCGGACCATCCGGATGGAGCATTGATCGAACATACCGAGATCTTTTTGGAAATGGCATTTCGCACCGACCGCCAGAAGACCCTGGCCCACCCCTCGGGCGTGGGCCGGAATGTCGGTACCTGCCGCGACCGGATCGAGATCCAGGTGGCCATCCACGGGGGGATCGTACGGGAGGTGGCCTACCAGATGGACGGCTGCCTCCACACCAATGCCTGTGCCAATGCGGTGGCTGCGATGGTGGAGGGCCACACGGTGGCGGCGGCCTGGAATTTAAAACCGGAGATGGTCGCCGCGTTCCTCCAGAGCCTCCCGCCCGACCATTTTCATTGCGCCGAACTGGCCGTGGGGGCCTTTTACAAGGCCTTGGCCGACTACCAGCAGAGAGGCGCCCAAGACTGGAAAGCCGGCTACCGGGTGCCGGACTGACCGGCCGCGGGAACCCGCAGCCGTCCACCCTGGTTTCGGACCTTCACCGCCGTGCCATAGGCCGAGATCGTACAGATGCCACGTTTGGACCCCTGGCGCTGGAAAGACCCGCAGTTGAAACTCAATCCGACCACCGCGTTGGCCCCGATTTCACGGGCCTTGCGGACCATGCTATGGACGGCCACGGCCCGATCGCGGGCAAAATGGGCTTCGATTTTGGAAAAGGCGGCGTCGAACACGGCATCGCCGAACACCACGCCGATGTAGCGCTCGATCCGATACCCTTCCAGCTGCGGCGTCGTCGACACCATTAAATTGTCGTCACCGCTGACGTAGGGATATTTGACGGTTTGTTTCTCGCGGGCGAACCGACCCATAACGAACCTCCTGGTGTTGGCAATCGCAGGCAAGCATCCGGATCGTTTCGGGCGGGAAATGGGGGAAAAGGAACAGGGGGCAACACATCGGGTGCGCTCGCCTTCAACCTTACCGGAAGCAGGAATCGTGCCGTTTTTGCGTCCCCGCCGGGCCGTGCGTGACAGGGCGCTAATCGGTTCGAATCTATCGCAATTGAGGCCACGGCCCATGGACCGCCGGTTTTCGCGGTCGGCCAGGGGCCGCCGCATGTTGTTTTCCTTGGCAGGCAGACACCGGATTCGTCAAGCCCGTTGACAGGCCGCCATCGGACGGCGCCCCGCACAAGGTTTGGCCGGCGGTGAGAGAACGCCTCATCGGCAACCGCCTGAATCCGCCCCCCCGCAGCTCGCGCCACCGGGCGACAACCCATCCGGAGGCCGGATGAACGACTCTTAGGATAAGAGTACAATTTTCGGCAAGGCGAAACTAAGTTATCGAGATTGCTTCGAATCTCCTTGACAGCCAAACCCATCTCGATTATAGAATTTTCCTTCGAAAATCGGTAGCATCTACCGGTTTTCCCAACGAACACGCAACCATGCCAAAGGGAGAATATGGCCGCTTTCGAGGGGCTGGCCCCTTGGAATCGCGATGTACCGGAGCCGCCCTCTGATGAGGCTTGAGAAACCCATCGTCAAACACAAGAAACAAATTCTGACCCAGTGGTTCGAGGTCCTGAGCGGAACATACCCCAAGGATACCGCCCGTTTTCTCAAAGCCAATCCGGACGCCTTTACCAACCCCGTGGGGGGCACGGCCCGGCGCAGCATGGAAGCCCTTTTGGATGCATTGCTCCGGGACGCGCCGCCCGAAGAGCTGACCACCCTCCTGGACCCGCTGATTCGCATTCGCGCCGTCCAGACCATGTTTACCCCCTCCCAGGCCACGGCCTTCATCCTCGACTTTAAATCCATCCTGCGCACCCATCTCGCTAATGAAATCGAAAATCCACAAGATCGTCGCGAATTGCAGGTATTTGAACAGCGCATCGACCACCTGCTGCTGATCGCCTTCGACATATTTGTCCGTTGCCGCGAGAAGATCTACCACCTCAAGGCCACGGAAGAACAAAGCAAGATTTATCGTGCCTTTGCACGGGCCGGGCTGGTTCGCGAAAATACCGAAGACCAGCCAGATACCGGGATTTCAGAGTGATTTTAAAACGTTAATTATTAACGCCGATCCCGGATGAGACGGAAATGCAGGTTCAGATGGAAGGTCCCGGCCGCCTCCGGCGCAAGCCCTCCGCTAACGGGTGCTTCGGTTTGAACCGCCGCCGTTGCGGATCGGGATCCAAAAGCGAGGTAAAGGTCCATGAATGGTAAGTATCTGTATCCCTTTTTTGCCGTGTGTATCCTGGCGCTGATCGCCTGGATCGGGAGCGACGTCTTCGGTCTCCAGCTTCTGTTCGGGGTGATTCTGCCCTATGCGGCGGTGGTGGTCTTTTTCGTCGGCTTCGTCATGCGCATGCTGAACTGGGCCCGATCGACCGTGCCGTTCCGTATTCCCACGACCGCCGGCCAGGCCAAAACCCTGGACTGGCTGCCGCAGAACAAGATCGACAGCCCCTTTACCACCGCCGGCGTCGTGGCGCGGATGTTCCTGGAAGTGGTCACCTTCCGGTCCCTCTTTCGGAACACCAAGCTGAAAGTCAACCCGGACGGCCGCATCGCCTACGATCTGGAGGTTTTTCTGTGGGTGGCGGCGCTGGCGTTTCACTACACCTTCCTGGTGGTGCTCCTGCGCCATGCCCGTTTCTTCCTGGATCCCCTGCCCCTGCCCTTCGAGATCCTGGAAACCATCGACAACTTCGTTCAAATCGGTCAGCCCACGATTTCGCTGTCGAGCTTTGTCCTGCTGGCCGCCGTGCTCTACCTCTTCATCCGGCGGCTTTACATCGCCAACGTCCGTTACATCTCGCTGGCCAACGATTATTTTCCCCTGTTTCTGATCATCGGCATCGTCCTGAGCGGCATCATCATGCGCTATTTCATCAAAGTCGATGTGGCCACGGCCAAAGAGATCACCTACGGCCTGACGACGTTTCAGTTGCCGGCCCTGGCCAAGATGAAGGAGGTCGGCGCTATTTTCTATATCCATATGTTCTTCGTCAGCGTATTGCTGGCGTATTTCCCCTGGAGCAAACTGATGCACCTGGGCGGCATTTTCCTGAGTCCATCCCGTAACCTGGCCAACAACAGCCGGGCCGTGCGTCACGTGAATCCATGGAACTACCCCGTAAAGGTGCACACCTACGACGAATACGAAGACGATTTCAGAGAGAAAATGATCGAGGCGGAACTGCCCGTGGAAAAAAAGGAGTAAACGCGAATGAGTGACCTACCCAAGAACGATGAGCTGTTCAGCAGTTTAGATCATCGACCGGCCGGAGGCACGGATTGGATGGACACCCCGATCGATATCCGACCGGGGATGTACTGCTATTCGGCCAACCCCAAGAGCATGGAAACCCTCTCGGCGCCCAACGCCCGCAAATGGAACCCCATGGAGGAGGACTGGCTGCTGCCCGACAACTGGCAGGAGATCCTCCATAAAGGCATGAAGGAACGCCTGGAAAAATTCCGCTCCTTCAAGGTTTTCATGGACATCTGCGTGCGCTGCGGGGCCTGCTCCGACAAATGCCACTATTTCATCGGCACCGGCGACCCCAAGAACATGCCGGTCTTGCGGGCCGAGCTGCTGCGTTCGGTCTACCGCAACGACTTCACCACGGCCGGCAAGATCCTGGGCCGCGTGGCCGGCGCCCGGCCGATGACCCTCGCGGTGCTCAAGGAGTGGTGGTACTATTTCTTCCAGTGCTCCGAATGCCGGCGCTGCTCGCTGTTCTGCCCCTACGGCATCGACACGGCCGAAATCACCATCATGGGCCGGGAACTGCTCAACCTGCTGGGGCTCAACATCGACTGGATCGCCACGCCGGTGTCCAACTGCTACATGACCGGCAACCACCTCGGCATTCAGCCCCACGCCTTCAAGGACATGCTCGAGTTTTTCGTCGAAGATATCGAGGACATCACCGGCGTGAACGTCATGCCCAACTTCAACAAGAAGGGCGCCGACATCCTGTTCATCACACCCTCGGGGGATGTCTTCGCCGATCCGGGCACCTATACCTGCATGGGTTATCTCATGCTGTTTCACTTTCTCAAGGAGAAGTACGGCCTGGATGTCACCTGGAGCACCTACGCTTCGGAAGGCGGCAATTTCGGTTTCTTCACCTCGCACGAGACCATGAAGCGCCTGAACGCCAAGATGTACGCCGAGGCCAAACGCCTGGGCGTCAAATGGATCATCGGCGGCGAGTGCGGCCATATGTGGCGGGTGATCCACCAGTACATGGACACCATGAACGGACCGGCCGACCACCTCGAGGCCCCGGTCAACCCGATCACCGGGACCAAATTCGAGAACGCGGCCTCCACCAAGATGGTCCATATTGCGGAGTTTACCGCCGATCTGATCAAACACGGCAAGCTGGATCTCGATCCCAGCCGCAACGACAACCTTCGGCTGACTTTTCACGACTCCTGCAACCCGTCCCGCGGCATGGGGATGCTGGAAGAGCCGCGCTACGTCATTAAACATGTGGCTAAAAATTTCTACGAAATGCCGGCCAGCACGATTCGCGAGAACACCTTCTGCTGCGGCAGCGGCTCCGGCCTGAATGCCGGGGAAGACATGGAACTCCGGATGTGCGGCGGCCTGCCGCGGGCCAATGCCGTCAAACACATGAATCAAAAACACGATGTCAACATGCTGGCCTGTGTCTGCGCCATCGACCGCGCCGCCCTGCCCGATCTGATGAACTACTGGGAGACCGGGGCGGACGTCACCGGCGTGCATGAACTGGTGGGCAACGCCCTGATCCTGCCGGGCGAAAAGGAACGCGAGACCGATCTGCGCGGAGAGCCCCTACCGGGAAGGGAGGATGAGGCTGATGAATGATAAAGGCAAGATTATCGCGGGCATAGTGATATTCATCGTCGCAGCGACGAGCCCGTTCTGGTACAATATGTTTGTTCCCAAGACCCCTGCCCCCGAGGTGGTTCTGACCGAGAAAGCCAAGAAGGCCGAGGTCTGCGTGCGCGACACGGCCTGGATGAAGGCCAACCACATGCAGCTGCTGGATGAGTGGCGGGACGCCGTGGTCCTCAAAGGCGAACGGATCTACGTCACCCCCGACGGTAAGGAATACAATATGAGCCTGTCCAATACCTGCCTGGACTGCCACTCGAACTATACCGAATTCTGCGAGCGCTGCCACCAGTATGCATCCATCGAACCTTACTGCTGGGATTGCCACATCAATAATCCGAAGGAGACCGAGTGATGGAAGACAGCCGTAGACAATTTCTCAAAATCGCCGGTATCGCCGCGCTGGGCGTGGGTGCGGCATCGACCGCCGGCGTTCTGGCGGCCGATCAGGGGCCGCAACCCTTTACCCGCAAGGGGGACAAGGCCCGGACGGCCAAGCAGTGGGGCATGGTCATCGATACAACCAAGATCGATCACGAACTCGCCGAACACCTGTGCGAGGTCTGCCACAAGGTCCACAACGTGCCCTTCTTCGACCCTGAAATCGTTGGGGAGAAGGTGGCCAAGCGCCACGAGATCAAGTGGATCTGGGAGACGCATTACCACAATGCCTTTCCGGACAGGGGTTCCAACTATATGGCCGAGGAGATCGATCACCGGCCCTTTCTGGTGCTTTGCAACCACTGCGAAGAGCCGCCCTGCTGCCGGGCCTGTCCCACCGAGGCGACTTACAAACGCGATGACGGCATCGTGATCATGAATTTTCACCGCTGCATCGGCTGCCGCTTTTGCATGGCCGCCTGCCCCTACGGTTCGCGCAGCTTCAATTTCCGCGACCCCCGGCCGTTCATCCAGGAGACCAACCTCAAGTGGCCGACCCGCAGCAAGGGCGTGGTGGAGAAGTGCAACTTCTGTGTCGAGCGGCTGGCCGAGGGTTTGGAGCCGGCCTGCGTGGAAGCCTCCGAGGGGGCGATCGTTTTCGGCGATCTGGCCGATCCGGAATCTTCCATCCGGGAAGTCCTGCGCGAACATTACACCATTCGCCGCAAGGTGTCCTTAGGGACCGGCCCTGCGGTTTATTACATCATATGAGGTAGCTATGCTAGAATATGCAATCAAAGGCGACAAGAGATACTACGCATGGATGACCCTGCTGCTGGGCCTGATCGGGGTGGGTTTCGGGGTCTATCTGTGGCAGCTGAAGTTCGGCCTGGGCATCACCGGGCTGAGCCGGGACGTCTCCTGGGGCTTCTACATCGCCCAGCTGACTTACATGGTGGGTGTGGCCGCTGGCGGCGTGATGGTGGTTCTGCCCTATTATCTGCACGATTACAAGGCCTTCGGGCGGATCACCGTGTTGGGCGAGTTTCTGGCCATCGCGGCCCTGATCGTCTGTCTGCTGAGTGTCATCGTCGACCTGGGGCAGCCGGGCCGGATTCTCAACGTCTGGATTCATTTATCGCCCCACTCGGTGCTTTTCTGGGACACGGTCGTGCTGAACGGCTATTTGTTCCTAAACCTCGTTGTGGGCTGGAACGTCCTGCAGGCCGAGCGCAACGGCACCCATTACCCCGACTGGGTCAAGCCCTTGATCTATCTGTCGATCCCCTGGGCGGTCAGCATTCACACGGTCACAGCGTTTTTATACTGCGGTCTGCCCGGGCGCCATTTCTGGCTGACGGCCATCCTGGCCCCGCGCTTTCTGGCCTCGGCCTTTGCCGCCGGTCCGGCCCTGCTGGTCCTGCTGTGCCTCCTCATCCGGCGGGTGACCCATTTCGATCCGGGCCGGCAGCAGATCCAGACCCTGGCCAAGATCATCACCTACGCCCTCATCGCCAACCTGTTCTTCTTCGGCTGTGAGCTCTTCGTGGCCTACTACAGCAACATTCCGGGCCACATGGACCACATCACCTACCTCTTTGCCGGGCTGCACGGTCACGGTGTCCTGGTGCCCTGGATGTGGACGTCCATGGCCTTGATGGTGCTGGCCCTCATCCTGCTGATCCCGACGGTGACGCGGCGCAACGAGGGGGTGCTGGCCGTGGCCTGCGCCATGCTTTTCATCGGCGCCTGGATCGACAAGGGGCTCGGCCTGATCTCGGCCGGTTTCGTGCCCAACCCGCTGCACGAAGTCAACGAGTACATGCCGACCCTGCCGGAAGTCATCATCACCATCGGCGTCTACGCCATCGGCGCCCTGGTGCTGACGGTCCTCTACAAAATGGCCGTGGGGGTCAAGGAAGAAGTCGGCGCCTAACGGCGCATCCCTAATCCATACGCAGAAAAGCTCCGCCTCGCGTTCGAGGGGCGGAGTTTTTTTTGGGGGTCGACCGCCGGTCAGACTCCGTCCGATGACGCGACGGCCGGGCCGGCCAGCCGATGATTCCCAGTAAAGATCATCAGTCCGTCCTTGGGCGCCCGCGCGGCCAGCGTCATGTTGAGTCGGTCCGCCAGGGACACGGCCAGGCTGGTGGGGCGGGAAATGCCCACGATGACGGCAATACGCGCGCGGGCGGCCTTCTGCACGAGTTCGTAGCTGAGTCGCGAGGACATCACGAGGAAGCCGATCCGGTCCAGGTCGCGGGCCAGGAAAAGGCGGCCGATGACCTTGTCGAGGGCATTGTGGCGCCCGACGTCTTCGGCCACGGCCAGAAGCCCTTCCTGCCGGTCGAAAAGGGCGGCGGCGTGGGCGGCGCGGGTGGCCGCCCGCAGGGGCTGGTGCCGCTCGAGCGCATCCAGGCTTCTGGCGACCGCGGCGGCGTCCAGGACAGGGCCGTCCGGCAGGGGACGCAGATCCCGGTAGAGATCATCGATCAGTTCCTTGCCGCACAGGCCGCAACCGGTCTGGCTGATCTGTGCCCGCCGGTGGTCCCGGGTCTTGAAGCGGGCGGCCGCGGCGGCCGTCAGGGTGAGCGTCACCGTGTTGCTGGCGGGACCGTCGCAGAGGGCCAGGTTGACGATGTCATCCGGCATGTCGATGACGCCCTCGGCCAGGCACAACCCGGCCGTGTGGGCCTTTTCCTCCCCGGGCGTGCGCATGACCACCACGAAGGGTTGGCCCTGGACCCGAATGGCGAGCGGCTCCTCGACGATCAGGGAGGGGGCGGCGTCGCCCTCCGATGTTTCAGGCCAGAGCGTGGCCGCCCAAGATTGCCGGTCGTGTGTCCTTGGCATGGCGCCGATCGAACTCCTGTGATTCATCCCGTCGGGCACGGCTTTCGACGCCCTCACGGGTGTTTGAATTGGAGCCCAATGATATCAGGCGCTTGGCCTCCTGGCCATCAAAAACGAGACACGGGTTTTTTTGCTTGACAATTGGTTTTCGTAAAGTAATATTGTCGGGTTTTAAAGCCAAGATTCATGGTACCCATTGCGACCGGACATGTCCCTGGGCCGCCATTATTAGGCCCGAGGGAATAAAGGAGGCCTTCATGTACGCTGTGGTCAAAACAGGCGGAAAACAATACCGGGTTCAGGAGGGCGACGTCCTGCGGGTGGAAAAACTCGCCGGCGATGTCGGCGCCGAGATCGCCTTCGATGACGTCCTGCTGTTTTCCGATGGTGAAAATCTTCAGGTCGGCACCCCCCACCTCGACAATATCGCGGTCACCGGCCACATCGTCGAACAGGGCAAAGCTTCAAAAATCATTGTATTCAAGTACAAACGCCGCAAACGCTATCGGCGCAAGCAGGGTCACCGGCAGCCCTACACCGCGGTAAAAATCGACAGCATCCAGGCCAATTGAGATCCAACGGCCGATGACACGAACGCTTAAGGAATCATACAATGGCACACAAAAAAGCTGGGGGTAGCTCCAAGAACGGCCGCGACAGCAACGGCCAGCGGCGGGGAATCAAACGCTACGGCGGCGAGCAGGTGCGGGCCGGCAATATTCTGGTACGCCAGTTGGGCACCCGGATCCATCCCGGTGAAAACGTCGGCATGGGCAAGGATTACACCCTTTTCGCCAAAGTCGACGGTATCGTCGCCTACGAACGCTTCGGGCGTTCGCGCAAAAAAGTCAGCGTTCATGCCGAGTGAAATTTATTGACGAAGCCACCATTACCGTTCAATCCGGTGACGGGGGCCGCGGCTGCGTAAGCTTCCGCCGGGAAAAATTCGTTCCGCGGGGCGGCCCGGACGGCGGCGATGGGGGCAAAGGGGGTGATGTCGTCCTCGTCACCACCCTGCGCAAGCGCACCCTTCAACAGTTTCAATACAAGCGGCAGTTCCGGGCCCCCAACGGCGGGCACGGCCAGGGCCAGCGGAAAACCGGGCGCAACGGCGACGATCTGATCATCGAACTGCCGCCGGGGACCCTGGTGAGCGATGCGGAAACCGGCGCATTGCTCAAAGACCTGACCGGCGCGGGCGAGCGCTATGTCGTGGCGCACGGCGGTCGCGGCGGACTCGGCAACAACCGCTTCAAATCCTCGACCAACCGTGCCCCGCGCCATTCCCAGCCCGGTGAACCCGGGGCGTTTCTTTCGCTCAAACTCGAGCTCAAGCTGCTGGCCGACGTCGGCCTCGTCGGCCTGCCCAATGCCGGCAAATCGACGCTCATTCGCGCCATGTCCGCCGCCCGCCCCAAAGTCGGTGACTATCCTTTTACAACGTTGCATCCCTGCCTCGGTGTGGTCGAGACCGGCTGGAGCGAGCCCTTCGTCGTGGCGGACATCCCGGGACTGATCGAGGGCGCGCATCAGGGGGCCGGGCTGGGCCACCGCTTCCTGCGCCACATCGAACGCACCAAGGTCCTGGTGCATCTGATCGACATCGCCGCCATCGATCCGGACGATCCTCTGGCGGCGTTCAATACGGTACAGAAGGAACTGGCCCTGTTCAAGCCCGAACTGGCACACAAGCCTTTGCTGGTGGTTCTCAACAAGTGCGACCGGCCCGAGGCCGCGGCCAACGCGCGGCGCTTCCGGGATCAGGCGCCGGATATAGACACCCTGGCGATATCGGCCCGCAACGCCGAGGGTCTGGACCCGTTGCAATCCCAAATCGTTCAGCTTCTGGAACGCGCCGATGAAGACCTCGAAACCGCCTGAAAAATTCAGTCTGCGCCGCATCGTCGTGAAGGTCGGCAGCAACGTGCTGACCTGCCCGGAGGGCCTCAACCTGCCAGTCATCGACGCGCTGAGCCATCAGATAATGCAGCTCGAGCGCAGCGGTCAGGAGGTGATCCTGGTTTCCTCGGGCGCCATGGCGGCCGGGGTGCGCAAGCTGGCGATCGACAGGCGCCCGGAGGCGATCCCGGCCCGGCAAGCGGTTGCCGCGGTGGGACAGGCCGGCCTGATCCTGACCTGGGAGAAAGCGCTGGCCCGGCACGGGAAAAAAGTGGCGCAAATACTGCTGACCGCCGAGGACATGACCAGCCGCAAACGCTACCTGAACGCGCGCAACACCCTGAACACCCTGTTGGACTGGGGCGTCCTCCCGATCATCAATGAAAACGACACCGTCATGGTGGATGAAATCCGTTTCGGGGACAACGACAACCTCGCCGCCGTGATCACGCTTTTGATGGATGCGGACATCCTGATCAATTTGACGGATATCGACGGGCTCTACGACCGCGATCCCCGCACCCACCAGGATGCCGAGTTGCTGACCCTCATCAGCACCATCGGCCGGGAAATCGAGCGCTATGCCGGCGAGATTGCCGGCGCGCTGGGCACCGGCGGGATGCGCAGCAAGATCAAGGCCGCCCGCAAGGTCACTGCGGCCGGCGTCCCCATGATCATCGCCAACGGAAAGAAGGACGGCGTGCTGGCGGATATCTTCGAAGGGCGCCCCACGGGCACCTTTTTCAAACCCAAAACCGCGCGTCTGTCGAGCCGCAAGTGCTGGCTGGCCTTCTCGCTCAAACCCAAAGGGGTCATCCGGATCGACGGCGGAGCCGCGCGGGCGCTGACCACCGGTGGCAAAAGCCTGCTGCCCAGCGGGATCGCCGCCGTGAGCGGCCAGTTCAACGTGGGTGACCCGGTTCAGTTCGCCGGGCCGGACGGCCAGGTGCTGGGCAACGGCCTGGTGAATTACAGCGCCGGCGATATTAACAAAATCAAAGGGATGCGCTCCGGCGACATCGCGGACTGCCTGGGTGAAAAGCCCTACGACGAGGTCATCCACCGCGATAACCTGGTGCTCACCAATGAAACCCTGAAATAATGTTGAGCAAAATCGGCATACTCGGGGGCACGTTCGACCCGATCCACCTCGGCCACCTGCGGGCGGCCGTCGAAATCCAGGAGGGCTTCGGGTTGGATGCGGTCTATCTGATCCCCGCGGCGATACCGCCCCACAAGCAACGCAGCGATATCGCCACCCCGGAAGACCGCCTGGAAATGGTGCGGCTGGCCACGGGAGATCTCCCCGTGCTGCGGGTTTCGGACATCGAATTGAAGCGCCAGGGCCCCTCCTACACCATCGACACCGTCTGCGCTTTCCGGAAGAAGCTCCCGGCCAAAGTCTGGGTCTACCTCATCATGGGCATCGACGCCTTTAATGAAATCAGCACCTGGAAAGCGTACGAAGATCTGCTGCACATCGTCCCTTCGATCGTTATCAACCGCCCGGCGCCGGAGGGTCAGGTCCGTCCCTCGCTGGATAACGCCATCGAAGCCCTGATGGGCAGCGGGGAACTTGCGGGGTATGCGTGCACCATGGAAACACCCTGCTACGAGCATTGCGAAAAACAGCCGATCTTCACGTTCAACGTGACACCCATGGCGATATCATCCACCCGTATCCGCGAACTGATTCGGCAGGGGCGCCGTATCGACTACCTGGTGCCGCCCCCTGTTCAGGCCTACATCGAGGCCAAGGGACTCTACCGATGAGTGTCAAACCGTCACCGCAACTGGACACCTATGTCCGCGCCGTTCTGGGCAAGAAGGCGGAAAGCGTCGTCATCCTGGGAGTCCAAGCGCTGACTTCGCTGGCGGATGCCTTCATCGTCTGCAGCGGACGGTCCAATCGCCAGGTCATGGCCATTGCCGAGCATATCAAGGTGGCGTTGAAACAACAGGGCAAACAGGCCCTGCGGATCGAGGGCCTGAAGGAAGGCCATTGGGTCCTGATGGATTACGGCGACGTGATCATCCACATTTTCTACGACCCGGTGCGCCGCTTTTACGACCTCGAGGGACTATGGGCCGACGCCCCCCGCCTTCAAACACCGGCCCTGGAGGAATGGCGGCGCCGGCAGGCCGCCGAGGGAACATTCGACAACGCCGACCCCGACGGAGCATGACGTGCAAGACTACCTGACAGGCCAGGAGATCCCCGATGTCGGCGCCGAGGCCAACCGGCAGGCGGTGGCCCGCTACCTGGTGGAGCACAAAGGCTATCGCAAGGCCGCCATCCTTAGGGACGCCCCACTTGAAATCGATGTGGCCGGGGAAGTCTATCGCTCGCGGATCGATTTGCTGGTGATGGCGGGGCAGCCGCCGCGACCGTTCATGGCCGTCAAATGCGCGCCCGGATCGCTGGGATCGTGCGAAAGGGAGATCGTTTCGGCCGCTCGGATATACGGCACCGATCAGATTCCGCTGGCCGTTGTTTCGGACGGCCGCGACGCCATCGTTCTGGACACCGTTTCCGGCCGGCGGAGCGCCGATCAGATGGCGGCCATTCCGGACGCCCGCGAGGCGGAAAGACAGATGGCCGCACATACGCCCATCCCCTATCCGCCGGAGCGCCTTGAGCGGGAAAAACGTATATTCCGCACCTATGACCGGGAGAACGTCCACATCGCCCGCCCATAAAAAAGCCGGCGCGGGCCGCGTTGATAGCGCCCCCCCCCCGGCAAATTTTTCGCGAGTTCGTGCCGGCGTTCTACTTGCCCGCCACGTCCTGACCGCAGTGCTTGCAGATCTTGGCGCGCTGTTTGATGATTTCCGCACAGAACGGACATTCACGGACAAAGAGGCGCTGCTGGATATTTTTGGCGGCCGCGTCCACCTTTTCCTGGACCAGGGCGTTGCCGACCTTGAGGTTGCGCAGCGGTTCGATGGCATCCAGTTCTCCGATGTCACCCAGCATTTCCGCCGCCTTGATCCGCACCCGGGAAGGTTCGGTGGGGTCCAGAAGGATCCGCAGAATCGTGGGGCCGTCTTTGTCCACATAGCAGGTGGCCAGGATGTTGAAGCCCTTCTTGATGGCGGCTTTAAGCGCTTCCTCCTGGGCCAGCACCTGGTCGTCGATCATCTGCCCGGTCCCGCCCATCGGGCTGAAAACGGGCATGAATTCAAACGTGTCCGATCCGGGATAATTCATGCAGCGATAGGACGCCTTGTGCGCATAGGTTTCCTCCATGTGCTCCCATCCGTTGACATAAGAGGGGCACTCGTCGTTGAAACAGATGAACAGATAAGGGGTGCCCCAGCCCAGCCCATCACCGATGTTAACCGGCGGCACCTCCCAGATGCTCATTTCCTTGCTGCAGTGCGGACAAAGCGGCTTGGGCATCTCAAGGACTTTTTCGAGGACTTCCTCGCGCGTTTCAAATGCCATTAGATAAACCTCCACTTTTAGATTAAACCAATTGATAACGATCATTAAATTGCTACGTCAACCTAAACCCGATCCGGTTGATGTCAACTCCGTTCGCCGCTACCCGCGGCCGCCGTCTTGATCCGGCCAGGTGGATATACTATGGAGGAAAACACGTTGGGCTTGCCTGATGCGCGCTGACCACGGCGCCCGTCCATCAACGATAACATTCCGCAAGGAGGGCCGATTGGACCATAAACATGTTGCCGTCGAAGAACTCGAAGCCTTTGCCCGCGAAACCATCCTGAGTGCCGGCGCGAAAGCCCTGAATTTTTACGGCCGGGGGGTGCCCGAGGTGAAATTCGACCGGGCCCTGGGAACCGAAGCCGAACTGCAGCTCAATCATTATTTTCAGGAGGCCCTCAGCCAGCGCTTTCCCGAACATCAGCTTTTCGACGGTCAGCAGCCGGACGACGGCTACACCCACGAGGCGCGGCGCTACGTGTGGGTGTTTGATCCGCTGGACGGCATGTCCAATTTCATGGCGGGGATCCCCATCTGGGGCATGTCCGTGGCCCTGCTGGAAAACTTCTGGCCCGTGTTCGGCTACTGCTACATGCCGGCCACGGAGGACCTTTTTTATGCCCGCGCCGGCCAGGCCGCTCACCGCGGCGATGCCCGCATCCAGGTGTCCTCGCAGGACAGCATCAATGACGAAAGCGTGCTGCTCAACTTTTCACGCTTTCACCAGTACTACCGCAGCACCTTCCCGGGGAAACAGCTGAACCTGGGCTGCACCACGGCGCACATCTGCTATGTGGCCATGGGGCGTGCCGAAGCGGCGTTGATCGCCCATGAATCCTATCAGGATCTGGCGGCGGTGCGGGTGATCATGGAGGCGGCCGGCGGGAAATTCATGCGCATGGACGGCACGATGTTTCCCATCGCCGAATACCTGGAGGGCGATGCCGGCGATGTTCAGCTCCTGGCCCTCTCCCCGGCCCTTTTCAACCAGGTCAGAGGGTGCCTGCAGAACGTGGTGTAAGCCGGCCCCGGCCCTTCTCAGGGGATGTCCCGAAGGCCTTTTTCCAGCACCTGCGCCAGGATTTCGTTGATGTACTGCTGGAAATCGTCCGGCCCGAACGTCGGCGCCACACGCTCCATGCGGATGTCCACCGGACGGCGATCCACGCTCTTGCGGCCGACCCGCCCCAGTTGGAGTTCCAGCTCGATTTCCATCACCAGGCGCGTGTGCATCAGGTTTTTCTCGGCCTCGCAGTTGAATCGGCGGATGGTCCCGCCAATGAGGTAGTCCCGGTCCCCGGCCCGGGCCAGCATGTCCTCGGGGGTAAAGTTCCAGCCCTTGATCTGTGCGACTTCCAGGCCCTTGCGTTGCAGCAATTCGGCCAGGGCGTCACTGACCGACAGGGCGACGTCGTCCGGGCTGGACACATAGCGCTCGTAGCCGCCGGCACCGACTTCCCGCCGGCCGACCCAGTAGGCATCCTCGCGGCCGCGCCCGTCTTCAAGCAGTTGGAGGCCGACCCGACCGACGTTCTCCGACGCGATCGGTGCCTGTCCGGTATAGGTGATGCGCACGGGGTAAGTGATCGGGGCGGCACAAGCCGCGAGCAGCGCCATGGCCACCAGCGACCCGGCCAGCCCAATAAGTCGATGCAATGATTTCATATCCTCTCCTCGCGGGGTGAATGGGGTTTTCGCCGCCGCCGACAGGCGGCGCTGAAACGACGATGGCCATCCGGCGGCCTGCCGGGCTTTCCTCAGCCTACGGATTTTCCCCGGCGTGTCAATTCAAATCCAAACCCGGCCGGCGGTCTTTTCCCGCGGCCGCCCCCGGCATCGCTGAGGCCGCGGCTTCGGTGCCGCCCCCCCGATCCGGCCGGACGCCCTCCGCCCGCAACCTCTCCGACAGCGGCGGCAGCGGCGCCACGCGGTCGACGGTCAGGGTGACCGCCCCCCAGTCCTGCTCCACCCGGCCTGTTAAAAGGTAGGGACGACCCCCATCGAGCATGTGGCAGAAGCGGTGGTAGACGGCCGGAAAAAAGGTGGTCTCGACGATGCCGGTCTCGTCCTCGAATGTCAGAAACTCCATCGGGTCCCCGTGCTTCGTGTGGACGACCTTGCCCGCCACGAGCCACCCCGCAAAACGCGCCCGGCGACCCAAATGTCCGGCGATCGCTGCGGCCACGACCGTACCGGCCCTTTCCCGCACGGCCTGGTAGAGGCTCATCGGGTGGCGGTCGCACAAAAACCCCAGGACCGCGAATTCGCGCCGCAGCCGGGTAAGCGGGTCGTCGGGCGGAAACGCCGGGTGCCCGCGCTCCGACGGCGGGGCGAACAGCCGCCCCTGCCGGGCGGGCGTTTTCCGCCGGCGCTGCCAGCGGGCCAGCGACCACATGAGCCCCGCCCGGGAAACCCCGGGCGCCAGTCGATCCAGGGCCCCGGCGTGGATCAGCGCGCGCGCCTCGGCCTCGTCCGGCCGGGCCCGTTGAAGAAAATCCTCCATGTTGCGAAAGGCGCCCCGAAGCCGGGCTGCCAGCAGGCGTTCGCGGGTGGCGACGCTCAGGCCTTTTACGGCCTGCAGCCCGACCCTTATCGCGCGAAAGCGCCCCTGCCAACGCGCTTGGCTGCGGTTGGCGTCCGGCGGCCGGATGGCCAGCCCCAGCCGCCGGGCTTCGGACACATAGGCGAAGGTGCTGTAAAACCCGCCCTGGTTGCTGATCACCGCCGCCATGAACGCGGCCGGGTGGTGCACCTTGAGGTAGGCCGCCTGGAAGGACACCTGGGCATAGGAGGCGCTGTGCGGCTTACAGAAGGAATAGCCGCTGAAACTCATGATCATGTCCCACACGGCCCGGGTAATGTCCGCCGGGATCCGACGCGCCTGGGCCCCGGCGAAAAACCGCGTGCGAAAGTCTTCCAGGTGAAACGCCCGGTCCTTTTTGGACATGACCTTGCGCAGGCGGTCGGCCTCGGCGTGCGAAAAACCGGCCAGGGCCACGGCCGTGCGCGAGACGTCCTCCTGGTAGACCATGATTCCGAAGGTTTCGTCGAGCACGTCGGCCAGCGACGGGTGGATGGGGTCCCAGGGGGCACCGTGCAGCCGGCGCAGGTATTCCTGGATGAACGCGTTGGCCGCCGGGCGGATGATGCTGCTGTGGATCACGAGGTGCTCGAAATCGCCGACCCCGGCCTTCTGCTGCAGCAGCCGCATGGCCGGGCTCTCGATGTAGAAGCAGCCCATGGTCTGTCCCCGGCCCACCGCCTGCTGGGTGGCGAAGTCGTCCTCCGGTGCCCAGCGATCTTCTTCCAGGGCTTCGCCGTTGGCGCGCACGTTGGCCACGGCGTCCCGGATGACCCCCAGGCTGCGGTTGCCCAGCAGATCGATCTTCACCAGTCCGGCGTCCTCGGTGGCGTCCTTTTCCCACTGGATGACGGGCACGCCCTTGGGGGCCCGCTCCACCGGAACGTAGCTGTCGATGGGATCCGGGGTGATGACCACGCCGCCGGAATGCACCGCGAGGTGGCGGGGGGTGCCGATCAGGCCCTGGGCCCGGGAGAGGATCTCCGGCCAGGGCGGCGGGAAGTCGAGGGCCCGGGCCTCGGGGCGCGCCCGAACGGCCGTGATCAGTTCGGCCGCCGGTGTTTCGACACGCCAGTACCAGGGCAGACGCCGGGTGACCCGCGCGATCTCGCTTTCGCTCAGCCCGAAAACCTTGGCGGTTTCGCGCACGGCCAGGCGCGGCTGGAACAGCACGTGGTTGCACACCATGGCGGCGTGCCCCTTGAAACGGGACAGCACCGCCTGCTGGACGTCGTCGCGCTCGTCCCAGGCGAAATCCACGTCGATGTCGGGCGGATCGCGGCGGCCCGGGTTGAGGAAGCGCTCGAAATAGAGGTTGTGCTTCAGCGGGCAGACATTGGTGATGCCCAGGCTGTAAGCGATCAAGGAGGCCGCGCCCGATCCCCGGCCGCAGGTGCGGGGGCTGCGGCGCACGATGTCCCGCACGACCAGGAAATAGGCGCTGAATCCCATCTCGGCCACGATCCGCAGTTCGTGCTCCAGGCGCTCGACGACCGGCTCCGGCAGCTCGCGGCCGTAGCGCTTTTCCGCCCCGCGGTAGGCGGCTGTCCGCAGGGCTTCCGCAGCCGGGCGCCCCCGGCGGTCGGACCAGGGCGGCATGACGACGCCGAAGGCCGGGCCGGTAAAAGTCAACCGTTCGGCCAGTTCATGGGTGGCCGCCAGGGCCCGGGGGCAGGATGCGAAACGCTGCGCATAGGTCTGCGGCGGGGCCAGCCAGGCATCGGCCGGGGCGGTGGCGCCGGGGGCCAGGCGCTCCAGGGTCGTGTGGCCCGCAATGGCCCTCAACAGCCGATGCCGATTGATATCGTCCGGCGTCAGACCGAAGCTGTCCGGTGTGGCCACCACCGGGAGCCCCATGCGGGCGGCGGCCTTGCGCAGGGGATGGCCGGCGGACAGGGGCCGGCGCGGCATGGCGGCCTCCACCCGGACGCCGGCCGCATGCCAGGGCTCCAGGAGACCGGGATCGGCGGTCAGCACGGTGAGGCCCCGGGCCAGGGGCGGCAGGGTCGTTTCCAGCCGGAAGGCGGCATCCAGGTGGCGGCGGGTCAGGAGGCGGCAGAGATTCCGGTAGCCCTGCGCATCCTCCACCAGACAGACCGCCCGCCGCCGGCTTCCCGGATCGCTCACCTCGGCGCCCACGATGGGCCGGAGCCCCTCGCGCCGGCAGGCGGCCAGAAAGGGCCACAGCCCGTAGAGGTTGTCCGTGTCGGTCAACGCCAGGCGCTCGTAGCCCATCTGCCGGGCCGCCCGGCAGAGCTGCCGGACCGAGGCGGCGCCCTGCATGAGGGCGTAGTGGGAGCGGACGGTGAGGGGGATCATGGGGGTCATGGTCGTCGACGAACATCGGCGTCGGTATCGCTATCGGGATCGAAATTTTTGAGGCACATACAAAACCGATCAGGCGTCCGACTTGTTTTGGTTAAAACCTTCCAACGCTGGGGCCAAATGTTCTGGCCGCGCCTATGCGTTGCTGAATATTACTTTTCTTAACGTTAAGAAAAGTAACCAAAAGAAACCGCCCGTGTCCCGCTTTCCCCTGCGCGGGACAAAGGGGAACCAATACCGAAACCTCAAACATTGCTATCGTTCTCCGCTGGACCGAAGGGCCCAAATAACATCCATTTTCCTGATGGTTTCGTAAAGGGTTCTAGATGCGGCTTGCGGATCCCGAGGAAAGGCGTACAGAGAGTACGCCGCAATGACGAGGGATACGCGCAACGCCGCTATCGGACTTTTTACGGAATCGTCATCGTTAAGCCGCCAGCGTGCGGCCGACCTTGATGGCGCCTGTCCCGAAACGGTC
>CAYMAR010000028.1:0-15168 GCA_964388465.1 uncultured Desulfobacteraceae bacterium
TGATCCAGCGCCTGAGCCTCGTCGAGTTCTCGGTCTTCGAGAATCTGGGGGTCGTAGGCCGGTTGGCCGGCTCGACCCGGGGTCGCTTCCCTCGGGGCGCTCGAAACACCGCCGCGAGCTTTTGAATCCTCGAGCGCCTCCAGGATCCGGCGTTTTTCCTCGGTCAGGCGGCGGACGCGGTCCAGATAGGTCTCGTAGAGTTGAATGACCTCCTGCGAGGTATGGTCCAGGCCCCGGTAGCGCTCCAGATCGGCGGCGATTCGTTCTTCGGTGGCTACGCCGACCAGCCAGTCCCGGCGGGCCTGAGCGATGCGCTCTTCCCGTGTCAGGGCCAAAGCATCGGCGCCGCTCAGGAGGCCGGTAATGAGGATGGCCAGGATCAAATGGATTATCCGCCGGACACCAGGATGCAACGGCATGGTGTGCATGTTAACCTGCCCGGGTCGCAGAGGTTTACACTGAGAATTGAGCACCTTTATACCACCGGAAAATAGCGTCAGGCGAATCGGTGTCAAGTCGGCGGCTTTAAGCTCCGGTGGGTGGCCGGCTTAACGGGCCAGATAGTTAAGGCGATGAAATCTCATATGAAAATGAATTTTGGCACTATACACGAGCTGCCATCCTTTGGCAAAGCACGCGCCGAGCCGGCCGCGGCACGGCGTCGATCGATCGCGCAAGGTGGTTTAGGGCCCGTCGTTCAAGGCGGCATGAGCGGCGGCCAGCCGCGCCACCGGCACCCTGAAGGGCGAGCAGGATACGTAGTCGAGCCCCAGCTTGTGGCACAGCGCAATGGATTGGGGGTCGCCGCCGTGTTCCCCGCAAATCCCGCAGACCAGCTCGGGTTTGATCCGTCGCCCCTTCTCGACGGCTAAAGCCATCAGTTCGCCCACGCCGTCCTCATCGATGTTGGTGAACGGGTTGTAGGGCAGAATGCCGTTTTCCATGTAGTCCACCAGAAAACCGGTTTCCGCGTCGTCGCGTGAAATGCCGAAGGTCGTCTGGGTGAGGTCGTTGGTGCCGAACGAGAAAAATTCGGCGTGCCCGGCCATTTGATCGGCGGTCAGGGCCGCCCGCGGAATCTCGATCATGGTGCCGAATTTATAGTCGATCGCCATATGCTGAGCTTCCATGACCCGATGCGCCTCGGCCTCGAGGATGTCGCGCTGGGTTTTGAGTTCATTGACGTGGCTGCTCAGCGGAATCATGATTTCCGGGTGCACGACGAGCCCCTCACGGGTGACCAGGCAGGCGGCCTCGAAAATGGCCCGCACCTGCATCGTGGTTAACTCCGGCACCAGCATGCCCAGTCGAACGCCGCGCAGGCCCAGCATGGGGTTTTCCTCCCGCAGTTTCTCGACCCGCTTGAGCATGCTCTCTTGGCGCCGATACTGCTTGAGCAGTTCGTCGATGGCCTGCAGGTCGGGGGCGTGCTGGAGCCGGATCTTGAGATCGGAGAGCTCGGTCAGAAGTTCGATATGGTTGGGCAAAAATTCGTGGAGCGGCGGGTCCAGGAGCCTGATGATCACCGGCAGGCCATGCATGGCCCGGAAAAGCCCGGCAAAGTCGTCGCGCTGAAACGGCAGGAGGGCGTCCAGCGCCTCGCGCCGCTCGATGGGCAGATCGGTCATGATCATCTTCTGGATGTGGGGCAGCCGGTCGGGCGCGAAAAACATGTGTTCGGTGCGGCACAGCCCGATGCCCTGGGCGCCGTAATCGCGGGCCCGCCGGGCGTCGTCCGGGTAGTCGGCGTTGGTCCGGACCCCCAGTCGGCGATAGTCGTCGGCCCAGTCCAGCAGGGTGATGAGGTTGGCGTCCTTGATGTCCGGCGGCGTCGTGGTGAGCTGCCCCTTGTAGATCCTGCCGGTGGTGCCGTCGATCGAGAGCCAGTCGCCTTCCTTAATGATGTCCTCCCCGAAGGCGATTTCGCGCTTGCCCATGTCGATCTTGAGATCGGCCACGCCGACGACGGCCGGTTTGCCGAACTGGCGCGCCACCAGGGCGGCGTGGCTGGTGCGCCCTCCGCGGCTGGTGACGATCCCCTTGGCCGCCAGCATGCCATGAACGTCGTCGGGTTTGGTCTCGGGCCGCACCATAATGACGCTGCGGTCTTCCTTTTGGGCCCAATGTTCCGCCAGGTCGGCGTCCAGGGCCACCACGCCTACGGCGGCCCCGGGAGAGACGTTCAATCCCTTGGCCAGCATTTCCCCCATTTCCTGGGCCACCTGAATGGATTCCAGGCTGAACTGGGGATGCAGAAAGAAGTCGACCTGCTCAGGGGCCACGCGCCGCACGGCCGCCTCCTTGTCGATCAGGCCCTCCCGGGCCATTTCGACGGCGATCCTGACGGCCGCCTGGGCGGTGCGTTTGCCGTCGCGGGTTTGCAGCATCCAGAGTTTGCCGTTTTCGATCGTGAACTCCATGTCCTGCATTTCACGGTAGTGGGTTTCGAGCCGTTCGGCGATGTCCACCAGTTCGTCGTAAGCGGCCGGCATTTCCTCCTTGAGCTGCGTGATGTCGCGCGTCATGCGGATGCCGGCCACCACGTCCTCGCCCTGGGCGTTGGTGAGATAGTCGCCCTCGATCATCCTCTCGCCGGTGCTGCCGTTGCGGGTCATGGCCACGCCCGTGGCGCTGGTGTCGCCCATGTTGCCGAAGACCATGGTGACGATGTTGACGGCGGTGCCCAGGTCGTGGGCGATGCCGGCGGCATTGCGGTAGTCGACGGCGCGCTTGCCGTCCCAGCTCTTGAACACCGCCTCGGTGGCCAGGCGCAGTTGTTCCATGGGGGCCTGGGGAAATTCCATCTTGGCCTGACGGTAGAAAATCGATTTGAAGTCGCCGGTCACGCTGTGCAGAAGCTCAACCGGCAGTTCGGCGTCATTTTCCACCCCGGCTTGGGCGCGCGCCGCTCCCAGCACGGTCTCGAAGGCCTCGTCGGGGATTTCCATGACCACGCTGCCGAACATCTGAATCAGGCGGCGGTAGGCGTCGTAGACGAAGCGTTCGTCCCGTGTCAGTGCGATCATGCCCTGGGCAGTCTCGTCGTTCAACCCGATGTTCAATACGGTATCCATCATCCCGGGCATGGAGAATCGGGCACCGCTGCGGCAGGACACCAGAAGGGGATTGTCGCGATCACCGAAGTTCTTGCCGCTGGCGGCCTCCACCGCTTCGAGGGCCGCGCGCAACTGCTCCCACATATTGTCCGGGAAGACGTTGCCGGCTGCAAGATAGGCGTTGCAGGCCTCGGTGGTGACCGTGAAGCCCGGGGGGACGGGAATACCGATGCGCGCCATGTCGGCCAGATTGGCACCCTTGCCGCCCAGCAGTGTGCGGACGCCTTCCCACTGGCCTCCCACCGAGGCTTGAATCTCATCCACTTCGTTGAACAGATAAACCCATTTCTTCGTCATGACGACTCCCTTTCTGACCCGCACCGGCGCCGGTCGGCGTCGGTGCTTCGATTGTGCCAGCCCCGCCAGGATTGCGGCGTAATGCGTGTCTTGCGGGCGGAAAATGTATGTCGCGGCCGTGAGCGAATTCAGATGAAATTCTTATATCAAAAATAGAATAGCTTTAAAATGGCTGTCAAACCCTGAAACAGGGTCCGCGGTTCGCCCCATCCAACAGAGAGCTGTTTTTTGTAACCTTTGCCATCGACCATGTTCTATAAGAATCGACCGCGCCGCTTCGCTCTGACGCGGAGCGCTTTCAGCCGCCCGCGGCGATATCGCGGCGTCGAGAATCCGCCGAATTGGCCCCAAGGAGACCCTTATGCGAACGCATGCTTGGAACCCATACATCGCCGGTGCCCTAACCGGCGTCCTGTTGATTCTGTCCGTCCTGGTGGCCGGCCAATATTTCGGTGCCTCCACGACGTTTGCGCGCACAGCTGCCAAGGTCGAGGCGGCCGTAGGTATCGATACCAGCCGGATTGCGTATTTCACCGCCAATGGCGGCAAATACGGACCCGATTCGCTTCCCAACTGGCAGGTCCTCTTCGTGCTGGGGATTGCGCTGGGCGGGCTGGCCGCGTCCTTGGCCTCGGGGACCTTTAAAATCCAGCGCGTTCCACCGATGTGGGCGGCGCGTTTCGGCGATCGCCCGCTCTGGCGCAATCTGGCGGCCTTCACCGGCGGGGTCATCCTGATCTTCGGCGCCCGTCTGGCCGGGGGATGCCCCAGCGGCCATGGCCTGAGCGGTCTGGCCCAGATGGCCGTAAGCGGGTTCGTGGCCCTCACCTTTTTCTTTATCGGCGGCTGGGTGACCGCCAAACTGCTGTATCGCGACTAGACCAAGGAGAAGACGATGAGCCTCGTATACGGACTGATCACAGGGATTCTGTTCGGCGTGCTATTGCAGCGGGCGGAGGTGCTGCGCTACGACCGCCAGGTGGGCGCCCTGCGGCTGAAGGACATGACCATCTTTAAGTTCATGCTCTCCGCCATTGTGGTCGCGGCCTTCGGGATTTATCTGCTCCAGGCCTTCGGGTTGGCAACCCTGAGCCTCAAATCCACCTCCCTGGGAGCCCAGGTGGTGGGGGGCAGCGTATTCGGCATCGGGTGGGGGCTTCTGGGCTACTGCCCGGGCACGGCTGGCGGGGCCCTGGGCGAGGGGCGCCTGGATGCCGCCTGGGGCTTGGCGGGCATGGTGGCTGGCGGGGCGCTGTACGCGGCGGTGTATCCGCTCTTAAAAGCCTCTGTCATCCCCATCGGGCAGTTGGGCCGAATCACGCTGCCGCAGCTGACCGGCCTTTCGCCCTGGATCGTTATCGTCGTCTTTGCCGCGCTGTGTCTGGCGATGTTTCGTTATTTTGAAAGCAAAGGGATTTAGACGCCTGTCGGCCATGTCCACTTTCAGCGGTACCGTCGGCCCATTGGTTCGACCCCGAGCGGCCGGCGTTTCAGATCCGTTCCTTCCCGGCGCCGCGCTTCGACTGCACTTGACCGTACTTGGAATTCGTCCTAAGATCAGGTATTTATGTTTCATTTGTCACCTGTGAGGCCTGAAAATGACGACGCATTCCAAATCCCACAAAGCGCGCATGGCGATTCGCAGTTTCAAGACGGTGGCCGACGCCATGGGGCTTCGCGGCTACTATCGGCCCTCTGATCGTTTCGGACAGGCGCTGGCCGACAGCCTGCGGAACCTGAATCCGGAAATCTACGGTTCGATGAACGACCCGCGGATGGTTGAACTCAAAGGGCTCGAATACGTCATCGACCGCTTGCCCGCGGGTATCGAAAAATGCACGCGCATCATCCTAACCGAGGAGGAGGGTTTCGAGGATACGCAATTCGAAAGGATCGAACCGCCCAAACGCCGGCGGACCTCCTACCGGGTCGGTGAAAAGGAGATTTGTTTCGTCATTACCCGGGGGATCAGCGAAATCTACGACATTCTGACCCACCTGACCTTCCTGTGCATCGAGGCCCAGAAAATTAACGCGCACATCTATGACGAGTCCGGGCACCAGACCGTCGAGTGGGCTGAACTGGAAAGACTCGTCCTCAGCGGGACGCTGCCCACGGGAAACGAGCTCGACCAGGCCTTGTGGAATCTGAGCATCATCATCGGCCGCTCGTTTCTGGAAACCCGTTCGACGTATGATTATCTGGCCCAAAGCCGTTCCGGCGGTCAGCCTGACGGGACCCTCTTTGCGATTGTCTATCACCTGGGCAAACGCGTCGAAGCCGAGAACCAGTCCAAGGAAGACGCCCTGATCGTCTACATGACCCCTTCCCTGATGAACAACATCGGGCACCATAAATATGGACGGCAGTGGGCCGACGTGATCAAACGAAGACTGGTCGAACTGGGGCTGCAGACGCGGCCGGTGCACATCATCAGCGCCAATCTTCACAGCGTGGTCAACCTTCTCTACGGCGCCGGCGCTCTGCAGGCGGCAGGCCGCAAGGTCCCCGGCGATGACGTTGCCGCCATGGTCGAAGCGCTGCTCGCCGCCCGCATCGACGCCATCGAATACGGGTCCGGTCGCGGGTTGGAGGTCATCCCTGATCAGGCCGGAACCCACGTCGACTGCCAGATCGTCGACACAGCCCGGCTGGATCCCGTCGGGATGCATCCGCAGGTCCGGTACGCGTCCGAAACCATCGCGGCCGAAAAGCCGGTGATCCTGATCATGGATTATGCTTTCGGCGCCCAGGCCTTCGAACTGATGGAAAGCCTGCTGGAGCCATTCAGGGCGGACGGCAAAAAACACCGTCTGGATTTCCGGTCGATCGCCATCATGGGCAAAGCCGGTATTTTGGTGGGCAACAAAGGGGATATCATGCTGGCCAGCGCCCATGTCATCGAGGGGACCACCGACAACTACCTGGTGCACAACGACTTGGACCTCGAAGATTTCGACGGCCGCATCAAGGCTTTCAGCGGGCCGATGCTGACCGTGGTCGGCACCTCGCTCCAGAACAGGGACGTCCTGCGTCGCATCCGACGCGGCTGGAAAGCCATTGGTTTGGAAATGGAGGGCGGGCATTACCAGAGGGCCATCAACGGTGCCCTGATCAAAGATCACATCGATCGCCGCATCAAAACCCGCTATGCCTACTATGCCTCGGACAATCCGCTCAAAAGCGGTCAGACCCTCGCATCGGGGCCCATGGGGCAGGAGGGCATCGCCCCCACGTATCTGATCACCCAGGTTCTGCTCGAAAAAATTTTCAACCCCTCATGAGCGCCGCCCGTGTTGCGGCCCTGCGGTGGCCGGGGCGGCCCGTTCTGCAAAAACGGTTGTCCTTTCCCCATGTCCCTGTTAAGGGGTCAACCCCAAAGCCGCTTGAAGTCCAGCCGGCCTTCAAGGTCTTCGAAAAAGATGGACCGGCCGCTGGGGATGAACGGGTATTCGGGGATGACCATACGCTATTTCCGCCAATACGAGGACCTGGAAGACGCGTTCCGGCGACGGATTGGCACCCTGCTGCCCCGCCGGCACGCCGGTACGGCGCTGTTCTGGAAGGATTTTCAAGGCCTGCTGCATGCACCGCCGGAGGCGCCCGACGACCGCCGGTCCGAACAGTATATCACCAGTGACCCCCGCGATTGCCTGGCTTTCGGTACGCCCCTGCAGGTGCTGCGGGCGGCCCGGATGACCCGTGCGCCGCGGCCATCGGGCGCTGGGCCCAGCGTGGATGACGTTGTCGGCCGTTTCGATCTCGCGCGGCAGCTGAACCAACCGGTACGTTCACTCTCCGGCGGCGAAACCGTCCGCCTGGCGCTCGCCAAAGCCTTTATTGCGGCCGGCCGTTGCGGGCGCCTGACCTTGGCCAGTCCCTTCAGCTGGCTGTCGCTGCACAATCGACGCTACTATCACGATCTGGCCGAACACTGCCGCCGCCGCTGCAACGCGTTTGAGGTTTTTGCCCTTGAAGGCGAGGATGAAGTGGATGCCGATGTCTCCGGCGAGTTGACGCCGGGCCCCGATTTTGATCTGCGTTTCCGTAGGGCGCGGGTGGTGCTGAGCTCGGTTTTCGACCGCCTCCAGGATTGCCCCAAGACCGCAGGCATCGAAGACGGCGAATACCGCCTGCATTCCCCTTGCCTGATCCAGGGCGACAACGGGCAGGGCAAGAGCCTCGTGGCCAAGGTGCTGGCCGGCGCCATGCCGCGGGACGGTCATGCCGTTTTAAAAACGGCGGGCCGTGCGGGGCGCGTCCGCTTGCTGCTCCAGGATTTCGTCAACCAGACCATGATGCGCCGTTTCCGCCAACTGGCCACGGGCGAGGATAGCCTGGGTGCGAAGGGGGTCGGTCGGTTTTACGAGGCGATCCGCGCCGACATGACGGTCGGCGGGGCGCTCGCGCCCGACGAGGTGCGATCATTCGACGCGGGCTGCGCCGCGCGCGCCCCGGCCTCCCTGATTGAATTCAAAATTCTGCTGGTGGCCTTGCGGCTGGCATCCTCGCCGGCCGCCCTGGTGATGGACGAGCCCGACTGGGGATTGCGGCAGACCAGCGCCCTGGCTTTTGTCGGCGCGGTGATCCGAGAGGCGCACAGCGCGGGCATACCGGTGCTCCTCATCTCCCATAAGCGCTGGTGGCGCCGCTGGGCCGGCAGCGGTCTGCAGATTGATAAAACCTATACCGAGCAAGACGAAGCGGTGCCGGAGCTTTTCCGGATTCGGGTCAGGAGGACAACGTTCGGCTGATGAACTGGCAGATGCGCATTGCCGTGTTGGTCTTTGTCGGCCTGCCGGCCTTCACGGGCGTCTCCCCCCTGGATTTTTTAGGTGAGGCCTTACCCGGTTTGCCCTGGAGCGCGTTTCTGTATGCGGCCGTGGTCAACCTGACGGTATTGCTGGTCTGCGGGGCGGCTTTTGCGGCCGGGGCGCTGGCGGTGAGTGCGCTGGTCCTCATCCCGGTCGTTCTCGCCGGTGCCACGCTTACCTGGGGGCTGGGTTGGATCGCGTCATCGCCGCCGGATGCGCTCGGCGGGTACGGGGCGCATTACGTGCGTCTGGCGTTGAACATGCTCGGCGTCATTCCGTTGGCGCTCGGCATCGTGGCGTCGATCCCATTTAACCGAATCGAACAGCGCCTGCTCAAGAACGCCGGCGGCGTCGCCGTCTGGGAGAAAAAGCTCCTGATGGCGGTGCGGGTCTTTAATCACATTACGTTTTTTGTTATACCCGGTCTCCTCGAAGTGGTCCGCGAAGAAAGACCTTTCGGGCCGCTGCGGCCGGATGCGGAGACCGGTGCGGGCCGCCGGGGGCGATGGCTCCCGATCGCTGGCCTGGTTCAGTTCGCCGTCGCCGGGATTTGCGGCGCCCTACGTTTCATCCCTCTGTGGGCCCGTGAAATCGCCGCTCTGCCCGATCGGCCCCCCAAGCAGAACAGGAGATCACGTTGAAGCAGTCCAACCAGGAGCAGCAATTGTTTCGGGTCGGTGTCACGGTGGCCTTCATCACCCTTGCGTTTCTGGGAACCGCGGCGATTCGCGTACCGATTCCCGCGTCCGGGGGTTATTTCAACCTTGGCGATACCTTCGTGATGGCCGCGGCGCTGCTCTACGGGCCGCTGGTGGGCGCTGCGGTCGGGATGGTCGGACCGGCACTGGCCGACGCCATCGGCTTTCCACAGTTCATCCTGGCCACGGGCGTGGTCAAGGGCATCGAGGGACTGCTGGTGGGCCTGCTCAGCCGGCATCATCCTTCCGCCGCCAGGGTCGTCCTGTCGCTGGCGGCGGGGATCGCGGTTTTGGTGGGAGGGTATTTCCTGTTCGAAGCCCTGATCTATCCTTTGTTGGCCCAAACGATTCCGTTTTTCGGTGTCACCGACCGAGCGGCGGCACTGGCCGAGATCGTTCCCAACCTTCTGCAGGGCGTTTTAAGCGCCGTGATCGCTTTCGGGATCTGGAAAATTCTCACGCGCCGACAGCTCTGAGCGGGGCGAGCGGCATCGGCGCCGGATGAAATGCTGCCCGGTGTCCGTCCGGCGCGGCTATGGGCCTTCCTGGCGCACCGCCTTCAGAAAAGCTTTCTGATGCACCTTGCCCGCGAAGTGGACCGGGCTTTTGCCGTGGATGGGATCCCAGCCCGCCGGATCGGCCACGCATTGGTATTGGACTTCCAGGCCGATACGCACGGCCGCCTCCTCCACCGGCAACCCCACCACGCGCGGTGCCGCCTCCCAGGTCGCGCCGCAGGGGGCCCCCCGAAGCACCTCGATCGTTGCCACTTTGTCTTCCACCGTCGTGACCTTGAATTCCGGACTTCCGAAAAGCCGACCATACCTCCCCAGACAATCCTGCCGGGGCAGACCGCATCAGGTCGGCGGCGTGAGCGCGTGGGGAATCCGCTTGCCCGAGGCCACCACCGGAACGCCCTCGGCGTGGGCCTTGCGGGCCAGGTCCGTGGAGAGATCGGGATGCTTCAGGAAGTCCAGGATGAGATCGGCTGCCAGGCGGGTCGGGAGATAGGGGGTCGCGTCGTCGATAATAGCGGGCAGCGGGGTGTCGATATCGTGCGTCCGGACGCGGAACAGATCGCCCCCGTACCGCCGAATGCCGGCGATCTTGGCTTCACCGCTGCCGTTTTGCTGACAGACCAGAATAATCTGGGGCTTCTTTTCAGGTTCCATAAATCGAGTTCACTTTCGCGCTGTCGTCGTAGAAGTCAGGACGCTGTTTCGATTTGCGCCAGCTGAGCGTCGAAACGGGCCCTGGTGGTTTCCAGTTCCGTGTTCAACCCGTCCAGACGTTCGAAGCCGGATTCGATCGTCTGATCACATTCTTTGATGGCCCGCGCCAGCTTGGCGATTTTCTGGCCATCGTTGCGGGCCGTGGCCTTCTGCATGTCGGCGTTTAGGCCGTGCAGCCGCTGCTCGCAGGTTTCGATCACGCCTTCGATTTCGGCCATCTTTTTTTCCAAGGGGCGCAGGGCCTTGCTGCGCCGGGTCAGGATTTGGGAACGCTCGCGCCGCGACTGCTTTCTGGAGGACCGCGTCGGGAGGGGGCGGCGGCCGCCCGATTCCTCTTCAAGCCGCCAGCCCCCCGATTCCAGGAATCGCTGGTAGCTTCCCTCGAAAACGACGGCCTGGTTGTCCTGGAAGACGATCAGGCGGCGGGCCACGGCGTGCAGAAACATCTCGTTGTGGGTGACCATGATGACCGCACCGTCGAACTGATCGATGGCGGCCAGGAGGGCATCGCAGGATTCCATGTCGAGGTGGTTGCTGGGTTCATCCAGAAGCAAAAGGTTGAGGGGGCGGGCCAGCAGCTGCCCCAGCAGCACACGGCTTTTCTCGCCGCCCGACAGGACCTGGATTTTTTTGAGGGCCTCGTCGCCGGAGAACATCATGGCGCCGCAAATGCTGCGTGCCACCTGGCGATCCAGATCGCCGTTGGCGGACATGATCTCCTCCTCGACCGTCCGTTCGGGAACCAGACGGGTGGTGTGGGTCTGCTCGTAAATGCCCAGGCGGACGTTCGGGTTGAAACGCGTGGCACCCCGATCCGGTTCCAGGTCCCCGGCCAGCACTTTCAACAGGGTCGTTTTGCCTTGCCCGTTGCGGCCGACGATGCCGATGCGGTCGCCCTTGCTGACGCTGAAGGAAAGCCCCCGAAAAAGGTTTTGGCCTTCGCGGTAGCCAAAGCTCAGCTCGTCGACGACCATCATCTGCCGTCCGCGGTAGGGGTGGTCGCGAAAGGCGAAGTCGAGCGTCCGAATCGCCTCGAGCCGGTTCTTCTTTTCCATCTTGTCCAGGGTCTTGACGCGCGACTGCACCAGATTGGCCAGGCGGGCCTTGGCTCGAAAGCGGCTGATGAAGAGTTCGATCTCCTTGCGGCGCCGCTCGTCGTTCTGGCGCGTTTTTTCGTAAATTTCCTCGTCCTGGGCCACCTGGTCGTAGTATCGGGCCGTGTTCCCTTCGATCTTGCGGGCCTTGCGGCGATGAAGGCCCACCACGTGGGTCACGACCTGGTCCATAAAGGAACGATCATGGGTGATCAGGAGCAGTTCACGGGGCCAGCTCTGCAGAAACCGGACGACCCAGCGGATGGAGGTGATATCCAGATAGTTGGTGGGTTCGTCCAGCAGGAGCAGGTCCGGCTCGGAGACGAGCACTTTGGCCAGGTTCAAACGGACCTGATAGCCGCCTGAAAACGCGGCGGGCGCGCGCGGCATATCCTCGTCCGTAAACCCCAGGCCGGCCAGGATGCGTTCAGCCTTCCAGTGCTGTTCGGCCTCGTGCGGCGGAAGGCCGGTGGCCGCCTCGGCCAGAATGGTCGGTTGGGAAAAGGCCAGGTGTTGCTGAACATACCCGATGCGGTAGTTGCGGGGTTTGACCACGTTGCCGGCATCGGGCTCCTCCTGGCCGACGATCAGGCGCATGAGCGTGGTTTTACCATGGCCGTTGCGGCCGACCAGGCCAATTTTTTCGCGGCTGTTCAAGCGGAAACTGACGCCGTCGAAAAGGTTGTACCGCCCGTAGGCCTTGTGAATGTTTTCGACGCTGAGCATCGCGGCATTTGACTTGCTTCACGGATTCAATGCACGGCGCCGTGCAACGTCGGTGAGTGGCGT
Source organism: uncultured Desulfobacteraceae bacterium (assembly GCA_964388465.1). Classification (GTDB taxonomy): domain Bacteria; phylum Desulfobacterota; class Desulfobacteria; order Desulfobacterales; family UBA5852; genus JABZFP01. The sequence goes on from CAYMAR010000028.1 coordinate 12,041, forward strand.
TGCCGGCGCGACCAAATGATTTATCAAGCTGCCGATATTATAATTGACTTTCAATTTCAATACGAATATTTTCTCACATTTAACTTGCACGAATCGAATAACCTGGTTTTGCTCGTGGCCGCCGACCACACCCGCAAAGACCTGACAGCAAACCGCCACCCTATTTGGACGGCAATCGATGACAGGGACGAACCCGTTAAACGTGCTCTTTATGCCCTTCGGCCGGATGATCATCGCCCGGATCAGGCTGTTGGGGCAATACGCGCTTTTTATCGGGGAAAGTTTTCGGCAGCTGTTCATTCTGCCCTGGTCCTTGAAGAAGATCGTCCAACAAGTCTATTTCATCGGCATGAAATCCGTTTCGGTGGTTTGCCTGACAGCGGCTTTCACCGGCATGGTGCTGGGGTTGCAAGGATATTACACCCTGGTCAAAGTGGGCTCGGAGGGCCTTCTGGGCGCCGGCGTGGCCCTGACCCTGATCCGTGAATTGGGCCCCGTGATGACCGCCATCATGGTCATTGCCCGTGCCGGATCGGCCATGGCGGCCGAGTTGGGCATCATGCGCATCTCCGAGCAGATCGATGCCCTTGAAACCATGGACATCAACCCGATCCGCTTCATGGTCAGCCCCAAGCTCGGCGCGGCCATCATCAGTTTTCCCCTGCTGACGGCCATGTGCGACGTGGTCGGAATCATGGGGGGCTATCTGACGGGCGTGGTCTTGCTGGGCATCGATTCGGGGATTTTCTTCGCACGGATCCATTCCACCGTCCAACTCCATGACGTCACCGAGGGATTCATCAAATCGTTCGTTTTCGCGATCGTCGTCACCACCGTTTGTTGTTACAACGGCTTCAACGCCCATCGGGGGACCGATTTCGGGGCCAAAAGCGTGAGCATGGCCACGACGACGGCCGTGGTGGTGTCGTGCGTTCTCGTGCTTGTAACCGATTATATCCTGACGTCCCTCTTGCTGTGATGCCATGAGCGCTCCCCTGATCCGATTCGAGCAAGTCAAAAAGGCCTTCAACGGCAATCTTGTGTTGAACGCCATCGATCTGGACATCTACCACGGCCAGATCACCACGATTATCGGCAAGAGCGGCGGCGGTAAGAGTGTGCTGCTCAAACACATCATCGGGCTGATGCAACCGGACAGCGGCAAAATCTACATCAACGGCCAAAGCCTGGCCACCATGAAAACCAGCCAGCGCCGGCGACTGCGACACAAATTCAGCTATATGTTTCAGGACTCGGCCCTGTTCGATTTCATGACGGTGGCCGAGAACATCGGTCTGCCGTTGCGCGAACACCGTCTGCTGCCCGAGGCCGAAATCCAGGCCGTGGTGCGGGCCAAAATGGAGGAACTCGATCTGACGGGCACCGATCATGAATACCCGTCACAGCTTTCCGGCGGAATGAAAAAAAGGGTGGCCCTGGCGCGTGCCCTGATCACAAATCCCGAGGTTATTCTCTTTGATGAGCCCACCACAGGCTTGGATCCCATTCGCAAGGCCTCGGTCCACACCATGATCGCCGACTACCAAAGGAAATTCGGCTTCGCCGGCGTGCTCATCAGCCATGAAATCCCGGAAGTGTTCTATTTTTCGCAGCGCATCGCCATGCTGCACGAAGGCCAGATCATCTACGCTGGTGCACCGGACGATTTGCAGAAAATCGATGATCCCGCCGTACACGATTTTATCAGCGGGTTTGAGGGACGGGCTGAAATCTACCGCGCGCCTTCCCAGGATGACTCCTGGCAGGCGCGCTTTTCCGAGGAGATGGCCCGCCTGCAACACCATCGGGTGCCGTTTGCGCTGGTGGCCCTGACGGTCGAGAACATGGGGGCCATTGCCGCCCAGTCCGGCGCGGCCGTCGCGCAGACGGCCATCGACCAGTTTGCCGCCGGCATCCGGCGGCATTTGCGCATTACGGATACGTGTTCCTGCATCGGGAGCAACGCGGTGCTGCTGTTGCTGCCGTTTACCGACCTCCGCCAGGCGCGCATGGTGTGTGCCAAACTGGGCCGCGAACTCAACAGGCAGCCGGCCCAGCAGATCAGGCCGCAGGTGGATACCTGTCTTGAGGTGAGTGCCGGCTTTACCGAACCGAAAGACGATGACGATGCCGAAAAATGCCTGAAGCGAGCTCTGGCCCAGAAAGAAATATTCTTCAAATTCAGCATTTGTTGAGATCGGGAGTATCGCCATGAACAAAACGTCCATCGAAACCGCCGTCGGCCTATTTTGTTTTATCGGCCTGCTGTGCGTCGGATATCTGACGATCAAACTGGGCAAAATGGAAATCATCGGCAGTGAATACTATCATTTGGAAGCCCAGTTCGAGTCGGTGACCGGACTAAAAGTGGGCTCGCGGGTCGAACTGGCGGGCGTGCCGATCGGCAAAGTGGAGGCCATATATCTGGAACCCCAACGCCAAATGGCCAAAGTGCGTTTAAAGATCGAGGGGAACGTCGAACTGACCGACGATGTCATTGCCTCGGTCAAGACCGCGGGCCTGATTGGCGACAAGTACATCAAGCTATTACCCGGCGGATCGGATATCACTTTGCAAAATGGTGATATGATTACTGAAACCGAATCGGCTCTTGACTTGGAGGAGCTCATTAGCAAGTATGTGTTTGGTGGTGTGTAGGTTGAATTTTCAAGCCTTGCGCGTATGCTGCGCCCTTACGCGATTGCGGTTTAAACCATTCAAGACCAAGAACGACAGCCGGAAGGAGCGCACAAAATGAAAAAACGGTTTTCAACAGGGCTTGTCTATTTTGCTATTTTTTTGATGGTTTGCGGAACGGCGCGCGCCGCCAGTCCCACCGATACCATTCGTAAGCCGCTCGATAGCGCCATTGAAATCCTGGGCGATCCCAAATACCAGGCCGACGATCCCGGTCTGAAGGCCGAACAGCGCGACAAGATCTGGGATCTCGTCGGCGGCAGCTTTGATTTCACGGAAGTATCGCGACGGGCCCTGGCACGCAACTGGAAATCTTTCTCGGCGGAGGAGCAGAAGGCGTTTGCGACCGTTTTTGCCAAGATGCTGGGCAATATCTACGTGGAGCGTATACAAAGCGGTTTCGCCGGCCAGAAGGTTGAATTCACCGACGA
>CAYMAR010000028.1:15268-19873 GCA_964388465.1 uncultured Desulfobacteraceae bacterium
TCGTCGACGATCAGACCAAGATACCGGTGGACTACAGCCTCAAAAAAAAGAATGACCAGTGGCGGGTTTACGATGTCAAGGTCGAAGGGGTCAGCCTGGTCAAGAATTACCGCACCCAGTTCAACGACATCCTGCGCAAGGAAAAGCCCGCGGAGTTGATCGAGCGCCTCAAATCCAAGGTGGCCGAGCAGGATGCCGCCGGTTGACCCCCCTGTCGCCCGCAGCCCGAGCCCAGATCCGCATCCTTTGAATCGCCGTTGCGGTCGTGAATCCTGCCGCTATTGGCCCTACGCCTGAGGATTGCCCCCGTTCAGGCGTTCCAGGGCCAGCATCAGCGCCTGGGTGCCGGCCTGGGCGCCTCCGTTGGCGGCCACGGCCAGATAAAGCTGGTGAACCAGGGCCAAACCCGGCAGGCAAAGATTCATTCGTTTGGCTTCCGCCAGAGCAATGCCCATGTCCTTGATAAAGTGGGCCACGAAGAAGCCGGGGTCGAAGTCGCGTTTGAGGATCCGGGGGGCCAGATTGTCCAGCGTCCAGCAACCGGCGGCCCCGCCGGCGATGCTCTTCAACATCGTGTCAAGATCCAGGCCGGCCCTGTGACCGTAAAGCAGCGATTCGCATACGCCGATCATCGTCCCGGCAATGACGATCTGGTTGCACATCTTGGTGTGCTGCCCGGCGCCGGCCGGCCCCTGGTGAACGATCTGCCGCCCCATGATTTCGAAATACGGCATCAGCGCCTCGACGGCCGCCTTTTCGCCGCCCACCATGATGGACAGTCGGGCTTCGCGTGCGCCGATATCGCCGCCCGATACCGGTGCGTCTACGGTCGACACGCCGACAGACCGGGCCTGATCGTGGATTTCGACGGCCAGGCGGGGTTCGGTGGTGGTCATATCGACCAGGAAGTGGCCGGTGCGGGCGCCTTCGAGCAACCCTCCCGGGCCGAGGTAGACGGCGTGCACGTCCTGCGGAAATCCCACCATTGTGAACACGATGTCGGCTGCGCGGGCCACGTCGGCGGGGCCTGAAGCCCAGACGGCGCCTTTATCCAGCAATGGCTGGGCCTTGGGGCGGGAGCGCGTGTGGACGATAGCCGGGTGGCCTGCATCCATAAGGTGCTGGCACATCCAGCGCCCCATGACGCCGGTACCGACCCAACCGATACGTGTTTTCTGCGGTTGATCTGCCCCCATGGCTTCGCTCCTTTCGATTATGAATGACGCTGCCGGCTCTGCGCGAGCGGCAATTGAGGGCACAGCATAACTTCTCCCCGAAAGCTTTGCAACCGCGGATGGTCGGTCGCCGGTCCTGCTGCCGATGGTCTCTCGGGCCGCCACCCGTCCGACGAAACGGCCGTAAAAACGGCTTGAAACCGCATTCAATATTATTTAAGATGGCGGCCGTTTTGGCGGGACGACCCCGGCGAGGGACAGGTGCCGAAACGGCCGGTGCGCCATCGCGTTCACGCAACGAGGAGACAGGCGATGAGGGTTTTGGTGAGTGACAATCTGGGGCCGGCGGGCATTGAGATGCTCCAGGCGGAGGAGGGTATCGATGTCGATGTCCGCACCGGCCTGGCGCCGGCCGAATTGGCGGCGATCATCGACGGCTATGACGGCCTGATCATACGCAGCGCCACTTGCGTGACGGAAGACCTCCTGGCCAGCGCCCCCCGATTGAAGGTGGTGGGCCGGGCCGGTATCGGGTTGGACAATGTCGATATCCCGGCGGCCACCCGCCACGGCGTCGTGGTCATGAACACGCCGGACGGCAATGTCATCACCACCGCGGAACACGCGATTGCCATGCTGATGGCCCTGGCCCGCAACGTTCCCCAGGGAACCGCATCCCTGCGCGCAGGCCGCTGGGACAAAAAGCTTCTGCAGGGACAGGAAGTTTTCGGTAAGACTTTAGGGGTCATCGGTTTCGGCAAGATCGGTTCGACCGTCGCCGACCGGGCGCGGGGACTGCGCCTGAGGGTGTTGGTCCACGACCCCCATGTCACCCCGGAGCGTATCGCCGAGGCCGGTTTCGAGGCGGTGGGTCTCGAGGAACTCTATGCGCGCTCCGATTTTATTACGATCCATGTCCCCAAGCTGAAGGAAACCGTCGGCCTGATCGACCGGGCGGCTTTTGCCCGGATGAAAGACGGGGTCCGGCTGATCAACTGCGCGCGTGGCGGCATCGTCCGGGAGGACGATCTCTATGCGGCCATGGCGGACGGCAAAGTGGCCGGGGCCGCGCTGGACGTCTTTGCGGCCGAGCCGCCGGGGGATGCGCCCCTTATCGCCCTCGAACGCCTGATCTGCACTCCGCATCTGGGCGCCGCCACCCAGGAGGCGCAGACCAATGTCGCCGTGGCGGTGGTCAAACAGATCATCGCCTTTTTGAAAGAGGGCGTCGTGGTCAATGCCGTCAATGCGCCTTCGGTCACCGGCGACCTGTTGGCGCGTCTGCGTCCGTTCCTCAAACTGGGCGCCCAGATCGGGTGTCTGCTGCCGCAGTTGGTGACCGGCCCCATCAAGGAAGTGGCGATCGCCTATTCCGGCGACTTTCAGGGCCTTGACATGGCCCCGGTCACCACTGCCATCCTCAAGGGGATTTTGACGCCGACCGTCAAGGACGTCGTCAATTCGGTCAACGCCGCCCTACTGGCCAAAGGAAGGGGCATCAAGGTAACCGCGACAGCCAGCTCCGAGTCCGATGAATTCCTGAACCTCATCACGGTGCGACTGGTCACCACCACAATGGAGAGCCAGGTGGCCGGCACGATCTACGGTAAAACGGATTCGCGCATCGTGCGCATCAATAAATTCCGGCTGGAAATGATCCCCATGGCCCACATGGCCCTGATCCACAACGTGGATCGGCCCGGGGCCATCGGCAGCATCGGCACCACACTGGGCAACCACGATATCAATATCGGCCGGATGCAAGTCGGCCAGGAAGAGGAAGGCAACCGTAACATCGTCTTTCTCAGCACCGATACGGCCATTCCAGACGCCGTTCTGGAAGAACTCCGTCAGCTGCCGCTGGTCAAAACCGTCACGCCGCTTGAATTTTTGGAGTGCCGCGGCTAATGATGGACGGCAGGGCGGGGTGCCTGATGGCGAACGCATGACGGTGGCCGTCAGCGGGACGGCCGTCCGGGCCAGGTGCATTCACGCCCCATTCATGTCATCCCTTTACCGCGGGAGAAACCCTTATGACCGAAGAAAAGAAGGACCAAGCGGCTTCCACAGGTGACACCAGCACCCCGAGCGGCGAGCGCCCGGCGGATACGGACACAACGCAGCTGCCGCCCATCGATTTTTCAACCTTCGTTATTTCGTTGAATTCTTCCGCCCTTGTCCAATTGGGAATTCTCGAAGAGCCAGGGACCGGACAAAAAACCAAAAACCTGGCCCTGGCCAAGCAAACCATCGACATTCTGGCGATGTTGGAAGAGAAAACCAAGGGCAACCTGAATCGCGACGAGGAAAACATTCTCAAGAGCCTCCTCTACGATCTGCGGATGCTGTACGTCAAAGAAAAGGGGTAGGCCTGACCCGGTGGCTCTGCCATGATCCGGTGAACCTCTGTTTGAACCATGATCCCTCTGCGCACGGAAGCGGTTCGCGCCCATGCCACCTGAACGCGAAAGCCTGTCGCCCGCCAAAGTCAATCTCAATCTCGCCGTCACCGGCAAGCGTTCGGACGGCTATCACGAGCTCATATCACTGATGGCTTGCGTGGATGTCTACGACCGGATTCGATTCGTGTTCAATGGCACCGATATCACGCTGCAGTGCCGCATGCCCGACGTGCCCGCTGACGAACGGAACCTGGCCTGCGCGGCCGCACGCGTTTTTCGTGCGGGGCTCAGGTCGAAAGGGGCGCCGGCCGCCTTTGGCCTGCGGATGACGCTCGAGAAAACGATACCCCCCGGGGCGGGGCTGGGCGGCGGCAGCAGCAATGCCGCCACCGTCCTCCAGGCGCTGAACCACCACTTCGATTACCCTTTCACTTCCGCCGAACTGGCGGATATGGCCCTGTCGCTGGGTGCGGACGTGCCCTTTTTTTTATACGGCCGGCCGGCCATCGTCACGGGTATCGGCGAAAAGATCCAGCCCTATGAAGGCCTGTTTCCCTACCGTGTCGTGATCGTTTTTCCGGGCGAAGGGTTGTCCACGTCGGCGGTTTACGGTGCGCTCAATTTGGAATTGACAAAATGTGAAAAAAAACTTAAAGGATTCCTTTTAACAAAAAAAGCCTTCAGGGCGGGCCGGGATATGTGCAACGATCTGGAAGCGCCGGCCGCCCGGAGGCGCCCGGATATACTGGCCATCAAAACCGCTCTGCTGGACGCGGGTGCCGCGGGGGCGCTCATGTCGGGTAGCGGTTCAGCTGTGATCGGTTTATTCAAGGATGCGGCGGCGGCTCTGAAGGCCGGGGAGGTTTTGCCTGCCCGGAACGCCTGGCAGGTTTTTCAGGGTCGCCTGCTGGTTTGAACATCCGGCCAATATAATCGTGCTGGGGCGTCGTCAAGTGGCAAGACACAGGGTTTTGGTCCCTGCATTCGGAGGTTCGAATCCTCCCGCCCCAGCCATTCTTTAATCCCAA
>CAYMAR010000029.1:0-2197 GCA_964388465.1 uncultured Desulfobacteraceae bacterium
CTTGGTGAATGGATATCGCCTTCATTTGCGCTGATCCTTTCGCTGGCGCCTCGGCCGGACCGGCATGCGGCCGCGGCGGATTTGATAAATCGTAAGACTTCGATTAGATGGCATTGAATGATACTATCATGCATTGAGCCACGGGCTCACAATATTCATCAACCGCACGATCGATACCCGTCACAGCCGGCAGATGACAACCGCCCGCCCAAGGAGATGATATGGGACGCTCTTTCGTGGAGTACGATCAATACGATGGTCTTGGCCTGGCAGAGCGGATTCGTTCCGGGGAGGTGAGCGGAACGGAGGTGGTCGAAGCGGCCATCGATCGTATCGATGCCGTCAACCCGTTGATCAATGCCGTCATCCATCCGATGTATGACGAAGGCCGCCGCGCGCTTGCCGGCGGTCTTCCCCCAGGACCCTTCCAGGGCGTTCCGTTTCTCCTCAAGGATTTGATCGCCGCCTATGCTGGCGTCCCCATGGCCAGCGGCTGCCGGGCGCTCAAACACTATGTCCCCGATTTCGACAGCGAGCTGGTCAGGCGCTACAAGAGATCGGGCGTCGTTGTACTGGGCAAAACCAACACGCCCGAATTCGGTCTGATGCCCTACACGGAACCGGAGGCTTTCGGCCCCACGCGCAATCCATGGGATTCCGCCCGCATCTGCGGCGGATCAAGCGGCGGATCGGCGGCGGCGGTTGCCGCCGGCATGGTGCCCCTGGCATCCGGCGGAGACGGGGGTGGCTCCATACGCATTCCCTCGGCCTGCTGCGGGTTGTTTGGCCTAAAACCCACCCGCGGCCGCACCCCCAGCGGCCCGCACGAGGGAGAGTACTGGCAGGGCGCCACGGTCCAGCATGTGATCACCCGTTCGGTCCGCGACAGTGCCGCCATGCTCGATCTCACCCAAGGTTTCGATCCGGGCGCCCCTTTCAAACTAGCCCCGCCCGCGCAATCCTATCTGAAGGCCATGGAGAGGCCGCCACAGAAGCTCAGAATTGCCTACAATACACGCTCTCCCATCGACAGCGACGTCGATCCGCGATGCACGGCCGCCGTGATGGAAACCGCGCGCATACTGGAAAACATGGGGCACGAACCCATTGACGCGGAGCCCCCCATCGACGGTAGCGCCTATGCCCGGAGCTATGCGATTATGAATTTCGGCGAAGTCGCCGCGGATTTGGAGGAACTTCAAGCGCTGGTCGGCCGGCGCCTCACCGCCGCCGATATCGAAACCGTCACCTGGACCGCGGGCCTTCTGGGGCGCACCTTTTCCGCCGGCGATTTCGTCCGCTGCCTGCGCTACTGGGGACGCCTGGGACGAACCATGGGGCGTTTTTTCGAGACCTACGACCTATACCTGACGCCGACGCTCGCCTGCCCGCCGCCGAAGCTGGGTGCCCTCCAGCCCAAACCCCTCGATCGGGCCGCAATGAAGGGCGTCAACACGCTGCGTGCCGGACGCCTGCTTAAAGCATCGGGCATCGTCGAGAAGCTGGCCCGCGAAGGCATCAGTTTCACGCCCTTTACCATGTTGGCCAACATGACCGGACTGCCGGCCATGTCCGTGCCACTGCACTGGACACCGGAAGGGCTACCGGTCGGCGTTCAGTTCTTTGCCCCGGTGGGAGATGAAACCACCCTGTTCCGTTTGGCCGCCCAACTCGAAGAGGCTCATCCCTGGTTCGACAAGCGACCGCCGCTTGATCGTTAGACGGGTTGCTCGTGGAACCGACGTCCCGACCTTGAAGCGCGATACCAAATCCTGGTGGAATCGCCGGCAAGCGAAAAAGGTGGGACTGGTCAGAAATCTCTGCGAGGGGCTGTCCGGTAGCAGCAAGGATCCAGCCGCCGATAAGACGGCCGGGAAGATCGTACGTCCCAAGCCTGCGGACCCGGGCGAATCTATCCGTTTCGCAGGGATCGGCAGGTATTTCATTTGGGCTTGATGGGTGACGGTCGCCGGCTCACGGCCGGCGGGTCAGACGCCTCACGTGCCGCCGTACCCTACCGAAACGACGCCGCGGTCATCGATCACGGGGACTTTGCGGGCGCCGTTGGAGAGTTGAAGCATCTCCTTCATGTGCTCCGGTTGAGCCTTCACGTCGAAGTAGTCGTGCTCCGGAAAGGCCTGCCTGGCCTTCTGGGTGTAGGGTCACCCTGATTTGCCGAAAATCCTGACCGTTGCGC
>CAYMAR010000029.1:2297-19471 GCA_964388465.1 uncultured Desulfobacteraceae bacterium
TCAAGCGGCGTTGCCAAAAAAGATGTTAAATCACGGTCCGGTCGCCCAGATTGCCGTAGCGATGGTATGTATCGCAAATGCTCTGGTTCTGGTAGTAGTGGATCAGCTCGATGCGGCCTTCCATCATTACCGGTGCCCGGGCAATGTAAAAACCGCGGCGGGCCGCCGCGGCCAGCACAAGCGCGGATGCACGCTCCGGGGCGGCATAGCGAATACGGTCGACATCACGCATGACGGCGCATAGCATTTCGTCGGATTGGCGGCGCACAAGGGTGCCGCCGAGAAATTCCCGGGCCTCGATCCCGTTTAGAAACCCGGTGACGTCGTTGTCGAGATCGACGGGGATGCTCACGATGCCGATACTGCCGGCGATACGCGTGGCCGCCACCCGCGCCAGCACGTCAAATAGGCTATCGGCCGGGTGGAGCCGCACGACAATCACGCCCAACGATCGATAACGGTGTAGGTTGTCCTGGCCGCGCAGGTGAAAGTAATCCTTGGCGCGCCCGAATTCTTGGCCGGCATGATAGAGGTAACTTTTCACCGCCCGGATCGTTTTCTGGATATCTTCCGACTGGGGTGCGAGACCGCCCCACATCAATTTCCGTCGCCAGCTGAGCACCGTACGCAACAGGTCGTGATCGTGCGCCACCGTTTCGATTTCCGGCAGCCCTGTGTCAACGAAATCCATGAACTGAGACACGTAGTTGGGCCCGCCGGCCTTGATGGCCGGCCCCAGGGCGGATTTGCCCATGCCGCCGAACGGTTGGCGCAGGGTGATGGCCCCGGTGGTGCCCCGATTGACGTAGAGATTGCCGGCTTTGATGCCTTCCTTCCAACGGGCCTGCTCGCGTTCGTCCAGGCTCTCGATCCCGGAGGTCAGGCCGAAGCCGGTCATGTTGACGAGCTCGATGGCATGATCCAGGTTGTCCGCCGTCATGACCCCCAAAAGCGGGCCGAAAAACTCTGTGTTGTGGGTGTATGCGCCGGGCTGGACGCCGTATTTGATTCCCGGTGTCCACATGTGCGGGTTAGCATGCACACACTCGGGCTTTAGTGCCCAGGTTTCGCTGGACTCCAGCGTGGTCAGCGCCCGCTCCAGGTCGTGGCTCGGCGGACGGATCAGGGCCCCCATCTTGTGGGCGAAATTCCAGGCCGACCCTGCCTTGAAGCTGCGGGCGGCGTCCACGAGCTGGCGCTTGAAGTTCTCGTCGGCGTAGATCTCTTTTTCCAGGATCAAAAGAGATGTGGCCGAGCATTTCTGGCCGCTGTTGCCGAAAGCCGAATAGATCACGTTTTTAATCGCCTGATCACGGTCGGCCATGGCCGTGACGATCGTGGCATTCTTCCCACCGGTTTCCGCCGCCAAAAATAGGTCCGGTTTGGCTTCGAGCATGCGCAGGCCCGTCTCGGTGCCGCCGGTCAGGATCACGTAGTCCAGTTCGGGGTGGCCCACCAGATGGGCGCCGGTGCTGCCGCCAGCACAGGGAACAAATTGCAGCACGTTGCGGGAGATGCCCGCCCGCCAGAACGCCTGGCATAATTCCCAGGCCACCACAACGGCATCGGAGGCCGGCTTGAAGATCACGGTGTTGCCGGCCGCAAGCGATGCCACGATGCCGCCGCAGGGAATGGCGATCGGGAAGTTCCAGGGGGATACGACCGCACCGACCCCCTTGCCCCGCGCGCTGATGGTCTTGATTTCGGTGAAGGTGCGGAGCGAATACGGATAATATTCGGCAAAATCAACCGCCTCCGAAACCTCCACGTCGGCCTCGGTAAACACTTTGCCGGTATTGGCGGCGGCCGCGCCGATCAGGTCGCCGCGCGCCTGGCGCAGCGCCATGGCCACCCGGGAAAGGTGGCGCTGGCGCTCCTCCGGGAGGAGCGCGCGCCAGCCGTCCGGGTCCTGGCGAGCCACGGCCACGGCCCGATCCACGTCCGCCATGGTCGCCAGGCGGTAATGGGCCACCTCGACTTCGAGGGGTTTCTGGTTGGGGTCGAGGCAGGTGCGCACCTCGTGATCATCCATGATCTCTTCACCGCCAATCACCAGCGGGATTTCGATGGGCGCGTCCCCGGGCCGCCGCTGCCATTTTTCCCGAACGCCTTGCGCCCATTCGCGGTTGGCCGCCAGGGACCAGTCCGTATCCGGTTCGTTGTTGAATTCGCCTTCATAAAAAGTGCCCATTTTCTCCGGAAAGACCTCATCGCGGCGGTCCTGGATGCGGTTGGGCGTGCCCGGGGCCGCATCGATGCGGCCGCAGGCCGCCCGGAACTGATCCTTTAAATAGCCCCACTCGTCCGACCGGGTCGTCAGGTTGGGGGCGTAACGCAGAAAATTCTCCGCCCCGGTGTTCTCGTCCAAACGCCGCACCAGGTAGGCGATCGCATTGATGAATTCTTCCCGGGCCGCCACCGGGGCGTAGAGCAGAACCTCTCCGGTCATCTCACCAATGGCCCGGCGCACGTGGTTGGCCATGCCCTCCAGCATCTCGAAGGAAAAATAATCGGTCACACCGTTGCGCTCGGCCAGTTTATAGGCATAGGCCAATTCGAAAAGGTTGTGCGAAGCAATGCCCAGATGAACGGCCGGCATGATCTTCGGATCGGTCCCGTAGTGCACCATGCGTTTGTAGTTGGCGTCCACGTCACGCTTGTTGTCGTAGGGCGCCAGGGGCCAGTTGAATAATGAGGCCTCCACCAGTTCCATCTCCATGTTGGCGCCCTTGACGAGCCGGATCTTGATCGGCGCCCCGCCCGCAGCGACGCGTTCGCACGCCCAGGCGGTCAGCGCTTGCTGGATGGCAAAGGCATCCGGCAGATAGGCTTGCAGAACGATGCCGGCGGCATGCGACTTGAACTCGTCGCGGTCGAGCGTTCGCACGAAGGCCGCCGTGGTGATGGCCAGATCGCGATATTCCTCCATGTCGAGGTTCACGAACTTGGGCACTTGACGGCCGTCCGACCGCTCGTATGTGTTGGCGGCCGCCGTACGATAAAGTTCCGCCAGGCGCTCGGTGAGCACCGCCACGCTGTGCTCGAAAGCCAGGGGGTGAATCTGGGAGTAAATGGTCGAAATTTTTACCGAGATGTATTCGACGGCCGGATCCTGCAGATCCCGGATATAGGTCTGCAACCGGTGCCGGGCTTCGTCCTCGCCCAGGACGGCTTCGCCCAGATGGTTGATGTTCATGCGAATGCCCTGGCGCTTGCGTTTGGCCAGATGGGCGTTCAGCGTCTCGGTCTCTCCGGGGATTACCGAACGGGCGCTGTCCGAGCGCATCTTGGCGATCATCCGGGGAACGGACAACCGGGGCAGGTGGCGGCCCACCGACAGAAACAGGTGCATCAGGATTTTCTCGGTCGGTGAAAAAAAACCGGGAATACCGTTTTCGCGCAAAAGGGCATTCACCTGATCCGCCACCTTGCGGTGGTTGTCGCTGCGGAAGCTGCGGTCGATCATCCGGGTAAGCGTGACCTTGTCTTCCGGGTGGGTCAATAGGTGCCGGATCTGCTTCTGGTAGGCTTTCTCCTCAGCCGTCATCAGCTCATTGGCGCGGTTCTGCCAGGCCTCGGCCAGCGCGATCGCTTCCTCCTGGAGGTTTGCATCAAAGATCGGGGTCATGGCGGGTATCCTTCCATTCTTGCACGGCTTGTGACAAAAAGGTCCGAGAGGGGTCAGCAGGCCATCTCTTGAAAGGGTCGCGGCGGAAATCCCAGCGCTCTTGCCGCCCTCCACGCCCCAAACGACGCCCTTGTGAGCTTGCCATCCCGGTTCTCTCATGGCTGTGAATAGTTATAATGGTTTGACCTTTAAAATCGGAAAAATTTATAGGTTTCGCTGGCCTCTTCTGGTCAAGATCGACCCTTTCGGAAACCATGTGCCGTCTATCCGGCCGGTGCCGACAGTCGCGGACCGGCCGGTCAGCTTTCTCCCAAATAGGCTTTGCGAATCTCGGGGTTGTTCAGCAGGCTTTGGGCTTCGTCCTCCATGATGATGGCACCCGTTTCCAGCACGTAGCCCCGCTGTGATGTCTGGAGAGCGATGTTGGCATTCTGTTCCACCAGAAGAATTGTGGTGCCGTCTTCACGATTAATTTCATTGATGATCTCAAATATTTTCTGAACGATCAGGGGGGCGAGACCCAAGGATGGCTCATCCAGCAGCAGCAGTTTGGGCCGGCTCATCAGGGCCCGGCCGATGGCCAGCATCTGCTGTTCGCCGCCTGAAAGCGTTCCGCCATGTTGATTGCGTCGGTCTTTCAACACCGGGAAAAGATGATATACATGTTCCCGGTCCCCGTCGATGCCTGCTTTGTCTTTCCTGAAAAAGGCGCCCATGTCCAAATTGTCTTCCACCGTCAGGCGGGGAAAGATCCGTCGACCTTCCGGCACCTGGCACAATCCCATGGGGGGCAGCAGGTCGGCGGGCTTGCCCTGGATGGGTTGGCCGTCATAGTGGATTTCACCCTGGTTGAGTGGGATGATGCCGCAAATGCTCATCAGGGTGGTCGATTTCCCGGCCCCGTTGGCGCCGATAATGGAAACGATCTCCCCCGGGTAAACTTTCAGGCTGATCCCCTTCAGGGCTTTGATGTTACCGTAGTTGGTGTGGACATCATGCAGTTCAAGAATCGGCGCCGTTGGCATCTACCCCTCGCTTTCCTCGGAGCGGCGACCGAGCCGCTTGGCCGCAATGAAACCCGAAGGCTTGAAAACCATCATCATCACCATGGCGCCGCCCAGGCAGAGCATACGGTATAGTTCGAATTCACGGAATATTTCCGGTAAGACGATCAGCGCCAGCGCGCCCAGGATCACACCCGGGATCGAGGCCATCCCGCCAAGAACCACCATGGCCAAAACGGTGGCCGATTCCAAAAAGGTGAAACTCTCGGGGCTTACGAAGCGAACCCGCGCCGCGAAAAACGCACCGGCCAGGCCCGCGAAGATCGCCCCCATGGCATAGGCCAGAAGTTTGAGCCGGTAGGTGTTGACCCCCATAAGCTCAGCCGCCGTTTCATCCTCGCGAATCGCCTCCCAAGCCCGACCGATGCGCGAGATATTGAGCCGGCGCACGGCGATGACCGTAAATACGGCCAGCAGCAGAATGACATAATAAAGATAATGCAGCTTTTTCAGATAAAGATGCTCGAGGCTGAATCCATCGGCAAAGCTGGGGAAAAAGATGCCGGGCGCTTTGATGCCCAGAATCCCGTTGGGCCCGTTGGTGAGTTCCATCCAGTTGTTCAGGATGATGCGCACGATCTCGCCGAAACCCAGCGTCACGATGGCCAGGTAGTCGCCGCGCATGCGCAGGGTGGGGTAGCCGATGATGCAGCCCGCAATGCAGGCCGTAAACGCTGACACCGGCAGCGACAGCCAGAAGGGGATCTGGTAGTTGACGCTCAACAGCGCATAGGTATAGGCGCCGACGCCATAAAAGGCAATGTAACCGAGATCAAGCATCCCCGCCAAACCGATCACGATGTTCAATCCCAATCCGAGGCAGACGTAGACCAGGACATTGATGGCCACGTCCTGTTCATAGCGGCCGGTAAACAGCGGGAATACGAGCGCCAGCCCGGCCAACGCCACAAGCCAGGTCCACTGGGGTACGCGCGAACGCACGGAGACCGCGCCCGCCCGCACGGCGGCCGACGTGCGGCGCAACCCGTCCAGGACCCCCTGCCGGTGCATGACCACGGCCGTCACAATCAGCAGGGTCACGGCAAAGATATAAATCCAGACGTTGAAGGCCCTGGCGAATGAGAGCGTGCCGTCGGCATGAATCCCCAAAAGCGGCCATAACAGCCCGAAAAGCCAAACCATGCCGATCAGATAAAATTTTATGATTTTTTTAGACGCGGGTATCATCGACATTTTCACCCATGATGCCAGTGGGCCTGAAATAGAGGACCGCTATTAAAATGATGAACGCGAAAACGTCTTTATACTGGCCGGAAATGTAGCCGGCTCCGAAAATTTCCACCATCCCGATGATCAGCCCGCCCAGCATGGCCCCGGTGATGTTGCCGATGCCCCCCAAAACGGCGGCGGCAAAAGCCTTGATGCCGGGCACAAAACCCATCGTGTAATTGACCGATCCGTAATAGAGCCCCACCATGATCCCGGCCGCCGCGGCCAGACTGGCGCCGATGGCAAAGGTCAGGCTGATGATCTTGTTGCTGTTGATCCCCACCAGGGCGCTCATGACCTTGTCTTGGGCGGTGGCGCGCATGGCTTTGCCGATACGGGTCTTGAAAACCAGGATGTTCAGAAAAAACAAAAGGCCGATCGTGATGAGCACGATCATGATCTGCAGATAGCTGACCACGATGTTGCCAAACTCGAACCCCCCCTGGCTGAAGGCGGCCGGGTAGGGTTTGTCGTAGACCCCCTGGGTCAGCATCAAGCCGTTGGATAGGAAGATGGACATTCCCAGAGCGCTGACCAGGGCGGCCAGGCGGCTCGACTTGCGCAGGGGCAGGTAGGCCACCTTTTCGACGGCCATGGCCAGAAAAGCGCAGAATACCATGGCGAGCAGCATCGCGCCGCCCAGGCACAGCCAGGGGTGCGTCTGCAAATAGCCCTGTCCGGCCATAAAGCTGAGCAGAATGACCCCCATGTAACCGCCGGCCGCGAAGAATTCACCGTGGGCGAAATTGATCAGCTGAATGATGCCGTACACCATGGTATAGCCCAGCGCGATCAGAGCGTAGATCCCCCCCAGGGTCAATCCGTTGATGAGCTGCTGCAGAAAGAATTCCATCGTCCATCCTGTCAGGCGAAAGAGATTGCCCCCGGGACACAGTCGCCCGGGGGCAGCTTAGCGAGCGGTTGGCCTCATGACGACGTCAGCTAAAACAACTGGCCGGTGGCGGGATTCCAATAGGTTTTGAACTGGCCGCCGTCCACGGTCCAGATGACATAGTCCGAACCGGAGTCGCCGTTTTCCATAAACTTGATGTGCTTGGTGGCGCCGTCCATGTCCATCTTCATGATTTCGGCCTTGATCTTGGCCGGGTCGGTGGACTTCGCATTCTTGATGGCGGTCAGCAGCACCATGGCGCCGTCATAAGCGTAGCCGGAGTAGGCGCCCGGCTCGCCGAACATACTGCTGTATTTGTCATAATATTTCTTGTACGTCGGTTTAGCCTTGTCCGTGTAGCCGAAGGTCAGATACGTGCCCTCGGCGGCATCTTTGGCAATCTCGATGAACTGCGGATGGTAGACCGCGTCCTGGGAAACGATCTTGCTGTCCAGTCCGAAGCGCTTGGCCTGGATGGCCATCAGGCTGCCGGTCGCCGAGTTCTGCAGGCTCATATAGAACACGTCCGGGTTGGCGGCCTTGATCTTGGTCAGCACGGCCGAGAAATCTTTATCGCCCTGGTTGACGTGATCATGGGCCACAACCTTGATGTCATCGGCCGTGAGGACCTTGGCCACGTTTTCGGCCAAACCCTGGGAGTAAGTGGTCTTATCGTCGACGATATAGACCGTTTGGGCCTTGAGGTAGCCCTTGATAAACGCCCCGGCAATTTTGGACTGGTCATCGTCCCGGCCGCACATGCGGAACATATAGGGCAGCCCGCGCTCGGTCACCTTTTCATTGGTGGATGCCGGCGTGATCATGGGAATATCTTCCTCGGCCAGCGCTTCCGAAGCCGGAATGGTGGAGGAGGAGCAGTAGGCGCCGACCACACCGACAACTTCCTCGTTGATCAGCTTGTTGGCCGCGGCCACGGCCTGGCGCGGGTCGCAGGCCGTATCCTGGGGAACGACCTCGATCTTGTCAAAACCGGGGATGCCGCCTTCCGCCTCGAAGACGGCCACCGCCGCCCGCACGCCGTTGGCGATGTCGTTGCCGTCGGCGGCGTAGGGCCCGGTCAAAGGACTCATGGTCCCGACCTTGAGCGTCTTGGCCGTCGCCGCACCCGCGAGAAAGGGAACCACAAGCAGTGTCGCAACCATCAGAACGAATAGCTTTTTCTTCATTACCAGCCTCCTTGATTATGCGTTTGATGCCGTGGGCAGCCTTGATCGTCCTTGACCTGGTATCAGGCCGACGTTCGCATGCTACCCGTCATGAATCCTGGTTATTGCGCCGGCTGACCCAGATAGGCTTCGATGACCTTGGGGTCCCGTTGAATCTCTCTGGGCGTACCCTCCGCGATTTTGACACCGTGATCGATGCAGACCACGCGCCGGCAGACCCCCATGACGACTTTCATGTCGTGCTCCACCAGAAGCACATTGATCCCCAGTTCGGCGATACGGCCGATGTCCGCCATGAGTTCCAGGCTCTCGGCCGGATTCATGCCGGCGGCCGGCTCATCCAGGAGAATGATCTTGGGCTGTGATGCCAGCGCCCGGGCGATCTCCAGGCGGCGCTGGAGGCCGTAGGGCAGGTTCTGGGCCACCACGTCGGCGTATTGGTCGACCCCCATGAACCTCAGGGCTTCCATGGCCTGGGTTTCAATCCGTTTCTCCTCGCGGCGCTGGGAGGGGGACCGCAAAATGGCCCCGACCACCCCCTTGCGGGACCGGCAATGCAAGGATACCATCGCGTTTTCAACGGCCGTCATGTTGGTGAACAGGCGAATGTTCTGGAAGGTCCGCGCGATGCCAAGGGTCAAGATTTGATAGGGCCGCTTACCCCGCAGGCTGGTGTCGTCGAGCCGCACATCCCCGGAGGTCGCCCTGTAGACCCCTGTGATCACATTGAAAATCGTTGTTTTGCCGGCACCGTTGGGGCCGATCAGCCCGACGATCTCACCGGCGCTCACGGCGAATTCAATATCGGCCAGGGCTTGCAGCCCCCCAAACCGCACGTTGATGCCTTCCAGTCGCAGTTGTGCCATCGCAGTTAGAGCTGACTCCGCTTGATTTGATCGGGTCCCATGGCCATCGCGTTTCCATGGCGGCATTCAGGCATCGATGCGGCTCCCCATGTACTCGGAAAAACGCTGGACATGCCGGTGGGCCTTGGCGCGCGCCGTATCGTTGCGGCCCTCTTTGACCGCCTGGACGATATCGCAGAGGTCCTGGTAGTTCTCCTGCAGCATCTCGGGCGTCCAGGGCAGAAACTGCTCGTAATACCGTTGAATATTGTCGTGAACCGCTTGATGCACCACGATGTACATCGGATTCCCGGTGATATGCGCCAAGGCCTGGTGAATCCGCTTGTCCACCTCGACGAATTCGCGCCAGTAATCGACCCCGAGATCGCGATAGCCGCGGGCATCCCGGAGCAAATCCTCGAGCTCGAGAATATCGTTCGAGGCGGCCCGCCGGGCGGCAATGGCCGCCACTGAGCTTTCGACGTCTTCACGGAATTCAGCCAGATGTCGCAGAGAAATTTTCTGGAAACGGATCAAGAGATCCAAACCATTACATACCTGTTCCAGGGGAGCCGCCTTGACCACGGACCCGCCGCCGACACCGAGCTTGATTTCGATCAGGCCCTTCTGCTCGAGAACACGCAGCGCTTCGCGTAGCGTCCCGCGGCTGGTTTGAAACATGTCCTTGAGGTCGCGCTCAGAGGGCAGCGTATCGCCGGGCTGCAACTGGCCTGAAAGAATGGCGCCTTCGATCTGCTCGACGACATCCTGGAAGATGCGATTTTGTTTGGCGGCACGAAACATATGGCGATTTAGACAAAGCCCCAGGTCGAATGGTTCGACCATTCCTATTGGCTTTCGTCAAAGCTGTCAAGTCCAAATCGGAGATTCCGAATAATATCTAAACCAGATTCAGTTTTTGGGGGGGGTGTGGCGGATAACTTCACCGGACTTGAAGACGGGGTGGATGAATGGCCCGGAGCGGGCTGTGTGCCACATCGTTGGAGAAGTGAATTGAGGCGATTGCGACGGTCAGCAGGTGAGATGAAACCCGCCGGCCGTCGGGCGGTCGCCAAACAGGCGGTTGAAATACGCTCTTGCCTGATCGTTCGGTGCTAATATGACGTCGATGCCCATGTTTTGCACCGTTTCTTCCAATCCGTCCTCCGGCAGCACACGCCCGTAAACACCCGTGCCCACCACGAGAACGTCCGGTTTGCTGGACAGGAGCACGTCCAGGTCCGCAAGGGTCAGATGATGGCCGTGTTTTCGCCACCACCCGTCCGCAACCCGGCCGTCGGGAAATATCTGGACATCGGTTGTGTAGGTATTTCCCTTAATGGTTATTTTCCCAAACTGGATGTCATCGATCATTTTGACAGCTTCCTTCGCAATAAACCTTGCGTTCACATCGGTTGTGATCCGTTCACCGCGGCACCCGTCAATTGATGGACGTGGCCGATGGGGGATAGGCGCCGGCTTAGCGCCCGTCCGTCACGCGGCTGGCCGCCGGATCGAAGTTCGCCACCCGGCGGAGCGTTTGAATAATGCTGCGGCCAACCGTCAGCGGAAATCCGTCTTCGCTGGGCATGGGCTTCCAGGTAACGCCGTCCAGACTGCCGTTGGCCACCAGATGGGCAGCGATCTGTTCCGGGTTGAATAGCCGAAACAGATCTTCACCCACCATCCGGCTCAATTCGGCGATCACGCCGTAGACCCCCCAGTTGGTCACCGTGGAGACGATGAGCTCATCACAACGCGTTTTCGAGGGCGTAATCGGCAGCGCCGCCCGCAGGCGCCTGATATTGCCCATGCCGACCTCATTGCCCCCGTCGCCGAAAGCGATCGTTGGGCAGGCCGCCTTCTCGAAAAACAGATCGAATTTCATGGTGGCCGCCGTTATGTCCTGACCGCGCATGTTATAATAGCGGCCGTCATCCGCCATGCCGGGTCGTTCGACCGATAGGATCAGGGCGGGATGATAGCGCAGCAGGGCCTGCTCCACCCACGGCAGGGTTCCTTCCGGATCGAGGATCGGAATTTCGAGCGTTCGGCAAAATTGCTTGAGGATGCCCGCCAAGGGCGGGCCGCAGACAAAAACCGGCTGACCCCCCAAGTGCTCGAGGACCCGGCTAAGCGCCAAAGCGCCAATCGGCCCGTCGGTTTCAAAACTGCCATTGACCGGGAAACCGGTGCCGATCAGTACAACTCCGGGATATTCCCGTAGCAACGCCGCCGCCCGGAAGCAATAGCCGGGCTCAAGCCCACGCGCAACCGTAGCCATGCCCCGCTGGCTGTGCCGGAGAATCACATTTTCGATCTGTCGGGATATCGCGGTCATCAGGCTCGCCCGCTGCCTTAGCGGAAATCAGCGTAATCGTTGAACGGTGAGATCGAATAATAAAGCGTAGCTGAAAAAACGCAACGGGTTGCATTCCGATGCGTCGATCGAAAGCCGCCGGCGCCAGGCCGGGCCCAACCATCCCCGGGGCGGCGACCTTTGGCACCGCCGCGTAGGCAACGTCGAATGCCGGCCGGATCAAATTTGAGGCGGCCCCCCCAGCATGAACGCTTCGTATTGGGTCGGACTCTCCTGGTAGATCTCGAGCATGGATTCGAAGGCTTTGCGTCTGGGATCATCCTTCCAGGCCAGCCAGCTTTCCATATCCTGCCAGGTGCCGATGACAAGCACGTTCTGCGGATCGTCAAAGGAAACCAGCGTTTCGCCCGACACATAGCCCGGCCGGTCCATGGCCCCGGCGCGAAAATCTCGCAAAATCGCATTGATTTCTTTGACCTTACCCTTCTGGAAACGCCTCTTGATAAGGATCTTTACCAACATCACGCTTCTCCTTTCGTTTGAGGGTGCCGTGACCTGATTGTCGGCAGGCAAATGGCCGCGGTGCCCGTTGAAAGCGATTCGAGGGCAACCAACGAAACTTATTTAATAAAATAAGACCGTGCGGATCGATGCCAAGGCCGTGTTATGGGCGCGCCCGGTCCGCTGCCGCCGGTATGGCGTCGTTTCAGGTCGAACAACCGCTCATACGGTCACAGAGGGCCCAGGATAAATACCGACCGTAGATTTCCCAGGCCGCCTCGCCGTAGCCGCCCGCCATCAATCCGGCATGGGGAATGCCTCGATCCTGCAGAAACCGATATATCAAGCGATCACGATCGAACAATTGACCCCGGGAGAGACGAAGGCCGCGGGTTGAAGGCAAGGCATCCTTCGCATAGGGATCGGCCCCGGCGAGCACCACGGCCAGGTCCGGTTTAGGATCTGCCGCCAGGCGATAGAGGCCATCAATCAGGCGGATATTGTACTCGCATTCTTCGCCGGAGCCGACAGGGATGTCGATATCGCTGGGAACGAACGACGGGTGGGGCCGCCCGTCGGACAACACTGGATGCGTGTCCAGGGGCCACCCTCGGGCCATATGGACGCTCAGGGTGGTGATCGTGTCGTCTCCGAACGTCAGGGCGGCCGTCCCGTCGCCTTTGTGGGCGTCCACATCGATGACCCAGGCCGTGCGAATACGGCCCTCGGCCTGTAATTTGCGGATGGCGATCACCACGTCGTTTAACAGACAGAAGCCGTTGCCGAAATCGTGCTGAGCATGATGCATCCCGCCGCCGAAATAAAAACAAAACCCGTGTTCGAGAGCCAGCCGGGCGCATTGGCTGGTGCCGGCCACTCGCTGTCGGATCCGCCTGAACAGGCCTTCCAGCGGCGCGGTGGCCGCCCCGGGATCATAGCGGTAATAGCGACCCTCAGCATCGATCAGCTCATAGGTCTGGACAATCTCATCTTCCAGCGCTTTGGAGTACAGGCGGGCCACATATGCCTTGGCGTGAACGCGCTCAAGGTCCTTCCGGGTGATGGGCTCATCGATCCGGTCGCAATGCCATTCGGATTGACGGGGCCCCAGGTGGGGATGGTTCATCAATACCGCCAAAGTCCGGGAGGCTTTGCTATCAGAGATCGGGATCTGGATGCCAAACTCGAAGAAGCTCATGTTGTAGGTTGCATCATATAGAATCATCGCATGTTTCCGATCCGAAATGGGGTTGCGGTCTTGGTTCGGATGCCAACGCGTTTGATGCCGGCGATCGAAAATCCATCATGGCCTCGGCGCGCCCGGCGCCAGGATCCGGTAGATGTAGACCGGATCGTTGCGGCGATGGCCGCCCGGCCGCAGGACGCTGTCCGGATGAAAACCCGGCAGCGGGAAGTTGCACGAAACCACCGTGGCGCCCGGTTTGAGCTCATCTTTCAGCTTGCCGGCCAAGCGGGTCATGACATCCGGGAAAAGATAGCAGCAGATGACATCGGCGGACGATAGATCGACTTTCCAGAAATTCTTTCGATGGATGGCAACATCGGCATACCCCACACTCAGCAGACGGGCTTTCAGATACGCCAGGGGATTGAGTTCGTAGCCCTGAGCCCGCACCCGATAGCGACGGGAGGCGCATCGCAATACCCGGCCGTCGCCGCAGCCGAGGTCCACCAGGACTTGACCGGGTTCAGGGGCCACGGCCTCCAGCATCGCCGCCACGCGCGCGCGTGCCGTCGAAACATAAAGGGCGCCCTGGGTCATCGGAAGCACCAGCGCAATGCTGATCCCATAAAGCACTTTGACGGCGAAGACCAAACCGGCCATGCCGAGCAGAATCCAAATGGCGACCGGCACCAAATCCATTTTAACCAACGCGGCAGAGCAGGCCCTTGAGGTAATGGCCCTCGGGGAAGTTCAATGCCGTGGGATGATCAGCGGCCTGATGGAGGCGTTTGACGATCTGGGTGTCACGCCCGGCATCCAAAGCCGCATCCGCCACGATCTTTTGGAAGAGTTCCGGCTCCATCAGACCCGAGCAGGAGAAGGTGAAAAGGTATCCACCCGCGCGCAAAAGCTTGATCGCCAGAAGGTTGATGTCCTTGTAGCCCCGGCTGGCACGGCTGAGCTGGGCTTTTGAATCCGCGAATTTGGGGGGATCCAGAACGATCAGGTCAAAACGCCGGGCCGCGTCGCGATAATAGCGCAGCTGCTTGAAGACATCGGCCTCCACGTGCTCGGCCTGGCCCGGATCGAGATCGTTCAGCGCCAGGTTGCGCCGGGAAAGTTCAAGCGCGGCGGCCGACATATCCACATTGGTGACATGCCGGGCACCGGCTTTCAGCGCGGCCACGCCGAACCCGCCCGAAAAGGAAAAACAGTTGAGCACTTCGACCCCGTCGGCCAAGCCGTTCATTTCAAGACGGTTTTCCCGCTGGTCAAGATAGAAGCCGGTTTTGTGGCCGTGGCGAACGTCCACCCAAAAGCGAAGGGCGCCTTCCTGGAAGACAATGGCTTCCGGCGGCTCTTTCCCGGCCAGAATGCCCGTCTGTCGAGCCAGCCCCTCCTTGTCGCGCACCGGGCTGTCGGAGCGCTCAAAAATACCCTCGAGCGGCATCAGGTTTTCTAATTGGGCAACGATGAGGCCCTTCCAAGCTTCCGCCCCGACGGTAAGAAACTGGCAAACCAGATAATCGCCGTAACGGTCGATGATCACCCCGGGCAGGCCGTCGGATTCGGCATTGACGACCCGGTAGCCGGTTAGATTCTGACGGCGGACCAGACCGCGCCGGCGGGCGAGCGCCCGCTCGAGCCGGCTGCGAAAAAAGGCTTCATCGACGGCCTCGCCTTCATTGAACGTCCAGATACGTACACCGATCTGTGAGCGCGGCGAGTAGGCGCCCCTTCCCATCCAGCTGCCTCGCGGACTGACGACATCGACGGTTTCGCCAGGCTCGGGTTTGCCCCGGATTTTGGCCATCGCCCCGCTAAAAACCCAGGGATGGCGGCGCAGCAGGGATTTATCCCTCTTGGGCTTGAGGATAACAAAGGCCATGGGCATGTTCCTTGTTGCGATAAATGGGACGTTGATGTTCGCTTCAGCAAGCGTTGATGGTTTGAAAGACGTGGATCACGGTCAGCGATGCGGGCGCACCCTCGGCCGAGAATGAAATGGTCGTCGTCGATTGGAGAAGCCGCCACTGGCGATCGGCCGTCAACCGTCGTGCCATGCCATCGTAGGGCACAGCGCCCGCACCGGCATTCAGGTTGAAAATGATGATACCCCCCGGCCGGACGAGCCGCAACAGACAAGCAAGGGCTCCCGGAGGCGCGTGGCCGGCCTTGAAGACACCGGCCGCCAGCGCAGCGTCGAACCGCATCCCCGTGCGCAGGGCGGCCGCACCCAGCGCCATCTCCAGTTGACGCTTGTAAACCCTCTTGGCAGCGGCCTGCCGAAGCATACCCGGCGACGGGTCCAAACCCACCAGATTGTCGTAGCCGGCCGTCTTGAGGG
The DNA here is from genome assembly GCA_964388465.1 of uncultured Desulfobacteraceae bacterium. Classification (GTDB taxonomy): domain Bacteria; phylum Desulfobacterota; class Desulfobacteria; order Desulfobacterales; family UBA5852; genus JABZFP01. The sequence continues at coordinate 17,498 of CAYMAR010000029.1, forward strand.
CCTTGCCGAGCAGGCCGCTGCCGGCGCCGACATCGAGCAGCCGGGCGCGGCGGTCTTCGATATGGCGCCGGACCACGTCGACCATGCGCTCCGGAAGCCGGTAGCCAGATCGGGCCATATCGGCCTCGTAGTCCGGTGCCCAGGCATCGTATCCGGCGGCCAGGGCCGCCGATATGCCGGGAGGGCAGCGCGTTTCGCGGCGGGCGGGCCCAGGGGGGCCCGCATCGACCCGTCGGCAGGCAGCATGGTGGGAACCGTTAACGGTCACGGTGAGCAGCTTCTCCTTCCGGAAATCGCAGAAACGCATCGGACCTGAAGGGAATCGACCGTGTGCGCTGATCGCGGCAGCCGTTATGTGCGGAGCGGACGGGCCGTTACCGGATCGCTGGATGGTTCAGGGGCGGGCGCGCGTGCCACGGTGTCGATCCTGTCGCGTTCATAGCATATCCCCGAAGCTTTCGAAAGCCGCGCGCGGGTTGCGGGTGCCGCCCCCATGACTCTTGACAGGGTGCATGCCCTGTGGCACCTAATTAGTAGTGCGTTTAAACGAAAATCAGGGCTTAAGCGCAATACATCCACCTGCCGGGCGACGATAACGCTTTTTTTTCTTCCTCTGTCCGAAGGCCCTGCAGATTATCTTGCGGCCAGCGTACCCCTGAAGTTGTGCTGCGTTGTGCCGGCATCGTCTTCACACGAACCGTTCGATCGGCTGTGCCGCGGGCGCCGTTTAAATCCAACGGAAAGAATTGCGCGCCGCCGAATGAATTTTGAGCATCGAATCACTCACGGCGACAAACTGAATTTCTAAGTGGCCACTCCGAACGGATCGGTATCTGTCAGCGGTCTCACCCGTGAAATAGCGCAACTGCCGGACCATTCGCTTTTTCAGCGCCCATGGCATAAGGGGAAAGGGGGTAATCATGGCGGCTCAACGGATCTTGTTACCTTATAATTTCTCAGCAAACGACCAGAAATCCCTGGATTTCATCATCAAGACGTTCGGCCGGCAGGAAGAGGCCGACATTACCATCTTCCATGCCTTTACACCCATCTCCGAGGTCGAATCCGACGACCAGTCCGCCACGGCCAAACTCAAGCGCCGCCTGTCCTACCTCACCCAGGAACTGACCGAACGCGAGATCGCCCTTCAGGAGCTGCGCTCCCAGCTGATTTCCAGCGGATTTGACCGCGGCCGCGTACGCTACGTTTTCAAGTCCCGCAAGAAGGAAATCGCCGCGGCCATCATCGATGAGGTCGAAGAAAACAAATACGACATTGTCGTCCTAAACCACAAGCCCGGGAAGGTCAGCCGCTTTTTCACCGGCAGTGTTTTTATCAAAGTGGTAACGGCGCTCAAGGATACGACCATCTGTGTGGTGTCCTGACCGGTTGGCCAACCCGCAACACGCTACGTCCGCCATCGCCACCCTTGAGGGAGGAAGCCATGCAGACTGAAGACCGTATCAATATCGACATTTTCAAGGTCGTTACCCGGGCCATTGCCGAGTCCTGCAACCTGGAGATCATGACCAAACATCTGACCCAGCTGCTGGTGGGCGCCCTGGAAATCAAGGGCGCGTCGATTTTCGCCGCCAACATGGAGACCAAGGAGCTCGAAGTGATCGGCAGCTTCGGCCTCAGCATCCGCTTCATGAACAAAGGCCCCGTGTTTTTCAACCGCAGCATCTCGAGCGTCAGCAAGAAGAAAGCCGTGGTGGTCCGGGATGTCAAACAGTCCGATCTCCTGCAGTACCCCGAAGACGCCATCCAGGAGGGCATCGGCGCCATCATCGCCGTTCCGATAACCTTCAGCGGGCGGGTGATCGGGGTGTTAAGGCTCTACCACGGCAAGGTGTGGGATATCTCCGATCGCGATTTGGACTCGCTTTTCGTGCTGACGGAAATCATCGGGCTGGCCATGATGTACGCCCGCATGCACAACGCCATCTCGGACGTCAAGCTCATCGTCGGCGA
>CAYMAR010000030.1:0-6305 GCA_964388465.1 uncultured Desulfobacteraceae bacterium
TTCGATGCAGGCCGTTTTCATGCCCAGCTGGGCCGCCCGCACGGCCGCCACATAACCTCCGGGCCCGCTGCCGATGATGATCAGATCATAGTTCTCGCTCGCCGCCATGGTTACACCTCCAGAAGCATGCGTTCGGGCGTTTCGAGGAATTCCTTGACGCGCCGCAGGAAGGTCACCGCGCCCTTGCCGTCCACGATGCGGTGATCGTAGCTGAGCGCCACGTACATCATGGGCCGGATGACAATCTGATCGTCGACCACCACCGGCCGCTTCTCGATCTTGTGCATCCCCAGAATCCCGCTCTGGGGCATGTTGAGAATCGGCGTACTCAGGAGCGACCCGAAAACCCCGCCGTTGCTGATGGTGAAGGTGCCGCCCTCGAGGTCGGCGAGTTCGAGGCGGTTTTCGTTTATCTTGCTGACATAGTCGGCGATCCCCTGCTCGATGGCGGCGAAACTCATGCGCTCGGCGTGGCGCAGCACCGGGACCACCAGGCCTTTTTTCCCGCCCACGGCGATCCCGATGTGGCAATGATCGTGGTAGACGATATCGCTGTCCTCGATGAAGGCGTTGATTTCGGGCACCTCTTTGAGCGCCTCGACGCAGGCGCGCACGAAGAAGGACATGAACCCCAGCGAAATCCCGTGGCGCTTCTGAAAGGCGTCCTTGTAAGCCTTGCGCACGTCCATGGCCCGGCCCATGTCGATTTCGTTGAAGGTGGTCAGCATGGCGGTGTTCTGCTTGGCGGCCAGAAGGTGCTGGGCAATGCGTTTGCGGATCGGGGTCATGGGCACCCGGCGTTCGCCGTCGGACGCCGGGGCCGACGGTGCGGCGGGAGACGGCCCGGACGGTGCCTCGGCCGCCGGACGGCCCTCCAGGAAGAGAATGACGTCGCCCTTGGTGATGCGTCCTCCCGGCCCCGAGCCCGGGACCTGGGCGAGATCGATCTGCCGCTCGGCGGCCAGGCGACGAACGGACGGCGCCATGGGGGGGATTTTGGCCGGGTCGGCGGGAGCCGGTGGCGGTGTGTCGGCCGCAGCGGGGGGCGTTGCCGGTTCCGGCGCCGGTTCCGGTTTCGGTGCCTCCGAAGCCGGTGCCTCCGGCGGCGTGTCGGCCGCCGCCGGTTTCTCCGGGGCCGTGGCCGCCGCTTCGGCGGCGTCGGTGTCGATCCGGCCCACCACCGTGCCGATGGCCACGGTCTCGCCGGCGGCCACGATAATTTCGAGGCGGCCGGCGGCTTCGGCCTCCACTTCGAGGGTGACCTTGTCGGTTTCGATCACGAAAATCAGATCGCCCGTCTGGACCTGGGCGCCGTCGGATGGATACCACTCCGCCAGCAAGGCTTCGGTTACGGACTCGCCCACGCTGGGCACTTTGATCTCGATAGTCATCGGGCTCTCCTCTATTGCGTACCCACCCCTAAAAGGCATCTTTCGGCCCCGGCCGGCGTTCTCGCGTTTTCAAATCCCCGACGTCGCATGACGATGTCTGTGGTTTCAAATCGCGACGGCCTTGGCCTGAACCGCAACCGACCCTTTCCGGATGAACACTAGTTCGCCGCCGAGCTGGCGGTGCGATCGGCGTCTTCGGTTCCCACGGCCGTGTCGATAATGGCGTCCTGCTGGCGCCGGTAGATTTTGGGAAAGCCGGTGGCCGGGCTGGCCGCGGCATCGCGGCCGATATAGGTCAGCGGGCGGTCTACCAGGGCTTCCAGGCGCGGCCGCACGAACGGCCAGCCGCCCATGTTTTCCGGCTCCTCCTGCACCCAGGCCCATTCACCGGCTTTTTTGTAGCGTTTGATGATTTTCTTCAGGGCGGCCTCCGGAAAGGGGTAGAACTGCTCGAGGCGCACAATGGCCGCGTCGTGTTTGCCCACCGCCCGGCTGCGCTGCATCAGTTCGTAGTAAATCTTGCCGCTGCAAAAAAGCACGCGGCCGGGATTGCGCCCGGCATCGCCGTCGGCGATCACCGCTTCGAAGCCGCCCGCGGCCAGATCGTCGCAGGTGGAGACCACCAGCGGATTGCGCAGCATGCTTTTGGGGGTCATGACCACCAGCGGTTTGCGGCACGGCTGGACCACCTGGCGTCGCAGGAGATGGAAATACTGGGCGGGTGTCGAGGGATAGCACACCTGCATGTTGTCCAGCGCGCAGAGTTGAAGAAACCGCTCCAGCCGCGCGCTGGAGTGCTCCGGCCCCTGGCCCTCGTAGCCATGGGGCAAAAGCAGGGTCAGCCCGCTCAGCCGCTGCCACTTGGATTCGCCGCCGGCCAGAAAAAGGTCGATCACGGTCTGGGCGTTGTTGGCGAAATCCCCGAACTGTGCCTCCCAGATGGTCAGGGCTTCCGGGCGAATCAGCGAATAGCCGTATTCGAAGCCCATGACGGCATATTCCGCCAGCAGGCTGTTGAGCACTTCGTAATGGGCCTGGTCGGTGTCGAGGTGGTTCAGGGGGGTGTGGTGCGCGCCGGTCTGAATGTCCATCCAGACGCTGTGACGTTGGCTGAAGGTGCCCCGGGCGCAGTCCTGGCCGCTCAGACGGATGGGATGCCCCTCGGTCAGCAGGGTGGCGAAGGCCAGGGATTCGGCGTTGGCCCAGTCGATCCCCTTGTTCTGCTCCACGGCCGCGTGCCGGCGGTCCATCTGGCGTTTGAGTTTGGGGTTGAGATTGAAGCCCTCCGGCGGGGTCGTCAGCCGCCGGGAGAGCGCCACGAGGGTTTCGGCGGATACGCCGGTGGGGACGATTTCATGGTTGAAGCGGCCGTGATAGCCTTCCCAGTTGGGGTAGAAACGGTCTTGGGGAAAAAGGCACTCGCTTTCGTGGATCCGATCGTAGGCCGTGGTCAGTTCTGCGGTGATGGCCGCCTTTTGCACCTCATTCGCATCGGCCGTGAGCTTGCCCTGGGCCGTCAGGTCCTCGGCGTAAACCTGATTGAGCGGGGGCCGCTCGCGGATGCGGGCATACATCTGGGGCTGGGTGAAGTAGGGCTCGTCGCCCTCGTTGTGGCCGTAGCGCCGGTAGCACACCAGATCGATGACCACGTCCTTGGCAAAGCGGTTGCGGTAGTCCAGCGCCAGACGCCCGGCCTGGATTAGAGCCTCGGGATTCTCGCCGTGGACGTGGAAGATGGGCACCATCAGCATCTTGGCCACATCGGTGGAGTAGCGTGTGGAGCGGGCGTCTTCGGGCAGGGTGGTGTAGCCGATCTGGTTGTTGATGATGATGTGGACGGTGCCGCCGGTGCGGTAGCCTTCGAGCTGGCTCATATTCAGCGTTTCGGCCACGACACCCTGACCGGCGAAAGCGGCGTCCCCGTGGATCAGAAGCGGCAGCACCTTCCGCCGCGTTTGGTCTTCGGTCAGATCCTGGCGCGCGCGCGCGACGCCCTCGGCCACCGGGTCGACCGCCTCCAGATGGCTGGGATTGTTGACCAGGTACATCTGCAGTCCGCCGTCGTCGCCGAAATCGAGGTCCGCCAGATACCCGTTGTGATATTTGACGTCACCGGCACCCACCAGGGCGTCCGGGTCGTAGCAGTGCTCGAACTCGCTGAAGATATCGGCGTAGGATTTGCCCAGGATGTGGGCCTGGACGTTGAGGCGCCCGCGGTGGGCCATGCCCAGAATAATTTCCTTGAGCCCGCCCGCAACGGCGTGGCGGGTCATCTCGCCCAGCAGCGGGATCAGGGCATCCCCGCCCTCCAGCGAAAAGCGCGTCACGCCGATATATTTGCGGTTCAGAAACTGCTCGAACAGGGCCGAGCGGTTCAGCTTCTCCAGAATCCGGTGCCGGTCCTCGTCGCCGATCTCCGGCCGGTTGCGGTTGGGTTCCATACGCTCTTGCAGCCAGCGGCGCTCCCCGGGATCCTGCAGATGCATGTACTCCACCCCGATGGAACGGCAGTAGGTTTCCTTGAGCGTCTTTACGATTTGCTGGAGGGGAGCCGACTGCCCCTCGGTCGCGAAGGCCCGCGTATAAAAGGAAGCCCCCAAATCGTCGGTGGTCAGCCCGAAGGCGGTCAGCGTCAGGAGCGGGTGGTCGGTGGGGCAACTGGCCAGGGGGTCCATACAGGCCAGCAGGTGGCCCAGGTCGCGGTAACGGTATTTGAGGGCTTCGACCTTGGCCTGCCGCAGCAGGTCGCCGGGGCCGATGGCCTCCGGCGGCCCGGCCGCTTCCGTCGACGCCCTGTCGGCGCCCAGGCCGGCCTCGAAGCCTTTGAAAAAATACTGCCAATCATCGGAAACCGATGAGGGGTCCTGCTGCCAGCGCCGGTACTGCGCGTCGATCAGGTCGGCATGATAGGTTTCAAAGCTGTTCATGACATCGATCCTTTAGTTTCCGTCAGTCGCCGGTTGGGGTGATGACTGCAGGGCCGGAAAGAAGTGCGTCGCAAAGAAGCGACCGGGTAAAGCAGCGAAAATAATAAAGAAGCGCTTTGGGGTTGTCAATTGTAAATCCCTTGCCAACAGGCGGCCGAATCTTTACATATCGCCAGGGATGACCAGCGTAATCATATGAGCGAAACATCTCGCTCACAACGGGCTGTCGGTGCGCGATCGGAGCGCAGAACATAACCGGCGGCCGCAAATGCACGAGACACAGGGACGATTTATGCAAAAAGAAGATCTGCAATGCATCCAAAACCATCCGGGACAGCGCGCAGCAGGAACGCGCCTCACCCTGATCATGACCCGCGATGACCGCAGCCGCACACTGGAAACTTTTATCCAGACGCTGGAAGACCACTGGCCCGCACTGATCGTCGAACGCACGCGGGCCGACGACGACGGGCCGCCTCTCCTGTCATTGGGGGACGGCTTGGGCTTTCAGGGCCTGCCCGAAAACACCAAACTGTCTCCGTTTTTGGATATCCTGGCGGGCGAAGTCCCCCGCCCGCCCGAGGAGCACCGCGCGATCCTGAATCGCATGGCACTCGGCGAGGAGCTGCGGCTCTATGTCGCCGCGCACTGCCCCCACTGCCCCAAAGCCTTTCGCCAGTGGGCCGCCCTGGCCCTGGCCGGGCCGAATCTGCGGGTGCGGGTGGTGGATGGATCGCTGTTTCCGGAAGAGGCCGCCCGGGAGGGCGTCCAGGCCGTGCCCACCCTGGTAATGAACGGGGACTGGCGCTGGTCCGGCAATATCCCGGTCAACGACGTGTTGCGGCAGCTGGCGGACCGCGACCCCTCGCAGCTCAGCGCCGCCGCCCTGGAGGGGCTAGTAAAAGAGGGCCAGGCGTCGAAACTAGCGGACGCCATGCAGGCCCACGGCAGCATCTTCCCGGCCTTCATCGATCTTTTGACTCACGCGAAATGGCCGGTCCGCTTAGGGGCCATGGTGGCCATGGAGGCGCTGATCGCGTCCGATCCGGAACTCGCCCGGACCGCTGTACCGCAGGTGATGGACCGTTTCGACGGGCTGGACGAGCAGGCCAAGGGAGACGCCCTCTACATCCTGGGGGAGGCCGGCGATCACCAAACCCTGGCGCTGCTCCAGACCCTGGCGCTGGAGGGCGCCGGGGATGAACTGCAGCGGGCCGCCCGGGAGGCGGCTGAAAGCATCACGGCACGCCTCGGGGCGGCCGAAGGGAGACCGACATGAACGATCGACAGATTCTGGTAGTGGGCGGCCGGACGGGCATCGGACGGGCCGTCGTCGACAAACTGGCGCCGACCGATTGCCATTTGAACGTCGTGGGGCGGTCCGGTGAATTCGATGCGGCCGCTCCGAACGTCACCTACCACGCCTGCGACCTGTCCGGTGAGGGCTGCCGCTTCGATTTTCTTCCCGACCACCTTCACGGGGTGGTCTACTGCCCGGGAACGATCCGGCTCAAACCGCTGGCGCGCCTGACCGAGGCCGATTTCCTCGAGGATTGGCAGACCAACCTGATGGGGGCCGTGCGGGTGCTGCAAGCCTGCCAGAACCGGCTGAAGAAAGCCCGCGGCGGCGCATCGGTGGTCCTGTTCAGCACGGTGGCCGTGGCCGCGGGCATGCCCTTCCATGCCTCGATCGCCTCCGCCAAAGGCGCTGTCGAAGGCCTCATGCGCTCCCTGGCGGCCGAGTGGGCGCCGCGCGTGCGGGTCAACTGCATCGCCCCCTCGCTGACAGACACCCCGCTGGCGGCCGGCCTTTTGGACGGCGAGGCCAAGCGCAAAGCCGCGGCCGAACGCCATCCGCTCAAGCGCATCGGCTCGGCGGCGGAAACGGCGGACCTGGCGGTTTTTCTCCTGGGGGACGCCTCGGCCTGGATCACGGGCCAGGTGATCGGGGTGGACGGGGGGGTTTCCACGCTCCGCTTCACCCGCT
>CAYMAR010000030.1:6405-7710 GCA_964388465.1 uncultured Desulfobacteraceae bacterium
CTAACCGATGGCTTCCGAGACCGTTGAATTCGAAAATGCGGACGGGCTGCGGCTGGCCGGCCGGCTGGAGCGCCCGGATGGCGGGCATGTTGCCGCGTGCGCCCTGTTCGCGCACTGCTTCACCTGCGGCAAGGACATCAAAGCCGCTTTCCATATCAGCCGGGCGTTGACGGGCTCTGGTCTGGCCGTGTTGCGGTTCGATTTTACCGGACTGGGACAGAGCGAAGGCGATTTCGCCGAAACCAATTTCACTTCCAACGTGAGCGATCTGATTGCCGCGGGGCGCTACATGATTGGACGCGACCTGCCCCCGACCTTGCTGATCGGCCATTCCCTCGGCGGCGCGGCGGCCATTCAGGCCGCGGCGGCCATTTCGTCGGTCCGGGCCGTGGCGACCATCGCAGCGCCGGCCACGCCGGCCCACGTCAAACGGCATTTGGTGGACATCCAGGCGAGGGGCGCGAATGAAGGCCAGGGCGACGTGCGCCTGGCCGGGCGCGATATCCGTATCAAAAAGCAATTTCTGGAGGATGTCGACCGGGCCGACATGGCCTCCGCCCTGCAACAACTGGATGGCGCGCTATTGATCCTGCATGCCCCCGCGGATGAGGTCGTGGGGATCGACCATGCGGCCCGCATCTACCAAATGGCCAAACACCCGAAAAGCTTTATCGCTTTAGACGGGGCGGATCACCTGCTTTCCGATTCGGCCGATGCGCGCTACGCGGCCGGTCTCATTGCGGCCTGGGCGTCGCGTTATCTGCCGCCGCCGGAGACGCCGGGTTCGCGGTAGACGAGGGCGCCATACGACGCCCGTGACAAGCGGCCCGCCATGACCGCCGCGACGCCCCGCTTCCGAAGGCCTGAGCCTCTGTTCCGCCGACAGGGGATCGCGCTAACGCCCCGGCTTGCAAACGCCGCGGCCGGGCATATTTTATCCATAAGTTTCGTCATGGGCCAGCGCTTGCTGCCCCGCCAAAGCGCTGCTACAATCGCTGTCACAATCCGACGCCAAAGGAGGCATTATGATCGACAAGAAAGCGCTGTGCGCGAAAATTCAGGAATTGTACCCCGATATCGGCGAGTGCGGCATCGACGTCGACGTCGAATACGATGAAAACAAGAAGGCCTGGGTCGTCGACCTCAAAAAGGAAAAATTCGAGCTGAAAACCTACCTCGAAGACGGGGATGCCGACAAGTGCATGCTCGGTCAGCAGTGCGTCGGTCTGGGGATCGAGATTGCCCAGCTGCGGACCAACATCGAACGCCTCAAAGAAGACACGAAGGCCCGCATGTAGCCCCCGG
>CAYMAR010000030.1:7810-11102 GCA_964388465.1 uncultured Desulfobacteraceae bacterium
GGCGGGCGGTGGACAATTTCCCCATCAGCGGTCTCGCGCTGCCGCCGGCCTTCATCCAGGCATTGGCCATGGTCAAAAAGGCCGCCGCCGAAGTCAACGCCGATTTGGGGCTGCTGGACACGGCGGCGTCCGAAGCCATCGTCCAAGCCGCTGAAGAAGTCATCCAAGGCCGGCGTTTCGACCAGTTCGTGGTGGATGTCTTTCAGACCGGATCGGGGACCTCGACCAATATGAACATGAACGAGGTGCTGGCCTGTCGGGCCAACGAAATCCTGACCGGGCAGAAAAGCGACCGATCTCCGGTCCACCCCAACGACCACGTCAATCAGGGGCAGTCGAGCAACGATGTCATCCCCACGACCATCCACCTGGCCGCCGGTCTGCAGCTGCGCCGGCATCTGTATCCGTCGATCGCACAGCTCGAGACGGAACTGGCGCGCCAGGCCGGGCTGCTTGCGTCGGTGCGCAAGATCGGCCGCACCCACCTGCAGGATGCCGTTCCCATCACGCTGGGGGATGAGTTCAGCGCCTATGCCCGCCAGATCGAGCTGGCCCGCGAGCGGCTTCAGGCGGTCGAACCGCGGCTTCAGGAACTGGCTTTGGGGGGGACGGCCGTGGGCAGCGGCCTTAACACCCACCCCGCGTTTGCCGGGCGGGCCATCCAGCGGTTGGCGGCGTCCACGGGCATCCCCTTGCGCGAGGCGGCCAATCACTTCCAGGCCCAGGCCGCCCAGGAGACAGCCGTCGAGTTGAGTGGCGCCCTTAAAAGTCTGGCGGTGGCGCTGGTGAAAATCGCCAACGACCTGCGCTGGCTCGCTTCCGGCCCCCGTTGCGGCCTGGGCGAAATCAATCTGCCGTCCCTTCAACCCGGCTCGTCAATCATGCCGGGGAAAGTCAATCCCGTGATCCCCGAAATGCTGATCCAGGTGGCGGCCCAGGTGGTGGGCAACGACGCCACCATCACCATGGCCGGCGCGGGCGGCAATTTCGAACTCAATGTCATGCTGCCGGTGATCGCCTTCAATCTGCTGCAGTCCATCGAACTGCTGGGCAACGCCGGCCGGGTGGCCGCGGAAAAATGCGTGCGGGACATCAACGCCAACCCGGACAAGTGCGCGGCCTACATCGAACAGAGCCTGGCGCTGGTGACGGGTCTGGTGCCTCACATCGGTTACGACCGGGCGGCCGAACTGGCCCACGAAGCCCATCGGTCGGGCCGCACGGTGCGCGAAGTGGCCCGGGCGTCCGGGCTTCTGGACGAAAAGACGCTAAGCGACATCCTGGGCTAGCACGAAATAGAGGCGGCCCGGCCGCCGGACCCCCTGCTCAGGGAAGCGGCAGCGCGGCAGGCAGGCGATCCTTCAACCAGCGGTGGAATGCACCCGCCCCGGGTTCTTCCAGCAGCCCGGCGACCACAAGCTGATCAACGTCCGGCAATCCCGTGCCCAGACGTCGGCCCTTCAGCCACTTGGCCGCCCATCGCTGCCACCGGGAGGCGCGGCCGTCCGGCCCACCCACCTCCACCGTCCTGATCACCCCGCGGGCGGCATGCAGCCGGAATCGGTAGGCCCGTCCTTCGAATTCACCCTCCCCCTCAAATGTGCACGCCGGCGAACGGCCGATATTCCAACGCCACGTGCGGTATTTGGCCGCCGCCAGACGCCGGGCGGCCGCGAGATCTTCGGAACACGGCGACTCCCTGGTGATAGGGCCGTAAACATCGGCAAACGCCTGCCGCAGGGCGCGGACCAGCGCGACCCGGGTGAGGCCCGGGCGCAGGCGGGCCAGATTGGCTACCGGGCTGCGGACCGACGGGCGCCCCCGGGAAGTGATCCGGAAGGCGGGATCGGGTTCGAGGCAACGATCGAGCCGGTCCAAATCGGCGTCGACCAGAAGGGTGCCGTGGGTCATGATCTTGTCGGCGGTCATGTACTGGGCGGTTCCCGACACCTTGTACCGATCGACAAAAACGGCGTGGCGCTCGGAAAGCCGGGCCGGGAGACCGAGGGATCGCAAGGCGGCAATTACCGGCTGCAGGATCGTCGCGGCATCCGGACGACCGGCGGCGGCCGACTTGAGAAACAGGCTGAAATTGAGATTGCCCGGGTCGTGATAGACGGCCCCACCGCCGGAAACCCGCCGCACGAGCGGCAGTTTTTCCCGGGCCAGACGCCCGGCCGACACCTCGGCCCACGGAAGCTGGTTACGCCCGATCACCACGGCACCCGTGTTGACATAGCAAAGCAGCATCGCACCGTCGGCCGCCCGGCCGGAGAAAAGATGCTCCTCCAGTGCCAGGTTCAGGGCAGGGCTGTTGGCGGAACCGAAATCGAGATATCGCATGGGTCTTTCTTAACGTGGCCCGGGTGGCCGGGCAATACGGATGCCATTGAAATCCAGCCGGCAAATGTGATTGACAGCCCCGGGGTAGGCCGCTAAACTTATTTAAATTATTTCTAATTTTTTATAGTCTTGCAGGCAGCGGACGAGCACGCCGCCGATCGCCGCGGGCGGCCGCCGAACCAAACCAGCGGATCGGGATTTCATGCCGGCCATCCAATCGACTTCCATCCAGAGATTCGCGGGTATCCCCCTCAAACTTTATGCCTCGGCCTTTTCGGTCGAGGGCCTCCAGTTCGGAATCGACAACCTGCGCTACGACGTGCACTTCAGTCCGGGCTTCATCAAGGCCGCCCGGCGCATGGCCATCCAGCTGTTCGGCAAGTTCTCCTCGGTGACGGATCTGCCTGGATTCGAATCCAGTTTCAACTGGTACCGGGGGGAAGACGAATTCAAGGGCCTGTGCCGCGACCTGATGATGGACGCCGTCAAACGGGCCAAGGTGGACAACCAGTACCGGGTCCAGCATCTGGCCCTGGCCGCTGTCGCGGCCGTTTTCCGCGAGGCCGTCGAAGATCGCCACAAGGCCTGCATCCAGCATCTCAACAACCAGATCTGGCGCCAGGAAATGGCCTACAACCACGAGCGCGTCAAAGAACTGCGCGACGGTCTCCAGAACATCACCCGCAACCGCGAAATCCTTGTTCAACATGCCAACCGGTCCCTGTTCCAGTACCTTTCCGAGGCTCAGCAGGAAACCGTCAACGACCTGCACAAACTGCATTTCGGCGCCGCAGGGCTGTTGCCGGACGACTTTTTGGCCAACCCGCTGCTGCATGCCGAGAACCCCACCGCCGAGGTTTTCTTGATGGGCGAATACATCCTCCTCGGCAGCCGCCGCGAGGACGTCAACCAGTACGAAGCCCTTCAGGCGGCATTGGGGGAATTTCTC
>CAYMAR010000030.1:11202-19273 GCA_964388465.1 uncultured Desulfobacteraceae bacterium
CCGCGAGGACGTCAACCAGTACGAAGCCCTTCAGGCGGCATTGGGGGAATTTCTCGCCGGGCTGAGCGGAAAGCCCGACCGTCTTATCGACCCGGATCAGGTGCCCGAGACCGGTCCCGCCGCCCGGGAGCCGGAACCGGCCGACTGGATCAAATCCGATGGCAACGTGGATGCCCTCTTCAACTTCCAGCGCACCGCGCAGATGATGCGGCGCAGCCGCCGTCAATCGACCGATAGGCAGCGCGTGCGCAAACTCAAGCAGCTGGCCCGACGGCAGAAGCAGTTGCTGGCACGCCTGCTCAGGGATTTCAACGCCCGGGGCCTGCTGCGCATCATCATGGCCACCGAGGTCATGAAAGCCTACATCGATGTCTACTGCCCGCCGCTGACCCCCCATGAAGTGCTCAACTATATCGTCGACCCCAAGGCGCGCAAACCCATTCGAATCAAGCTCAAACGCATCCGCAAGAACTACGGCGAGGATTTTACCCTGCAGCCCCTGCGCAGCGCGATCGGCAAGGTCCGCTGGATGCCCCGCCTCAGACGCATGGAAGTCCTGCTGGACTACGTGCGCAACTTCGCCCGCTATCACCGCGACATGGGCAATTACCTGGCCATCGCCAACGCCATCAACTACATCAATTTCGTTACCGAAGACAACCACCTGAAACTCTCGCGGGCCAACAACTCCCTGTACGAATTTCTCCTGCCCAACGAACAGGGGCCGGATGAAATGCCCATTATCAGTCATACGGTCGTCAAAGCCGACGTACGCGGCTCCACCGGCATGGTCAGCGAGATGAAGGCCCAGGGGCTCAACCCGGCCACAAATTTCAGCCTCAACTTTTTCGAACCCATCACCGGCATTCTTTCCCGCTTCGGGGCCCACAAGGTGTTCATCGAGGGCGATGCCATCATCCTGGCCATCTTCGAACATGAAAACCAGCCCCAGAACTGGTACGGCGTGGCCCGGGCCTGCGGGCTGGCCACGAACATCCTGCTGATCGTCGATCGCTACAATCGCAAGAACCGCGAATCCCACCTGCCCCAGCTCGAATTCGGCATCGGTATCAGCTACAACGGCAATGCACCGACCTTCTTCTTCGACGAAGACCATCGCATCATGATTTCGCCGGCCATCAACCAGGCCGATCGTCTCTCGGGATGCTTCAAACCGCTGCGGGAAAAAAATCCTATACAAAAAACGCCTTTTAAGGTGTTCGTCTACGAAGTCGATCCCGCCAACCGCGAGATGACCGCGGAAACCCTTCTGCGCTACAATGTCAACGGGATCGAATTGAGCGTGGAGGCATTTGAAAAGCTCAAACGCGAGATTCAACTCGAAAGCCTGGCCCTCAAGCTGCCCGGCACGCAACCCGGCCGCCAGCGCCTTTACACGGGCAGCTATCCCACCACGACCGGCACCTCGCACCAGCTGGTCATCCGTGAAGCCGCCCTGCCCCGCATCGGTCTGGCGGACCTGGACATCACCGAATGGACGGATCGCTTCTACTACGAGGTCTGTACGGATCCCGCGCTGCTCAAGCGCGTCAAGGAGAGTCGCTGAAGAACCGGACATCGCCGCCCGCTGGCATAAAGCGGCCTGGCCGCCCACCATGACCGGTCCGCGGGACGCCGACGCGGAAAAGGCCGCCGGATCGCGCCGAACGCGACCGCGCGCGGCTGCTTTGACAATCCCCCGGCGATTCACTATGCTCGATCGAATCGATACGGATTTGGCTGGACCGCTTGCGGCCGCGGTCACCGATCGGGCGCAAAGGGCCACAGGAGGATATGATCATGAAAACCGCCAAGTGCTGCCAATCGCTCTGCCTGCTGATGGTCCTGGTACTGGTGCTGTCCCCCGGGGCCTGGGCCCAGACCCCGGGCGGGAAGCCAGGCGCCCCGGCGGCAAAGCAGGGCGAGACGGCCGCTGAAAATGCGACCCCCGAAGAAGAATTCGACCGACCGATAAGACCGGGCCCCAATCCCATGAACGTCGCCACCGACGCTTTAATTTTGCGGCCGGTGGGGCTGGTCATGATACCCGTCACAGCGATCATCTATGTCATCGGCTACCCCTTCGCCAAAGCGTCCGGTTCGCAAGAGGAAGCCTATCAGGCCCTGGTCGGCGATACGATCGATTACACCTTCAAGCGTCCGCTGGGGGAGGGGGCCCCATTTGAATAGACCGCGCGCCCGGCCGCCAGGAACCACCGCATCCCAAGGGTGAAGGGCCAACCTTCGCCGCATCGGAAGATGTTCCATGAACCGTTCCCATCGCTTGGTCCCGATCCGTACGGCCCTGCTGGCATGCCTTCTCGTTTTGTCCGCCTGCCGCTCGCATCGGCCGCAAACGCAAACCCTTACCGGCTATCAGACCATTCGACTGCAGAGGGTCGCGGTCATGCCATTCATGGCCGGCCTCGAAAAATCCGGCGCCGACACCCGTGAAACCCATCCCTTGGACTGCACTGTGGCGCCGTTCGGCGGGGATATGAACGAACGCGACCCGGAGGCCGGGGAAACCTTGACTCGGGTTGCGGAATAAAGCGTGCAGATCGCTCTGATCGGTATGTCCGGGACCGGAAAGTCCTACTGGTCCCGCCACCTGGCGCGAATCGGATTCACCTGCTACAGCTGCGACGACCATATCGGCCGCCGCCTGGCCCGAGAGCAGGGGCTGGCGGACGGCGGCATCGAGGCCATCGGCCGTTGGATGGGCTTTCCCTACGAGCCGGGTTTTGCGGAACGTGAAGCCCGCTACCTCGAACTCGAAGAACGCGTGCTGACCCGTTTCCTGGACGAAATGGAGAATCCGCCGGGTCAGCCGCCGCCCCCCGGGGTTATCGACACCACCGGGAGCGTGATCTATCTGGACGACGGTCTGCTGGATCGGCTGCGGCGGGCGGCGGTCGTGGTCTACCTGGCGGCCCCGCCGGAAAAACGGCAGGCACTCCTCGAAGGCTACCGGAAGCGCCCCCGCCCGGTGATCTGGCGGGGGCGCTTCCGGCGCCATCCGTACGAAGATAAGCCCGACGCACTGGCGCGCTGCTATATGGCCCTGGTCGACACGCGCGATCGGCGCTACCGCCGCCTGGCGCACGTGACCATCGAGCTGCCGGTGCCGGCTCCGGCGCCCGCCGACCCCGGTCTCCTGCTCGAACCCGTGCGGACCTATCTGAAAGAAACCAAACGTGCTGCGACCCCATGATTTTTCCGGCCTGATCGTCGCCGGCCTGACCGGCGGCATTGCCAGCGGCAAATCGACGGTGGCCCGCATGCTCGCCGCGGCCGGCGCCCGGGTGGTGGATGCCGACCGCATCGCCCGCGAGGTCGTGCAGCCCGGCCGCCCGGCCTGGCAGGCCATACGGACGCGATTCGGAGACGGCATCGTCCGGCCCGATGGGAACCTGGACCGCGATAGGCTGGGACGATGGGTTTTCCGCGACCCGGTTCTCAAGCGCGACCTGGAGCAGATCGTCCACCCCTTCGTCTTCCGGCAGATGGTGGCCGAAATCAAACGCCTGGCGGCCGCCCATCCGGGGACCGTGGTCGTCCTGGACATCCCGCTGCTGATCGAATCCGGCCTGCACCGCGTCCTGCCCCTGACCGCTCTCGTCCACGTCCCCGAGGCGGTCCAGCTGACGCGGCTCATCCGGCGCGACGGCCTGGCGGCGGCGGATGCCCGGGCCCGGATCCGTGCCCAGATGCCCATCGACGCCAAACGCGCCCATGCGGATGTGATCATCGACAACACCGGCTCCCTGGAATCCACCCGTCGGCAGACCGAGGCGTTCTATCGCCGGCTTCGAGCGGATCCGCCACCACCCCGGACGGAGCCGGGCCGATGAGTGCGGTCGCGGACGCCCTGGCTTCCGGGGCCATTCTGGGCCTCAGCGCCGGATGGTCGCCGGGGCCGCTGCTCACCCTGGTCATCACCGAGACGCTGCGCGCAGGCGTTGCCGCCGGCATCCGTGTGGCCGCCGCGCCGCTGATCACCGACACCCCGATCATCCTGGTGGCCCTGATCCTGATGCCGCGCCTGAACACCTCCATGAAGGTGATGGGCGTCATCAGCCTGGCAGGAGCCGTTTTCCTTGCCTGGATGGCCGTCGAAAGCATGGCCTTCAAGGGTTCACCAGGGGAAGCCAAGGCCGGCCCGCGGGCTTCGATCTGGCGCGGCGTTCTGGCCAACGCCCTCAATCCCAGTCCCTATCTCTTCTGGTTCACGGTGGGCGGGGCCCTGGTGCTGCGGACGGCCGATCAGAACCGCACCGCGGCGGCAGCCTTCATCCTGGCGTTCTATCTTTTTCTGGTGGGATCCAAAATGGTGCTGGCCCTTGCGGTCGGTCGCTATGGCCGCTTTCTGCAGAGCCGGGTCTACGTGTGGACCCTGCGCCTGCTGGGCATCGTGCTGCTGGCATTTGCCGGACGCTTCCTGTGGCAGGCGGCCGGGTTTCTGGGCTGGACGGCTTAAGGCCGGCCGCCGTGGAATCTTACATCGGTTTGCGTCCCTGGATTTCCTTGATATAGGCCTTCTCAAAGCCGTTCAGCGGCCGCCTTTCGAGCAGGCGGATGGAGTCCGGCTTATAGTCCTGCTCAAGGAAATCGTAGACCTCGTTTTCCTCGAGATAGTAAAGACGGATGCCGTCGCGGGCCTGAACGTTGTACTCGTTGATGAAATCCGGGATGCCCCGCTCCTTTACGAATTTATCCAACGGCTCGCGGTAGCGGCAGTTGATCATCAGCCGTTCGTAGCCCAGGTTCTTTCCGATCGGGTCCACCGGCAGGTGAAACGCGTTGGACTGCATCTGAGTGTTTTTGTAATCGTAGTATTCCTTGGGATTACAAGCCGTCATTGCGGCAACCAGGGCAGCGGCGCTTATGATCCAAATCGTTGTCTTCAATCGATCACCTCGCTTGTCGTTCATCACGCCCGACCGTTCCGGCGGCACCTTCAGCGGGTACGGTAACCCACACGGTGGTCGGCGTCGCGCCGCAGCCGTTCGAGAATGGCTTCGACTTCGCGGCACTTGGCATTCAGACGCGGACCGCAGATCTCCGCGCCGATGGTCAGCGGCTCGCCATATGATACGACCACCCGGCTGAAAGGCAACGGGATCAACGTGCGGTCCCATGTCCGGGTGAGCGTAATCGCCGGCGCGGCCGACATCGCAATGGGGATGAAGGCCACCCCTGTCGCGCGGGCCAGCTGCAGCATGCCGGGCTGGACCCGGAACCGCGGACCCCGGGGGCCGTCCAGAACGGTGGCGGCCTTGCGCGGGCCGGGACGGCGCAGATGCCGGATCATCGCCCGCAGGGCGCTTGCCCCGCCACGGCTCGAGGAGCCCCGGGTGACCACCACCCCCAGCCGCTCGGCGTAGCCCGCGATCAGTTCACCGTCGCGCGATCGGCTGAACATCACCATGGGCCGCACCCGGCGGTAGAACCAGACCAGGAAGAGCGCCCCGCGGTGCCAGGTGCCGCCGACCATTTTTTCATCCCCCCGAACGAAACGGTCGTGCACCTCCTGCCCGACGATGGTGATGCGGCAGGTGGCAAACCAGACCCGCAGGAGCCACGTGGCCCCGTATACCAGAAATCGGCGGCCGCGGCCATGCCCTTTGACCTGGTTGCGCGTGCGCATCGTCAATCGCCCGCTGGAAACGCCGGGTCCCCCTGTGCTTGATGCAACAGGTAGCGCGCCAGCAAGTACGCGTTTTTCTGATAGGCGTAGCGCGGACGGACCGATGTCTGCTGCGCCTTGGCGAAGGCGCGCAACTCCTGGCCCGGCACGATGGCAACCGGCCGATGGGGGTAGAGCTGAATCAATCCTTCCATTTTGAACGTCGTGCCGCTGGAGGCGAAGGTGCCGATCTTCTTGCGCTGCAGGATGCCGACCCGATCCGGCCGCCAGCCCTCCAGGACCACCTGGGCCTCCCGTCGGAAACGCCGCAATTCTGCGGGGTCTTCGTCGTCGTGGATCTCGAGCGGCCGCTGCCGGCCGGTACGGTCCACGATCTGGCCGCCCTCGACGCCCAGGGCCACGAAGATGGCCCGCCGGGCCGCGATCTCGATGCCGCAACAAACCATGGCCGTTTGGGACTCCCATCTGCGGTGGCCGTTCAGGAACGCCCACCCCTCCCGAAAAATTGACACGCGTGCGGCCTCGGCTGCGCGCCGACGGGCCGTTAAAAAGATATCACGGATTTCCCCGGCTTTGTCCCTCGACGAGGGCGCCGGCGATTAGGTGCGCTGTGCGCAGCGGCTCGGGCACGTGGCCGTGGATGGCGAAACGCGCCACCGCTTCCAGGGCCGCATCCCGGTCGATTCCCACGCGCTGGATGAAAACCGGTCCGGCCGGCTCCATCGGCCCCAGCCGCTCGATGATCCGCCACTTGGCGGTCCCCGCCGGGACGTGGGCCTGGAGTGCGGCCTTGATGGCATCCAGGTCCGGAAGGCGCCGGGCCACCACCAGCACCGGTCGCGCCAGGCGCCGCTGCAGTGCGAACACGTCCACCACGTTGAAACCGGCCAGGGCGATGCCCTGGAGCATCACCAGCCGAATGTGGGCCTCGAAGCGTGACTGCAAGATCATCCGGGCCAGTTCGTCCGCCGCGTCGGCACCGTCCTTTTCGACGCTGCCCGTCAGAACGCCGTCCAGTCGAAGATCGGCATAGACCGTACCCACCACGGGAACGCGGCCGGTGTGCCGGCGCGGGAAAGGCCCGTCGTCGAAGGCGACCACATTGCTGAAGCGCCGCGGAGGCATGTCATTTTCTACGGGAAACCGATCGACAAAGTCAAACGGGCGGTTTCTCCTGGAACAAGGCGCCGCAAACGCGGTGAACCGTGAGGCCTATCTGCTCGAGCGTGTAGGATTCAATGCGGGCCATTATCCGTCCGTTAAAAACAATGTGTTCAGAAGAAAAAGAATCAGCCAGAGCAAGAGAATGCGCTTGACGGCGGCAGCCCGCCGGGGTGCCGTGACCGGCGGCGCGTCCTCGGGGCGGCGCCTGGAAGCCGCGATCTTGCGGTGCACGGTGACGATGATCACCGCAAGTACCAGCGTCACGACCAGCCGCCCGACGATATCGGTGTGATCGGGCAGATAGGCCAGGACCATGGCCGGCAGAAAACAAACCAGCCCGAATACGACGAAAAGGATCAGAGCGCGTTTGACGGCGTCGTCTTTGGGGGCCTGTTTTCCGTCGTTCATTGCCGATTCCGTTGTACCCACCCGGTTTTGGGCGGCGGTTCAAATTTCGGCCTTGACGGCCTAGCCGCTGTTGGTCCGCGCCTTGTTGTTATTTCGTTTCAAGCCCAATCGCACGGCGAGTTCTTGCCAGGATATCTCCCCCCCTGGCCCGCTTTTTCAAAATCAGCTAATGGGCCACTCATTGTGGACCGGCTGGTTTCAGGTCGAGCTCCCAGTAAACCACGCCAGACAGCGGATTGTCATAATAGGGATCGATCCGCCGGAATCCAAGTGATTCTTACAGACGCATGGCGCCTGTGAGCCGGTCCAGCGTATCGAGACGCATCGAGGCGTAGCCAAGTGATCGTGCCGCCGCAATAATCCGCTGCGCCAGCCGCCGGCCCAACCCCGCTCCCCGGCCCTCGGGCCGGACGTACAGCCGCTTCATCTCGCATATGTCGCCCTCCAGACGGCGAATGGCAACACATCCGAGGATCTGCGAAAAGACGGGGGTCGGCGTGGGGCCAAAGTGGCGCTCTCTACCGGCAGACTAACGGATGGCGAAACCTGCATGGTAAAGCTAATTGCGTCCCGATGGTGTTAGTGGGCGTCTCCGGCGCCCGCCGTCTTTCAGCACTTCACTAACTCATAGTCCCGCAAGCCGAGGCCCATGGATTCGGCGTAGGCCAGGGCATGGGTGCCGTCGATGTCCGGGTAGACGGCCATGAATTTGTCGTCGCCGGGCTGGACGCCCTTGGGCAGGGCACTCGGGTAGAGGGGCGGGGCCTGGTTGACCCGGTCCAGGGCGGCCTGGTCGAGGGCCACCGGGTCGTCCGAGACGAGCACGCCCTGATCAGGGCAGATGGGGGC
>CAYMAR010000031.1:0-19112 GCA_964388465.1 uncultured Desulfobacteraceae bacterium
GCCTGCTGTCCTCGTCCATGGCCGGCGACATGCTGATCGAGCAGTTCGCCTTCGAAATCTTCCAGCAGGACCACCGGGTTTATGCCGGCGAAACCTCGTTCGGCTTCTTCACCGAAGCGGCGCTGGATCGCCAGGTCGGGCTGGGCAAAGACGACCACTCGGGTGACTGGGAGCGCTGGCGTGCGGGCCGACCGTCGCAACCCGTGACGCTGGCCGACATCGCGCCCCTGACCCCGGACGATCCCGAAGACGATACTTCTTTGGATTTCGGCCTGCCGGCGACGGCCCTGCGCATGATCGATCGCATCGAACAATACGACCCGCGCGGCGGCGATCATGGCCTGGGCTATCTGCGGGCCTCCAAAGCCGTCGATCCCCGCGCCTGGTTTTTCGAGGCCCACTTTTTCCAGGACCCGGTTTGCCCGGGCTCGCTGGGCATCGAGTCATTGATCCAGCTGCTGCGCTGGGCGGCCCGGCAACGATGGCCCGAACGGGCGACCACCCACATGCCCCTAATTGCCGCAGGCCAGCCTCACACCTGGCGCTACCGCGGTCAAATCCGTCCGATCAACAGACAAGTCACGCTCGAAGCCGTCATCCGTGCGCTCGAAGACGGCGCCGAACCGGCGCTTTGGGCGGATGGCTACTTGAAAGTCGACGGGCTTTGCATATATAGAATGCAGAATTTTGGACTGCGCTTGGTCAAACGGAGACAAACCCCGGAAAAATGCGCTACGCGAACGTAAACATTGACGCCATCGGCTACGAGCTGGCCCCCAACGTGGTCACGGCCGAGGACATCGAAGCCCGGCTGGCACCCCTTTATGCCAAGCTGCACCTCAAGCCCGGCCAGCTGGAGCAGTTGACCGGCATTCAGGAAAGCCGTTACTGGGACCCGGATTTCAAACTGTCCCGGGGTGCTATCCGGGCCGGCCGCAAAACGCTCGACAAGGCCGGCTTCGATCCCGCCCACATCGGCATGCTGGTCTACGGCGCCGTCTGCCGCGAGAACCTGGAGCCGGCCACCGCCTGTGTTGTGGCAGACGGCCTGGGAATTAATTCAAATGCACAAGTATATGATATTTCAAATGCTTGTTTGGGTATGCTTAATGGAATGGTTCAAGTAGCGAACGCTATTGCGCTGGGACAGATCCGGGCGGGGCTGGTGGTGTCGTGCGAGTCCTGCCGCCAGATCGTCGACAGCACCATCCAGCGCATGCTCGACGCCGGCAGCATGGACGTCTTCAAGCACTGCGTGGCCACGATGACCGGCGGTTCGGGCGCCGCCGCCATCCTTCTCACGGACGGTTCGTTCGGATCCGCCGGGCACCGTCTGCTGGGCGGCGTGGTCCGCAACGCGGTTCAGCATCATGGGCTCTGCACCTGGGGACCGGACACGGGCATCCCAGCCAGCGCCCCCCACGTCATGAACACGGATTCGATCGGTGTCCTCCAGAACGGGGTCAAACTCGGCCGGGAGACCTTCCATGAACTGCAACGCGAAATGGGCTGGCAGGGCGGCCAGCCTGACAAGGTGGTCTGCCACCAGGTGGGCGCCGCCCACCAGAGTGCGATCCTCGGGGCTGTCGGAATTCCGGCTGAAAAGGATTTCAGCACATTCCGCTATCTGGGCAACATCGGCACGGTTTCGATCATTGTGACCGCGGCCATCGCCGACGAGCGCGGGTTTCTGCAACCCGGCCAACTGGTGGGCTTCCTGGGGATCGGCAGTGGTTTGAACTGCCTCATGCTGGGCGCGGAATGGTGACGTGATCGACGGCGGCGCATACCGGCACCTCTACCCCTTCCGCTCCAACCGCATGGATATCGGCGGATTTCGCTGCCATTATTTGGATGAAGGCGAGGGCGATCCGGTGGTGATGCTCCACGGCAACCCCACCTGGTCATTCTATTTTCGCCGTTTGATCACGACCCTGTCCCCGAACTGTCGCACCATCGTTCCCGATCATATCGGCTGCGGGCTTTCCGACAAACCCCCGGCCGACCGCTATCCCTACCGCCTGGCACGCCGCGTGGCCGATCTCGAGGTCCTGCTCGAGCGGCTGGAGATCCGTGGCAACGTCAGTTTGATCGTTCACGACTGGGGCGGCATGATCGGTCTGGCATGGGCCCTGCGCAACCGGAAACGGGTCAAACGGCTGGTGATCACGAACACATCCGGGTTTCTGCCCCCGGGCGGCAAGGCCCTGCCCCTGCGGCTGAAGCTCATTCGCAACCTGTCCGCTCTGGGCGCCCCGGCGGTGATTTACGGCAACCTGTTCGCCCGCGCGGCCCTCTTGATGGCATCGCGCAAGCGCCTGGCGCCCGACGTCCGCCGCGGACTGCTCGCCCCCTACGATTCACCGGCCCACCGTGTCGCCACGCTGAAATTCGTCCTGGACATCCCTTTGTCCCCCAGGGACCCCAGCTATGCGCTGGTCCAGACGGTGGACCGCCAACTGAATACACTGGCGCCGATCCCCATGCTCATCCTCTGGGGGTTGCACGATTTCGTGTTCGATGCCGATTATCTGGCCGAATGGCGGCGGCGCTTTCCCCAAGCCGAAGTGCACCCATTCCCCAACGCCGGCCATTACCTTCTGGAGGACGAACCCGAGGCCTGCGGTGCACTGATCAAGGCCTTTTTCAATCGCCACCCCGTGACCGGCAAGCTGGGCGCCCTGAAGGAGCCGGTCGATGCCTGACGCGGTTGCCGCCACCACCAAGGATCGGGTCAACATCGCCCATCGCCTGAAGCACACAGCCGCCCGAATGCCCTACAAGCGGGCGGTGGTCTGCCCGGCCGGACGCGACCGCCGGGGACGCATCGCCTACACGCATCTGACCTTCGAACAGCTCGACCGTGAATCCGACAACCTGGCCCGCGGACTGGACCGGGCCGGCATCGTCCGCGGCACCAAAACCGTTCTCATGGTCAAGCCGGGAATCGATTTTTTCGTACTGATCTTCGCGCTCTTCAAGGTCGGCGCCGTGCCTGTGGTGGTGGACCCCGGCATGGGCGTCCAGCGCATGCTGCGCTGCCTCGAATCGACCGCACCCGAGGCTTTCATCGGTATTCCCGCCGCCCATGGGGTGCGGGTCCTTTTTCCCCGGTATTTCCGCAGCGTCCATATTACCGTCACGGCGGGGCGTCGCCTGTTCTGGGGCGGCCCCACCCTGGAATCGCTCGGCGAGGGCCCCTGGCAATCCTATTCACCGGCCCCCACCCGGCGCGACGAGACCGCCGCCATCCTTTTTACCACTGGCAGCACCGGCCCGGCCAAGGGGGTGATCTACACCCACGGCAATTTCGACGCCCAGATTCAGCAGATCCAGGACCACTTCGCCATTGGTGAGGATGAGATCGACCTGCCCACCTTCCCGCTCTTTGCTCTTTTCGACCCGGCTCTGGGCATGACCGCCGTGATCCCGGACATGGACCCGCGCAAACCGGCCAAGGCCGATCCCGAGAAAATCATCGGACCGATCATCCACCACGGCGTCACGAACATGTTCGCCTCGCCGGCCCTTCTCGACCGCGTGGGCCGCTTCGGTCGAAAAAACGATGTCCGCCTGCCCTCCCTGCGGCGCGTGGTATCCGCCGGCGCGCCGGTGTCGCCCGCCAATATCGACCGGTTCGCCGGCATGCTCGTGGACTCGGCCGAGGTCCACACGCCCTACGGCGCGACCGAAGCGGTTCCCGTCGCTTCCATCGGCAGCCGGGAGATTTTGTCGGAAACGCGCGCCCTGAGCGAGAAAGGCTACGGCATCTGTGTGGGGCGCGCGCTGGCCCATACCCCCATTCGCATCATCCGTATCAGTGAAGCGCCCATCGCCGCCTGGGACGATAGTCTGCGGGCAAACACGGGTGAAATCGGCGAAATCATCGTCCGGGGTGACCTGGTGACCCGCGGCTACTACGAACTCCCCCGGGCCGACGCGCTGGCCAAGATCGAGGATGGTGAACATTTCTGGCACCGCATGGGCGACCTGGGATGGCAGGACCGCAAGGGGCGGATCTGGTTCTGCGGCCGCAAGAGCCATCGGGTGGTGACGCCAGCCGGCGACATGTACACGATTCCCTGCGAGGCTGTCTTCAACAATCACCCCGAGGTCTTCCGCAGCGCGCTGGTGGGCATCGGCGATCCACCGCACCAGGAGCCCGTGATCTGTATCGAGCGGCAGCCGGGCCGGGCGGGCCCCCGCAACGGTGATCTGGAAAAGGAACTGCTGGCGATGGCTGCCCAGAACCCACTGACCGCATCCATCCGCACCGTCCTCTTTCACCCGGCCTTTCCAGTGGATATCCGGCACAACGCCAAGATTTTCCGTGAAAAGCTGGCCGTCTGGGCCGCGGCCCGGGTCCGGAGGAAATGAAATGGCCTATGCTGATCTGAGGGACAAATCGGTTTTGGTGACCGGTGGCGGCGGCTTCCTGGGCGGCGCCATCGTGCGCCGGCTCGTGGCCGAGGGCGCCCGCGTGCGCAGTTTTGCCCGCGGGCGCTACCCCTTTCTCGAAGGCCTTGGCGTCGAGCAGGTTCAGGGCGACCTGGCCGACCCCGGCGCGGTCCAAGATGCCGCGCGTCGGATCGACACGGTATTCCACGTGGCCGCCAAACCCGGCGTCTGGGGACGCTACCAAGATTACCACCGCCCCAACGTCGACGGCACCGCCAACGTGCTTCAGGCCAGCCGCGACCAAGGCGTGAAGCAGCTTGTCTACACCAGCTCACCCAGCGTGGTCTTCAACGGCCGGGACATGGCCGGAGTGGACGAATCCGTTCCCTACCCCGACCACTGGGAAGCCCATTATCCCCGGACCAAGGCGCTGGCCGAGCAGCTGGTGCGGGAAGCCGGAGCGCTGGACCTGCCGACCATCGCCCTGCGCCCCCACCTCATCTGGGGACCGCGCGACAATCATCTGGTTCCGCGAATCATCCGGCGCGCCCGACGGCTCCGCCGCGTGGGCGCCGGCACCAACCGGGTGGACACGATCTACATCGACAACGCGGCCGACGCCCACCTGCTGGCGGCGACCGCGCTGATGCGCCGTCCCGAACTCTCGGGACGGGTTTATTTCATCAGCCAGGACGATCCCATCGTCCTCTGGGACATGGTGGACGCCATCCTGGCCGCCGCCGACCGGCCGCCGGTCACCCGCACGATTTCGGCGCCGGCGGCCCGGCGCGTCGGCGCCGTTTTGGAATGGCTCTACCGCACCCTCCACCTGCCCGGCGAGCCGCCCATGACCCGGTTTTTGGCCGAGGAACTGGCCACCGAACATTGGTTCGACATCAGCGCCGCCAAGAACGATCTCGGGTATCATCCCCGGGTGACGACGCGCGAGGGATTGGAACAGCTGCGGAAATGGCTTAAGAAAAAAGGAAATATCGCTTGACGGTTGGATCGCCCGGCCATCGATGCGCAATCCCGACGGCCGGAGAACCCGCCCGGCGATGCCCAACCCGCATCAGAAGGGAGCGGCGTGCCATCAACCCCATCTTAGAAAGGTTGCCTCAATGAAACTTACCGATATTCAGCCGCTTGAAAAATGGGCCGCCCTGGAAGCCGCCATCCGTGATAAATCAGGTCTGCGGGCCCGCGTCTACGATGTCGATGGCGTGGGCATCACCGACCGATCGGCCCACGCCAACGAACTCTGTCCCGCCATCCGTTCGACATCCAAGGGGTTGACGTTCATCTGTGCGGTGGCGCACCAGAATCTGGCCGCCATGGCCCGGAACAGCCGGGAGCCCGTCGTCGAGGAATGCGACGCCGGCCTGATCAAGATCGTCGTACCGATTTTCGTGGGGGATGAATTCGTGGGAGCGGCCGGGGGCTGTGGTCTCCTAACCGAAGACGGCGAGGTGGACGCGTTTATGATCAACAAGACCACGGCGCTGCCCGAAGCCCAAATCGCCGAGCTGGCCGCCAACGTCGGCACGATTTCGGCAAGCCAACTCAAAGCGCTGTCAGCATTCATCACCCACGAGATTCAGCGCCTGGTCGGCGGCGCCCCTTCGACCTGACGGCGCCCGGAATTGCTGGTAACTGCATCACCCAAGCCGTTGTCCCAAGGGGCCTTCACCCGAGCTTATCGTCGAGCTGATCGGTGATGTCGATGAGGGTGCCGCTGGAAATGCACAGGCTGCCGACCTCCTCGATCAGGGCCACATCTTTGACGTAGCTCGTGCCGTGAAGCGTCAGGATCTCATAGATGCGCTCCCAGCGGCCCTTCAGAGCTTCCTGCTGGCGCTCTTCGCGTTCCTGCTCGATGGGCACCTGCCGGTGGACCGGGCTTTCGCCGGTACGGTCCACCCGGGTGATCAGGTCGTCCGGCACGAAGATGCTGAACCCGATCTTGAGTACCTTGCGCGCCGAAAAACCGGTAATTTTTTCGATGGCCGGGTTGATGTAGACCATCTTGACCTCCTGATGACGCCCCTTTTCCCAGACGGAAACATACGGCGCGTCGACCCGGTCGGTCGTGAGCTGATCGAGCAGATGGGCCGCCACCTTGGCCTCCAGCCGGCGCATGGCGGCCGCATCGGCCTGAACCCCGATACCTGCCATGAAACGCGGCAGCTTGAAGGCCTCGATCAGGGATGCGAGCACATTTTCAAAAGCGGTCGTCTCGACGACCACCGAAGCGAAATCGACCATTTCGTGCAGGGGATATTCTTCATTCGCGGCCATTCGGGTCTCCTGGTAAAAAGTGGGCTGAACGCTTCAGGGGCCTGACGGTTCGCATCAGGGCCATCCCCTTCGACGCGCGCCCTTCAATCGGGCAATAGATCATATAAATACAACATGGCATCCGAGCGCGTGATGATGCCGATGACGGCGCCGTCCGCCACCACCGGCAGCCGGCCGATATCGTGTTTGACCATCAGCGCCACGGCCTCGCTCGGACTGCGGTCCGGCGTGATGGTGTGCACTTGCGTGCGCATGAAGGCCTTGACCGGCGCTTTGAGCTGAGCTTCCTTACCGATGCGTTTGAAATCACGTCGTGAGATGACACCGCAGAGACCATCGTCGTCGATGACCGGGAGCCCTGTGCAGCCTTGCCGACGCAAGATCTGAGCCACCTCTTCCATGGACGTTCGGCTGGTGACGCTGACGACCGGAAATGACATG
Organism: uncultured Desulfobacteraceae bacterium; assembly: GCA_964388465.1. Taxonomy (GTDB): domain Bacteria; phylum Desulfobacterota; class Desulfobacteria; order Desulfobacterales; family UBA5852; genus JABZFP01. Next base: position 7,138 of record CAYMAR010000031.1, read on the forward strand.
AGATCACTGACATTCACGGACGACCGGCGGTTGCCCTGAAGCAGTTCGGTGAGCATTTCGGTTACGGTTTCGGGATTCACCGCCTTGAGCAGCGAAGACCCGGCACCCGGGTGCCCCCCGCCCCCCAAACCCTGCATGATTACACCGACGTTGATCTCCTCCACCGTGCTGCGGCCGATCACCATGCAGCGCTTACGCTCCGGCTGAAAAAAGATGCCGAAGGCGGCATCCACATTCATGATCTCGAGAAACATGCGCACAACGAGCGCCAGATTCTCCAGATGACCGCTGATATCGATCCGGCCCAGACCGATGTTGAACCCATCAATCTTGAACCGTTCCGCAGCGGAGAGGAGTTCGAACAGGGCCTCTTTCTGCCGCAACCCGTAGGCCGGCCGCAGCAGACGCCGGATAATGCTAAGATCGGCCTTGCGCTCGAGCAGGTAGGCCGCCGCGCGCGCATCCTCGGCGGTGGTCGATTTGAAGGTCAGATTGCCGGTATCTTCATAGAGCCCGGCCAGAAAAAGGGTGGCCTGCATCGGGGTCAGAATCTTGCGCTGAGCCTGGATTTCCCTGAGAACCAGGGTGATTGTGGCACCCACGGGTTCCTGGATGCCGTCCACGGGGGTGATATCGCCGATATCCGGGTGGTGGTCCCAGAGCGAAACCGGCACCTGCGGATCGATGCGCTCGAAGATGACCGGATCCAGACGGTTCCAGCGATTGGCGTCCGCCACCATCAGGTGCGTGACCGAGGGCCAGTCGACGTCAGCCGGTACGGCCACCCGCAGGAGATCCTTGTGCATGGAGAGGAACCGGCGCACGTTGGGGTTGACGCTGCGGGGGATGACCGCCGTGGCCTCCGGGTAGAGTATCGTCAGCGCGATCACGGATGCCAGCGCATCGAAGTCGCAATTCCGGTGACCGGTGGCCACTCGGCCGGTGATGCGGGACGGTCTCATGGCACCATACGGCGAGACGCATCGCTTTCCGTGGCTTTCCCGCCCGCGGGCCGCCAGTCGACGAGGTGGGCCTGATCGGAACGATGACCCAGTTGCCCGGTGCTTGCGCCATGCCTGTACTCGAGTTCTAGGCGATGTTTTTCCACCTCGGTCCGGCTCTCGATGGCCCGGCGGGCCAGAAGATAGCGCAGGTAGATTACCCAGATCAAAAGGCCGAGCGAAATGACCGCCGCCGCCAGGAAAAACCATTTGTAACGGATCAGGGTGTCCACACCCAAACGGCTGATGTAGGCAATGAAATTGGGTACCACCCAGTAGGCCATGATGCCCATGAGCACCAAAAAACCGATGATGAAGATATTGTAGCGACTCACCCGCACCAGAAAGCGCTCCAGCCCCGAAGCATTTTCCGACAGGTCGAGGGCCTCGGCGCGCGCATTGAGCCGATCGGCGTAGAAGATTGAAAGGTAGGCCTTGACCACGAACGCGAAGAGGAGAATGGCGCTGATCGGCAGGCCGAAGGCGGCCACAAACCAGGCCCGGAAGGGAAAGGGTCGCTCACGGGTGTGGAGCCTGAGTTCGTATTGGTCGATGGGGCCGAAATTCTGCTCGAAATAGTATTTGTCAAACTGACTCAAATTCTTTCCGTCCGATTCATAGATCACCTCGCCCGCCGGGGTCATGACCTGAATGACGGACTGCCGGCCCGATTTCATGGCCGCCAGCACGAAAATTTCGAGCTCGATTAGAAAAAGACCGACGGCGATCACGATAAAAAGGGTTCGGTTTTCCCTGATGATGGCCATGAGGTTTTTTTTTGACATTTCGATGACCTTCTGGTTTTATGGAGCGCTTGATTCCGGGCACGGCCCCAGCGCCCGCGACGGGCGCTGCGCGGGCCCGATTTTCATACCACAAGCATCGTACCGGACACAAGCAGGTCCATCGAGCAGGGAGCACCGTCGATGAAAACGATTCGCACCGCGGCCAAGGAACGCATGACCGGCTTCTGCCGCGTCTGCCCGGTCTGCGACGGCCGGGCGTGTGCCGGGCAGGTGCCCGGCATGGGCGGCCTCGGTACCGGTTCCGGTTTCCGGGCCAATTTGAGCGCACTGGCCGAATGGCGGCTGAACATGCGCGTGCTGCACGCGGCCAGTGACCCCGATCCGACCGCGCGAATCCTGGGCATCGAGCTGGCCCTGCCCGTGATGGCGGCGCCCATCGGCGGGGTGGCCTTCAACATGGGCGGGGCCGTCTCGGAGGAAGCGTACATCACCTCCAAGCTCAAGGCCTGTCAGGCCAGCGGCACTATCGGCTGCACCGGCGACGGCGTACCGACGTTTATCCACGAGGCCGGGTTTGCGGCCATCACCGCACTGAAAGGCCACGGCATACCCTTTATCAAACCATGGGAAGATACGGAGCTCGACGCGAAGCTCGAGAAGGCCCTGGCCACCGGCGCCAATGTTGTCGGCATGGATGTCGATGCCGCGGGGCTGGTCACCCTAAGGCAGATGGGCCGTCCCGTAAGCCCGAAAACACCGGACCAGATCAGGGAAATCATCGCCCGCACGCCGGCCCGGTTCATATTAAAGGGCATCATGACCGTGGACCAGGCCCGCCTGGCCGTCGATGCCGGCGCGGCCGCCATCGTCGTATCCAACCATGGCGGCCGGGTGCTGGATCACACGCCCGGAGCGGCCGAGGTTCTGCCCGAGATCGCCGACGCTGTCAAAGGCCAAGTTACCATCCTGGCCGACGGCGGGATTCGTTCGGGCGCCGACGTCCTGAAGCTGATCGCTTTGGGTGCGGATGCCGTCATGATCGGGCGCCCCTTTTCGGTGGCTACCATCGGCGGCCTCGAAGACGGCGTGAAAACATACATCGATCAAATCCGGACCGAGCTGATCTCCGCCATGGTGTTGACCGGTTGCCGCGACTTGATGGCCGCCGGACGCCACATCCTGCGTCTTCAGGCACCTAAATTCTGACAACGGGTAGGTTAATGAAAAAAGTCATCATCTCGGTCCTGGGGCAGGACCGCCCTGGAATCATCGCCGCCATTGCGCGAATTCTGTTCGAAAACGACGGCAATATCGAAAATGTCAGCCAAACCAGTCTGCAGTCGGAATTCGCGGGCATCTTCATCGTGGCCATACCGGATATTCTGGCCCAGGCCGACCTCGAGCAGCGCATGGCCGCGGCCCTCGATGGCATGGACCTGCAGGTTCACATCAAACCGGTCGAACCCCGACACGAAGCCGAGGCACCGGCGGCCGTGGAATCCTTCATCATCACGACCCGCGGGCCGGATCAGAAAGGTCTCGTGGCACGCGTGACCGAAGTGATCGCCCGGCACAACGTCAATGTCACCAACTGCCAGGCGGTGTTCAAGGGCGGCGACGATCCCAACAGCAACATCATGATCTATGAGGTCGATATCCCAGCGGAAACTGATCAGCAGACACTCTTCAGCGATCTGCGCCATAAAGGCGCCGAGCTCCATCTGCAGGTCAGCATTCAGCACCGGGACATTTTCGAAACCCTGAACCGCATCTGACGCCAACCGCCGCGTCAAGTCCCGGCCACACGTTTCGCCGCGCGCCCAGGATCTCAACCGGCGGGTCGGCCCTCCGGACGGCTGTGATGCGACAATGAATGGGAAATACCATGCTGACCCGAAGAGAAATCCTGTCCACTCTGGAGATGCTGCAAAGCGAGCATCTGGATGTGCGTACCGTCACCCTCGGCATCAACCTGATGGACTGCGCGGCGGGAAATTCAGCCGAACTGCGCCGCAACATTGAAACCAAGATCAGAACCCTGGCATCCGGGCTGGTGGGGACCTGCGACCGCGTGGGCGAAAAATACGGCATCCCCGTGGTCAACAAGCGTATCTCGGTCAGCCCTGTCGCCGTGGTGGCCGCCCCACTCTCCGCGCCCCAGATGGTAAAGGTGGCCCAGACCCTCAACGATGTGGCCGCCGCGGTCGATGTGGATTTCATCGGCGGTTATTCCGCCCTGGTCGAAAAAGGTTTCGCCCGCGGCGACCGGGCGCTGATGGAATCCATCCCCGCAGCCCTTTCCCAGACCGAGCGCGTGTGCGCTTCGGTAAACGTGGCCAGCACGCGGGCGGGCATCAACATGGATGCGGTGCTGATGATGGGCAGCGTGATCAAGGAGGCGGCCCGCCGCAGCGCCGATCGCGACGGCATCGCCGCGGCCAAACTGTGCGTGTTCGCCAACATCCCCCAGGACATTCCTTTCATGGCCGGCGCCTATTTGGGCATCGGCGAGCCGGACGCGGTTATCAACGTGGGCGTCAGCGGGCCCGGGGTCGTCAAAAAGGCCATCGACCGTGCACTGGCGGCCAACCCCGGACAGGATCTGGGCCAGATTTCCGAACTCATCAAGCAAACCGCCTACAAGGTCACGCGTATCGGTGAGCTGATCGGCCGGGAAGTGGCCGAGAACCTGGGAATTGAATTCGGCGCCGTGGATCTCAGCCTGGCCCCCACCCCCAACGTCGGGGACAGTGTGGGCGAAATCTTCCAGAGCCTGGGACTGCTGGACATCGGGGTACCCGGCAGCACGGCGGCCATGGCCATGCTGAACGACGCCGTCAAGAAAGGCGGTGCCTTCGCAAGCTCCCACGTGGGCGGCCTCAGCGGCGCTTTCATCCCCGTGAGCGAGGACCTCAACATTGCCGAGGCGGCCCGCCGGGGTCATCTGAGCCTCGAAAAACTCGAAGCCATGACCAGTGTGTGCTCGGTGGGGCTCGATATGGTGGCCATTCCCGGCAGCACCAGCGATGAGACCATCGCCGCCCTGATGGCCGATGAGATGGCCATCGGGGTCATCAACCATAAAACCACGGCCACCCGCCTGATCCCGGTACCCGGCAAATCCGCCGGGGACAAAGCCCATTTCGGGGGACTGCTCGGCGAATCCACCATCATGCCGGTCAACAACGCCGAAGGCCGCAACCGCTTCATCCTGCACGGCGGCCGCATTCCAGCGCCCATCCACAGCATGAAAAATTAACCCCCGATCGCAGGCGGAAAAAGGCGTTGGGTCTCAGCCCAGCAGGGCCCGATCCGATGAAAATGCTTCGCCCTGCGAATGGTGGAAGCGGGCCAGCAGTGCGTCGACCGTAAGCCCTGCTTTTTCCTCACCGGCCACGTCCAGAATGACCTTCCCCCGGTGCAGCATGATCAGGCGGTTGCCGAAGGCCAGGGCCTGGGCCATGTTGTGGGTGACCATCAGCGTCGTCAGACCGCGCGCGGCAACAATTTTGCGGGTCAGTTTCAGAATCTGGCCGGCCGTCTTGGGATCCAGGGCCGCGGTGTGCTCGTCGAGCAGCAATACTTCGGGTTCGATCAGCGTGGCCATGATCATCGTGAGCGCCTGACGCTGACCGCCCGAAAGCAGGCCGACACGGTTCCGGAGCCGGTGCTCCAGTCCCAGACCCAGGATTTGGAGCTGTTCGCGGAAAACACGCCGGTCGCGGTTTTTAACGCCGATCGCCAGGCCGCGGCCCCTTCCCCGCCGGATGGCCAAAGACAAGTTCTGCTCGATGCTGAGTGAGGCGCAGGTGCCCACCAGCGGATCCTGAAAGACACGGCCGATGAATGCGGCCCGCCGGTGTTCCGGCCAGAGCGTGACATCGCGTCCGCCCATAAGGATGCGGCCCGCATCGATCGGATGGGTGCCGGAAAGGCAATTGAGCAACGACGATTTGCCGGCCCCGTTCGATCCGATCACACTGACGAAATCACCCGCGCGAACATGCAGGTCGATGCCATCCAGGGCAACCACCTCGTTAACTCCGCCACGGTTAAACCGCTTGCTGAGGCCCTCGAGGCGGATCATCGCTCCCTCCAGCGCGCCTTGAGCATCGGCACCGAGAGTGCCGCCACCACCAGTAGGGCGGTGATCAGGTTCAGGTCGCTGGGCGTGAAGGCGAACGTTCCCAGCTTGAAGCTCAGGGCGGCCGCGATGGCCACGCGATAGATCACCGATCCCAGAATAGCGGCGACGCATCCGCGGGCGATACCGCCGCGGCCGAAAAGGGTCTCCCCCACAATCACCGATGCCAGCCCGGCGATAATCGTCCCCACGCCCATATTGACATCGGCCGCCCCTTGGTTTTGGGCCACCAGCGCGCCGCTGGCGGCCACCAGGGCATTGGAAAGGCCGACCCCCAGAATGATGATGCGGTGGGTATTCACCCCCTGAGCGGTGATCATCCGCGGATTGTCGCCGGTGGCCAGCACCGCCAGGCCCAGCTCGGTATGCAGAAACCAGATCATCAGCACCGTCGCCACCGCGGCGCAAAGGGCAAAAAACAGGGGGGCGGCGAGGTAGCCCGGCAGTTTTCCGGCCATGATGGGATCCAGCACGGTGACCGCGCCCAGAAGGGAGACATTGGGCCCGTCCATGATCCTGATATTGATGGAATAGAGCGCGATCATCGTCAGGATCGACGCCAGCAGATGGAGAATCTTCAGTTTCGTGTTCAGCAGCGCCGTGACGCATCCGGCCGCGAAACCGGCGGCCATGGCCGCGGCCACGGCCGCAAACGGATTGATCCCCTTGGAGATGGCCACCGCCGACACGGCCGCTCCCAGCGGAAGACTGCCGTCGACGGTCAGATCGGGAAAATCCAGGACACGGAAAGTGAGGTAGACGCCCAGAACCATGATGCCGTAGAGCATCCCCTGCTCCACGGCACCGATGAAAGCATACGCGGTCATGGTCCGGCCGGCGTCAGCGGTAGATCTTGTCGGCCGCGTCGACGATGGCCGGCGGCACGTCCACGCCCATTTGGGCCGCGAATTTCAGGTTGAGATGCAGCTCGAGGTTTTTTTGCGACTCCACCGGCATGGTCCCCGGAGCGGCGCCGTTTAAGATGCGTTCGGCCATGGCCCCGGTCTGACGGCCATGCTGATAGTAGTCGAATCCCATGGCCGCGACCGCCCCGCGTTTGACGCTGTCCACGTCGGCGCAGAAAAGCGCGATCTGATGCTGGATACAGACTTTCAGCGCCGATTCCAGCGCCGATACCACCGTGTTGTCAGTGGGCACGAAGATCGCATCGACTTGACCGATCAGACTCTGGGTGGCCTGGTAGACATCGCTGGATTTGGAAACCGTGGCCTCGCGCACCTCGAACCCGCGAGCTTGGCCGATGGCGCGGACACCGGCGACGGTGGCCTTGGAATTGGCTTCGCCGGCATTGTAGAGCACCCCCAGGCGCTTGAGTTCGGGAAAAAAGCGCCGCACCATCGCAAGATGCTGGTCCAGCGGGAGGCGGTCGGACACGCCGGTGATGTTCTTGCCCGGTCGTTCCAGGTCGGTCACCAACCCGGCCGCCAACGGGTCCGTAATCGCCGTGAAGACAAAAGGGGTTTTCTGCATATGAGGGGCCTTGCGCAGGGCCTGGGCCACGGCCTGGGCGGTGGGCGTGGCGATGGCCACGATCATGTCCGGATCTTCCCCCATGATCTGACCCGCGATCTGGCCGGCAGTGGCCATATTGGCCTGGGCATTGTGAACTTTGTAGATGGCGGCGATCTCCTTTTCGGCCAGGTAGTCCCGAAAGCCTTTGAGCACGGCGTCAAGGGCCGGGTGTTCCACGAACTGGCTCACGGATATGCGATACGGTTCGGCCTGGGCCGCCAACGGTAGAAGAAGTAAAAGGGCCAGCATCCATCTGATCACTTGTCGCATGGCATCTCCCTTGTTTTTGCGGTGATCCGGCTGGTCGCCAGTCGCCGACGGTTGCCGAAGCGAGTCGGTCCAATCAATCTGGCTCCCATAGCACAAATCGCCGGCACCATCCACTGCTAACCGCAAGGACGGACGCAACCCGCCGCCACCGGCAGCGCTAGCGCGTTGGATGCCGCCGGCATGCTAAACCGACGGCAACGGCACATTTGCTTTAAAGCGGATGCCATCGACAGCCGTTTCTTGGCTTTGCGTTGCGAAGGGACCGCCCAGTCGCTGAATGCGCTTCGCCAGGGTTTAAAAACCGCCGCGTCGATCGTATTCCGCGAATACGATCCGAAAACAACCGGGGTCGTAAGACCCCCGTCTTGTCGGGCCTTGGGGATAACGGCTGTCCCCCATTCCTAGCAGACGATTCGATGCGTTTGGGGCCCAAGGAAGAAACGTTCAAACCACCTGAAATCAAATTCCAATCGCTTTACAAACCGAACAGATAATGATTAGATAGGACGTTTCAAGTCGTAGCTAACCATCTGCTTTGGAAGTTTATACGCGTGGGGTGAGAGGAGATCGGTCACCTCGGCCGGGGCGTGGCCACCAACCAACCGATAGGGTGGGCGGGTCTCCCATCACCGTCGACGTCTCACCGCCCGAATCGGCATCACCCCGTTCGGATTGCTGCGGGGCAGGTTTGTCATCAGTTAAAACGAAATCCGTCATGCCGGATCCTATCCACCAGAACCAGACCGAACCGGAACAACCCAACCGTTGGATCGAACCATGGCGCAAGGCTTATCAGCGTTTCCTGAAAATACGCGGGCATCCGCGCGAGATCAGCCTGGGTTTTGCGTTGGGCCTTTTTGTCGGGATGTCCCCCTTTATGGGGCTGCACACGGCCATCGCCGTATTACTGGCCGCACTCTTCAAATGGAACAAGATCTCCGCTGCAATAGCCGTCTGGATTTCCAATCCGTTTTCCGCACCGGTGATTTACGGCCTGACCTACATCGCCGGCGCCACGGTGATGTCCTACGAGAACAGCTATACCCTGCCCCAGCACTTCGATTTGAATGCCCTGCTGGACATCATTCGCAGCGCACCCGACATCATCGGGGTCCTCATCGTCGGGGGCCTCGTCACGGGGTTGCCGCTGGCCGTCGTCGGCTACTTCGGCGCCTATTTCGCCATCTATGAATATCGCAAAAACCTCCAGCCGCGATTGAATATCGAGAAGGCCACCGACATTGCACGCAAGTTGAAAGACCGCCAATCAAAAAGGAAACGCCGCAAAAAGAATAAAAAGCGGCGCCGTTAGAAAGACCGGCCAAGCCGCAAAATGAAGAGCGAGGGGACGCTTGAACGAAGCCCGGCACCTGCAGAGCAGCATCGTCAGCCAAATTATCGATGGTTCGATCACCATCGATTCGATTGGTGAATACCAGAGCATGCTCAAGATTTTTCCAGACAATCCCTATCTGCACAGGGCCTTGGCCGATCTGCTGGTGCGACGCCGTTCTTTGGCGGCGGCCGTGGACTATTATGACAAAACCGCCGAGCTATTTGCACAATCGGGCATGGTCCTCCAGGCGGTCGTGGCCAAGATGCTTCAATGGCAGATCGAAAACCCCGATCTGAAGGCCATCAAGCACTTCTATAACATGCTGCTGGGAAAAAACCCGCGATCGACGCCGCTGTGCATGTTTTTTGCGAGCCTTTCGTTCAACGAACTCACCGCCGTCATCACCCGCCTCGAGCGTTTTATTCTTCCAGCGGGCAAGGTGGTGAAAAAATTCGGGGATGTTGAAGCCAATCTCTACATGGTCGTTTCCGGCACCCTTATCCGCCGGACCTATCCTCGCACCCGTCCGTTCAACCCGAAAGAAAAATTGATCGAAACCCCCGAAATGGAAGTCTTTGGCGATGTCTTTCCGCTGGGCAAAGAACACTTGTCGCCGTCTTACACGGAAACCACCAGCCGGGTTGAACTCGCCAAACTCACACGCGAGAGTCTCATCGATCTCTGCAAGCAGTATCCCTCGATGGAACCCGCATTACAGGACCTGTTTGACAACCTGGCAGGGGTGGCCGGGAATCATCATGTCAAACGGCGCATGCGGCGCCACCCCATTCCGGTGCGAATCCGTCTGGAGATCATGTCTGGGCGGGATCGCAGGCCGCGGTTCTCGGCCAGCGGCTTCGCCCGCGATCTGTCCATCGGCGGGGCCTGCATCCTGCTGGACGAAGCGGTTGAACCCGATGTGGCCCGCGATATGATTGACAAGGACGCGCGGATTGTCATGCGTCTGCCCAGCGACGCCATGGCGCTCAACATCCGCGGCTCGGTGATCTGGTCCCGCCAACTGGCGGGCGACGGCGAGACAGCCCACGCACTGGGCATTCAGTTCAAGCCGATGCCGCCGAATCTGAGCGGGCTTTTGCTGGTGTTCGCCGACAACTTATATCATGCCAGTTGAGCCTCGCCGCAGCGGTTCGAAACCATCTTCTTCCGCCATCATTCGAGTCGGCGTGATTTCGGATACCCACGGCTTCCTGAATCCCGGCCTCATCGGCGTTTTCAAGGCGGTCGATCGCATCATCCACACAGGGGATATCCAAAACCCGGAGATCCTGGATGCGCTTGCGCAGATCGCACCGCTCGATGCCGTTCGCGGTAATATGGATTTCGGGAAATGGGCGTCGAAGCTGCCGCGGGAGGAGCTGATTACCATCGGAGCGATCTCGGTCTATGCGCTTCACGACCTGACGCGCTTAAACCTCGATCCGGAAGCCGCCGGGATCCAGGTCGTCCTCAGTGGTCACACGCATCGACCAGAAGCACACTGGCGGGGCCGCTGTCTTTTTTTGAATCCCGGCAGCGCCTCGTTGCCCCGGAACGGTCAGGCGCCGAGTGTGGCCATTTTAGACATACGCAGGGCCGATATCGGCTACCGCTTCGTCGCCCTGCCGGAAAGCTGATGCACCCGGCACGGCGCTCGTTTCGCATCCGATGCCAAGACCGGCCGCCGCACCCTGCCCGCGAAACGCTTGAGCAATTCATCTCATCTTCCCCGTAAAGCCAGCCATTGCAGTGCCGCCACCATCATCATGCCGGCAAGCGCCAGGCCGACGGCCAGGCCGAACTCCAGATTGAACGCCTGCGGCAGCACGTTAACCGCCTGTTGCGCGCCCCCTTCCATGGCCACCATCTTCCATGGCCAGATTTTGCGCAAAGAGCCGATCATCAACCCCGTCAGACAGGCCAGCGTGATGGTGTGGTAGCGCGCCAGCAGCCAGTTGAGCAGCCGGACGAAAAAAACCAACCCGGTGCCGGCGCCGGCAGCGAAGACGATGAGCGTCATCAGGTCGAACTGGTGCACCGCATCCAGAATCGTCTGGTATTTTCCGAGAAGGACCAGAATGAATGATCCGGAGATGCCTGGAAGCACCATGGCGCATATGGCAATCGCCCCGCACAAAAACAGAAACGGCCACGATTCGGGCGTCGACAGGGGTACAATCCCCACCAGTCCGTAGGCGGCCACAGCGCTGGCAATCAGTCCCGCGCACGTTCCCGCCTGCCAGGATTCAATCCGACGCCCTACCAATAGCGCCGAGGATAGAATCAAACCGAAGAAAAAGGACCAGGTCCCGACGGGATGGTTGTTCAGAAGCCAGCTTAGCGTTTTGGCCAAGGTAAAGACGGCCGCGAGGATTCCGGCAAAAAGGGATGCAAGGAAAAGCAGGGGAACGCCCCCCAAGGCGCGCCTGAATTGAAACGCCGTGAGGCGGCGCACAAACTGCAAGTCGATCGCCTTGATGGCGTACAGCAATTGCTCGTAAATGCCGAGGACAAGCGCCATGGTGCCCCCGGAAACGCCCGGCACCACGTCGGCCGTCCCCATACAGAACCCTTTGGCAAAGAGAACCCCGCAATCCTTGATGGATCGCGGCGCGATACCGGCCATCCGAGGCGCCCCCGGCTGGAAATTGTTTTTCATGCGCTACGATCTCCCCTAAGGTTGTCACGCGACGACGCGCAACGATGCACCGAAGGTCGCGGTTATGCGGCCCGCACCGAAATAAGATGGCGATCCACATCCATCGACGGCAGGCGGTAAGCACGCGTGTCAATCGACAAGGGTGCCGCCAGGGTGTCGGACAGCGCCGCGAGGCGATCCATTTCGCCACGGATGTCCGGACCTTTCCACATCATCAGGACGGCTCCGCCCTGAAGCAAAGGCAACACTACGCGGACAAGATCGGCGGCGCGTGTCAAAGCGCGGC
>CAYMAR010000032.1:0-9521 GCA_964388465.1 uncultured Desulfobacteraceae bacterium
TCATCCTTCTCCACGATCTGATTCAGTAGGGCTTGATCACTCATGCGGTTCACCGCTTTGATACGGACCTCCGGGTTGGAATGCTGCCAACGGGGCACGAAGATATCCTGAAACTTCATGGCGCACCTCCTGGGTTGGATGTTGGCGACCGCCACGGGAAGTCCCCGGGACAGCCGGGTTGTCAAGGATCCTTATAAATTCTGGGCGTGGTGATCGATGCAGCTATTGGCGGTGAAGGAAGTTAAAGGGCAGGTGCGTTCCGCTAATAACAACAGACAGAGGGTACGCATCACTTCTGCTGGCGGCGGTGGATCGAGCGCGATTTCTCGAAAAAACAACAATTACAATACTATTCTAGGTTCGGGACACAGCGGCGTCAAGGTATGCGTGCGGGCCATCCCGGACTTCAACGCGCCACCGTAACGGTATGGCGATTGCAGAGCGCTATCAGGCTTTACTGCCGTCGAGGGCTTGGCGGAGACGGTTGTGCTCGGCCTTCAACCGGCGGAGCTTTTCTTCCATGGCCGGACGCTCACCGATAGGAGCCTGGGCAAGCTGCTTCTTCAGGGCCTCGATTTCACGCCAGACGCGGTAGAGGTCCTGAGCGATGAGTCGGATCGACATGCATTCTCCAAGCGGCCCGGGCGCACGGCCGACGAAGGGAGGCAACCCGTTGGCGGCGTTTGTCAGGCCAGCGCGATCGATTCTCCCGGTCGCGGTGTCAGGGCCTGGAAACCGTTCCGGTTGAGATGTTTGGCAAACGCCAGGGACTGATCCTCTTCGCCGTGGACCACCGCAATCTTGCGAACCTCCAGATTCGATTGCCGCAGAAAACGCATGAGTTCGTCGCGGTCGGCATGGGCGCTGAAACCGCCGATCTTGGACACCCGGGCCGCCAGCGGGTAGGTCTTGTTCATGAATTTGAGATCCGGTGCCGGCCCCTGGCGTCCCGCGGCGGCGTAGGCTTCACCGGTTTCCAGGATGCGTCGCCCCAGGGTGTGGCGGGCCATGAATCCCACGACCAGAATGGTATTGCGGGGATCGTGGATTTTGTAGCGCAAATGGTGCAAGATGCGGCCGGCTTCGCACATGCCCGAAGCGGATATGACGATGTGGGGCGTTTCGTCCCGGGTCAGGGCGATAGACTCCTCCACCGACTGCACAAAGCGGATCTGCTCGAAACGGAAAGGGTTGCGCCCGCTCTGTAGAAAAGTGGCGTGGGCTTCCTCGTCGTAGACCTCGGGATGCTCGCCGAACACTCTGGTGATCTTGGTGGCCAGGGGGCTGTCGACGTAGACCGGCAGCTTGGGCACCGCATCTTCCATATAAAGTTCGTGCAGAACGTACAGCAGCTCCTGGGTGCGCCCGAAGGCAAAGGAGGGGATCAGGATCGTTCCGCCGCGATCACAGGCCTCGGCCAGAACGGATTTGAGCCGGGGCTTCAGGTCGACGACCGGCTCATGCAGACGGTCGCCGTAGGTGCTTTCCATAATCAGCAGATCCAGCTTGCAATCGGCCGCTTCAAATTCGAGGCAGGGGTCACGCAGAATGGGTTTGTCGAAACGCCCAAGATCGCCGCTGTAGCCGACATTGATGGTGCGCCCCCCGACCTGGGTCCGGATGATGCTGATGGCGGAGCCCAGAATATGGCCGGCCTCGTAGAACGTGCAGACCATTTCACGGCCCACGGTCATCGGATGGCGGTAGGGGTAGCCGTCGAAAAGCGCAAGCGCCCGCTCGGCGTCGGCCATGGTATAGAGGGGGGTCACGGCCTCCAGGCCGTTTTCGGCGATGATCGCGCTGATGGCGGCGGTGTCGAGACGGTGGCCCTTTTTTTTGAGCATGCGACGCACGTCGGCCTTGCTCCTGCGGCGGCCTTTGCGTTTGCGGGAAAGAAAATGGCGGGCGGTTTTATAGTTCAGGTAGTCGGCGTCCGATTCCTGGATATGGGCCGCGTCCCTGAGCAGATATTCGCAGGCATCCCGGGTGGCTCTTGTCGACAGGACACGGCCCGCGAAATCCTTGCGCGCCAGGACCGGAATCCGGCCGGAGTGGTCGATATGGGCGTGGGAGAGGACCACGTTCGTTAGCCGGCGCGGATCGAAGGGCAGTTCCCGGTTTTTGGCGTTGGCCTCCTTGCGGCGTCCCTGAACCAGGCCGCAGTCCATCAGCAGGCGGTCTTCGCCGTTTTCAAGCAAATGCGCCGATCCGGTGACTTCGCGGGCGGCACCATGGAAGGTGACATGCATGGGGAATCCTTTCGCTGGCACGCCCGCCCGGTGATGCGGGCGACACGCTTCAGGGCTGTCCGTAAAGGGACTTGACCTTGGGGCGGTCAATGACGCCCTCAGCGGTTCTGGGAAGCTCGTCGACGAATTCGACATACCGCGGCTTCTTGTAGCGGGCGATGCGGGCGGCCACGAATTCGGCCAGCTCTTCGGCCTCGAGGGACATGCCCGCCTTGAGAACGCAGACGGCTTTGATGCCCTCGCCGAATTTGGGATCGGGAACACCGATGACGGAAACATCGGCCACCGCTTCGTGCGCCTGGATGGCGGCCTCGACCTCGGCCGGGTAAACATTTTCGCCCCCCGGTTTAATCAGTTCTTTTTCGGGCTTGCGCCCCCCGAACCAGAGAAAACCGTTCGTATCGACATGGCCCAGGTCGCCGGTGTGATGCCATCCGTTGCGGAACAACTGGCGGTTGACCTCGTCCTGGCGCCAGAAACCCTGGAACACGAGCGGGCCCTGCACGACGATTTCACCCGGGGTGCCGGCGGGAACGTCCCGATCATCGTCGTCCACGATCCGAAAAGTCGTCAACAGGCCCTGACGGCCGGCGGAGCCCGGGTTCTCGGCGACCGGTGCCAGGGTGACGAAACCCGAAGTCTCGGTCTGGCCGTAGAGGGTCCAGAAGGTGCATGCCGCGCGCTGCTCGAAAGCGGCGATCGTGTCGGGCTGGTCGAGACCCAGCACGTGTTTCAGGGAAGACAGATCCCAGGGCCGCTGGTCGAGTTCTTCCAATAAATTGCTTAGGATCGGCGGGAAGCTTCCCAGCACCGAGATACGCGCCTCCTCGGTCCACCGCAGGACCTCGCGGGCGTCAAAGCGTTCGATGACCGCGTTCGTGCCGCCGGCGTGCATCACCGCAAGGGCCAGATTGAGTCCGGTGATGTGGAACAAGGGCAGCATGTTCAGATAGGCGTCGCGGTCGTCCAGTTTCAGGGTGGCGATGGTCTGCATATTGCTGGAGATGAAATTGTCATGGCTCAGAACGGCCCCACGGGGTTTGCCGCCCACCGCCGCCGTGTAGATGATGACATAGGCGGCGTCGCCGCCGGGCGGGTCGGCCGGCAAATCACCGGCCCGTTCCGGTGCCACCATCATGGCGCCCATATCCAACGCCTGCACGCCGGCGCTGTCTTCCGTCAACGTCGCCGCGGTGGACGCATGCGGCGCGTCAAAAAGGAGAAGGACCGGCTCGGCGTCGCGGAGAATGAACACTAGCTCTTCCGTTGACAGGCGCCAGTTCAGCGGAACCAGGATCACACCCAGGCGGGCGGCGGCGCCGAGAAGATAAAAATAGCGGCGGTCGTTGTAGGCCAGCACGGCGACGCGTTCGCCCGCCCGGAGACCGTGGCTCACCAGCACGGCGGCCAGGGCGTCGACCATTGGCTGCAATTCGCCGTAGCTCAGGCGGCCTTCGGCATCGATCAGCGCCGGCCGGTCGCCGAACAGGGCCGCGTTGCGGCGGAACAGATCATAAACGCTCAGGCTGCGCATGGACGCTCCCTCCCGGGGAAGATGCCCCTAAAAGATCTGAACTTCTAAACCTTTGATTTTATGCCATGAATACGTGCGGATTCACTATACGCAAAGCATGGCGTGCATGCAAGAGCATATCCCGCCCCGTTTTCCGGATGGCCGTCATCAGGGTCTAAACCCCCGATTTTATGCCAATCTGCTTTTGACACCGTTTTCTTTTTCTGTTATTCTTCCCGTATTCGACAGAACAGGCATCGGCGTCATCGTTATCCAGACGGATTATATCCCAAGCGCACACCCCGGTACGGAGTGATTCATGAAATGCCCAAGGTGTGATCATCCCCGCCAGTCCGATGAACGCGAATGTTCCAATTGCGGCATCGATTTTGGCTATGTCGAGAAGAAAATGGCACGTTCACCCGAACCCGCGGCACTCGTGGAAACGGCGTCGGATCCCTCGCCCCCCCCGCCTGATACAAGCCAGGCACCGCCGCCTGAACACGACCCCGCACCGGAATCGGAAAAGGCCGATGCACCCGCCGACACCGCGCCGGAAGAACTCAAACCCTGCCCGAAGTGCGGTTTTCACAACCAGGTCAAATCGCAGGAGTGCCTGCGTTGCGGCATTATCTTCGACAAGTACGAGGCTTATCTGGAGAAGCGGCGCAAGGCCGAAGAGGAAACCAATCAGACCACCGACGGCCTGCTCGATCCGGAAACCGTCCAGATGGCCGCCGAGGCCAGCCGCCAAAGTCTGACGTCGCCGACGTACGCCAAAACCGCCTGCCCCCACTGCGGCCAGCGATTCAAGATCCGTAATGATCAGGTGGGCATCACCACACGCTGCAAGAAATGCAGCTCGATCTTCAAGATCGAATCGCTGCCCGTCATCACCCCCTAAATCGTGCCCTGGAACGCCATCTGCATCCCGGCTGGCACAACGCCGCGGCCATGGTCTATGCGCCGGGAAAAACGCCCGGATCGCATCGCCATTCGACCGGCGTGCCCGAGCATGTCAGCGCCAGCACATGCGTATCCAGGAAATGGTGAACCACCGTCCAGGTGCGCCCGTTGAAGGTCAGTTGCATCGTCGCCTGATCGGGAATGGCCGTCACCCGGCAGCGGGAAAGTCCGCGCAGGCCCACGCCCTCGGCCTTCAGGACGGCTTCCTTGGCTGTCCAGACCCGATAAAAAAAGCGCGGGGCGTGCGGGTCGTCGTGGCCGAGACGCCATTCCGCTCCCGTGGCGATGCGCCTGTAGAGTGCCTCGGTCGGCGAGCGGACCGTTTCGATGTCGATGCCGACCGGAACGCCGGCCACCACGCCGGCCACGATCCGGGGTTTGTGCGTAACCGACCAGTGGGTACCGTTCTGGGGTTGCGGGGCACCTATATCATTTTTTACGCAGGCGGGTGGTGCGACGCCCGTCAATCGGGCGGATAATCGCACGGCCACCCGCGCCAGCCGGCTCAGGATGGCCACCTGGGGCCGGCCGCGCAGACGCCGCAGATGATCGGGCACCCGCAGCACGACCGGGTAGAGGCGCCCTGGCCCCTGCGTGGAGCCCTGCTTCTGAAACGATCCCGCCATGCGATTTTCATCGGCCTCCATTGAAAATGTCGGTTGGGTGCGGTCGGCGGCGATCAGGCCGGATCGTCGTCCGCCGCCAACAGCATCCGGCAGTCGGCCACCGTGGCCCCCTGGCCTTCGGGGTGGGCCAATAGCGGATTGATGTCCAACTCCTTGATTTCGGGATGATTCGTCGCCAGGTCCGACAGGCGGACCAGGGCCTGCTGCAGGGCTTCCAGATCCGCAGCCGGAGCCCCACGAAAACCCTTGAGCAGTTTGACCGCACGGATGGCCTTGATCATGCGTCGGGCCTCATTGCGGTCGACGGGCGCCAGACGGAAAGTCACGTCTTTGAAAACCTCGACAAAGATGCCGCCAAAGCCGAACATCAACAGCGGGCCGAATCCGGGATAGCGGTTCATCCCCAAGATGACTTCCTGGCCGGCGGGCGCCATTTGGATCACCAAAACGCCATCGATGTGGGCCTCGGGGTCAAAGGCCCCGGCGTTGGCCACGATCTCCTCGTAAGCCCGATGCGCCGCGTCTTCGCCGTCGATGCCGACTTTCACCCCCCCGGCGTCGGATTTGTGCAGAATCTGCGGGGAGACGATTTTCATCACCACCGGAAAGCCGATTTCCGCCGCCACGGCGGCGGCTTCCTCGGCGCTTTGGGCCAGACGGGTGGGTAGGACGTTGAATCCGTAGCATTCCAGAAGGGCGTTGCCGTCTTTCTCACCGATGGCGGTCCGACCGGCGGCCAGGCAGTCGGCCACGATGCCCCGGGCCTTGTCCACGTCGTATGTCATTTTGTAAGGGGCCAGGTGCTGACGGTTGAGCCACTGGGAATAGCGGTAGAGCGCGCCAAAGGATTTGGCCGCGTTCTCCGGGAAACGGTAGACCGGGTAGCCCTGTTCCTGGAGATATTCGACCCCCGCGGAGACGTCGACGATGCCCATGAAACTGCACATGATCGGTTTGTGCGAACGGTGGGCGATTTTGGTGATGGCTTTGGCCGTTTCCAGGGCGTTGGTCATGGATTGGGGCGTCAGAATGACCAGGGCCCCGTCCACGCCGTCGTCGCGGATCACGGCCGCCAGGGCGTTTTCATAGCGGTCCTGGGTGGCGTCGCCGATGACGTCCACGGGGTTGTGCAGGTTCGCGGCCGAGGGCAGGTGGCTAGCGAGCACCTCGATGGTTTCGGGATTGAACTGGGCCAATTCGAGGCCGGAGGACACGGTCATGTCCGTGGCCACGATGCCGGGGCCGCCCGCATTGGTCACGATGGCCACGCGGTTGCCGCTGGGAATGCGCCGCACCATTTTGCCCAGCGCGCTCTGGACCTTGAAAGCGAATGCATTGGCAAAATCGAAGAGTTCGTCGATGGTGTTGACCCGAATGACGCCGGCCTGTTCGAAGATGGCATCGTAGACGGCCTCGGTGCCGGCCAGGGCGCCGGTGTGGCTGGCGGCGGCTTGGGCCCCCGCCGAGGTGCGTCCGGATTTGATGGCCAGCACCGGGGTGGGCCTGTTGCCCGACGTAATTTCCTTGACCGTCTGGATAAACCGGTCTCCGCGGCGGAGTTCTTCGATGTAGAGCAGGATCACGTTCGTGTCGGTATCCTGGTGGAAGTATTCCAGCAGGTCGAGTTCGTCCACATCGGCCTTGTTGCCAATGGAGATGAACTTGGAAAAGCCAAAATCGCGATCCGCGGCGAAGTCCAGCACAGCGGTGCACAACGCGCCGCTTTGGGAGATAAAGGAAATATTGCCCGAGGCCGGCATACGGGCCGAGAAGCTGGCATTCAGACTGACGGACGGGTGCGGGTTGATGACCCCCAGGCAGTTGGGGCCAACCACGCGCACACCGGCCTCGCGGCACATCGCCACGATGCGATCCTCGATGGCGCGTCCCTCGGGGCCGACCTCGCGAAACCCGGCCGAGACGATTACGATGCCCTGTACGCCTTTGGTAATCGAGTCCTCGACGGCCTGAATGGCCCGCTGGGGCGGAAGAATGATCATGGCCAGATCGACCTCGTCGGGTACGTCGCTCACCCCCGGATAGGCGCGCACGCTTAGGATCGATTTGGCGGTCGGGTTCACGGGGTAGAGCACCCCCTGATAGCCGCCCTTGAGAATGTTGGCGAAAATGTCGTGACCGACTTTTCCGGGAGTGGTCGACGCACCGATCACGGCGACGGACCGGGGGGCGAATATAGCTTCCATTTTGTTCATGGCGAGGCTCCTCATTCGATATTCACGGCCCTGAGGCGCCGGCGCGGAAACAACCGTCCGCGCCGCCCGGGACCGATCAGCGTTTTTTGACATCCAGAATCAGATTATAGATTTCGCCGCGCGGCCGATTGAAGCGAGCGGCGAGCTCACGCGCCAGGCCCGGTGCGGGCCGAGGATTGTGCTTGAGCTCTTCGCGAATGATCGCCTGCAGGGCGTCGGGGCTGCTTTCGGGACCGGGCGTGTATCCGCCCACGAGCAGGGTGATCTCACCTTTGAGGTCCTCGCGGGCTTCCAGGTGTTTGATTAATTGCGACAGAGGGGCGCGCAGAAATTCCTCGTAGCGTTTGGTCATCTCGCGGCCGATGACGGCGGGCCGGTCGCCCATGATCCGCTCAAGCGCTTGCAGCAGGTCCTTCAGCCGGCGGGGAGATTCGTACCAGATCAACGTACGGGGTTCGTTGTGCAGCGCGCGCAGATGCGTCTCGAGGCGCTGGGGTTTGCGCGGGGGGAATCCCAGGAAAACAAAGGCATCGGTAGGAAGCCCGGAGACGGATAGGGCCGCCATGGCGGCAGAGGCACCGGGAAGCGGGCGGATGCACATCCCCGCTTTGGCGGCCTCGCGCACGAGGATGAAACCGGGGTCGGAAAGAGTCGGTGTACCGGCATCGGATACCAGGGCCACGGTTTGGCCTTCCTTCAGGCGGGCCATCAGCTGGGGCGTGCGTCGTTTTTCGTTATGCTCATGGTAGGATATCAAATGGCTTTTGATCCGGTGGTGGGCCAGTAGCCGTCCGGTGGTGCGGGTGTCTTCGGCGGCGATGCAGTCCGCCGTTCTCAGCACCGCCAACGCCCGCACGGTGATATCGTCGCGATGGCCGATCGGCGTGGCCACGACGTAGAGCGTGCCCGAGGGTTCGTCAACCGGTGGGCGGTGGTGAGAGCGGGAAGGCATTGCGCACGATCTCGATGGTGACGTCTCCACCCTTTCGGGTGACGGCCACGACGTCGAAGCGGGCTTTGGCGCCCATTTGGTCGGTTTCTTTCAAGTACCAGAGGGCCACCTTGGCCACCTGCCGTTGCTTGCGAAGCGTCACGGCGGCCTTGGCACTGCCGTAGCGCGTGGACTGCCGGCCCTTGACTTCGATAAACACGAGGCTGGCTCCCTCACGGGCAATGATGTCGATCTCGCCGGCCCGGGTGCGGTAATTGCGGGCCACGATCCTGTAGCCCTGGCGTTTCAGGTGCCGGGTGGCCAGATCCTCGGCCTTTTGGCCGAATCGTTGCGAGAGATTCAGCATGATCGACGCCTGTTCCTTTTTTCATTCCCGGTCCCCAGGACTTAACAATCCGCGACCCCTTTGAAGCTGCGGCGGTGGATTGGGCAGCCGCCCAGCGCCCGCACGGCCTCCCGGTGGGCACGGGTGGGATAGCCTTTGTGCCGGTCGAATCCGTAGGCCGGATAACATCGATGGTACGCTTCCATCAGCCGGTCCCGCGTGACTTTGGCGACGATCGAAGCGGCCGCGATCGACACACTGCGGCTGTCGCCCCGGGTCAGGGTCATCTGGGGAATGGGCCGCTTGACCGGCTGGTTGCCGTCGACGAGCAAATAATCCGGTTGGGGATGAAGCTGATCGATAGCCGTGGCCATGGCCAGAAGGGAGGCCTGCAGGATGTTGATGCGGTCGATAATCTCGGCGTCGATGACCCCCAAGCCGATGCCGGACGCCAGCCGGCAGATGCGCGCGAAGGCGCGCTCGCGCTGCTTGGCCGACAATTTCTTGGAGTCGTTGATCCCGTCGGTCCGGAAATCGACCGGCAATACCACCGCTGCAGCCACCACCGGCCCGGCCAGAGGGCCGCGACCGACCTCGTCGACGCCGGCGACATGGCGTGCGCCACCGCGCCGCGCCTGCGCCTCATAGTGCTGGCCCTGACCGTCCATCCGCGCCGG
>CAYMAR010000032.1:9621-15159 GCA_964388465.1 uncultured Desulfobacteraceae bacterium
CGTCAATAGCGGCGTTCTTTGATACGTGCCGCCTTGCCCCGCAGCTTGCGCAGATAGTAGATCTTGGCGCGCCGGACGCGGCCGCGGGCGATCACTTCGATCTTGTCGATGATCGGCGAGTGCATCGGGAAGATGCGCTCCACCCCGACGCCGTATGAGACCTTGCGGACGGTGAAGGTGGCATTGGTGCGGCCCTTGCGTTTGCTGATGACCACGCCCTGAAAGACCTGGATGCGCTCTTTCTCGCCTTCCTTGATTTTGACATGGACTTTAACCGTATCGCCCGGTGTAAAATCCGGCAAATCCAGGCGCATCATTTCGCGTTCGAGCTGTTTCAATTTTTCCATCGTTCTTCCCCTAGTGATTAGAGCTTAATTTCTTCGTCGTGCGTCGGCGCATCGACGGCGATCAGCCGGTCCATGATGATGGCGGCCGCGCAGCGCACGGATAAATGGTTATAGGCCGCATGGTTGCCGATGGGGGCCAGGACACGATCGGCGCCGTCGATGACTTGCGGTGCCAGGCCCCAGGCCGTGCCCATCAGGAGCATATACGGGTCATCGTTTTGCATCTCCTGCCGCAAGCGGTCGAAACTGACGGCATTGGCCTGCGGTCGCGCGCAGGTGGCTACGGTGCGCGGCCGGCGTCCTTCCTGCCGGCCGACCGCCCGGATCGCCTCCTCCAGGGAGGCGCCGATCCTGACCTGCATCAGGGCCTCACGCCGCCTGGGATTGTAATCGCCGCCAGCGCCCCGTGTCCAGTGGGCCACGATGCGCCCTGCCAGAATCTGCTGATCCTCGAGCGGCGTCACCACCTGAAACGACCGCAGGGCGTATGTTTTGGCGGCACGGGCGATATCATGCAAGTCCAAATTCGTGATCGCCGAAGCGATGGTCGCTCCGTTCTTATTCACGACCGGATAATGAATCAGGGCGATGTGCAGATTGATGCCTGAGAATCCTTTCCAATGTCTGATACCACTTATGCAACAGCAATCGTTCACGCGCGTTGAGCACACGGCGCTCCAGAAGATCCGGCCGCCGCAGAAGGGTTTCGCCCAGCGACATCCGCTGGCGCCAGCGCGCGATGGCCTGGTGATCGCCCGAAAGCAAAACCTCCGGCACCGCCCGGCCTTCGAATTCGCGCGGCCGGGTGTAGTGACCGTGTTCCAGCAGACCGTCGCTGAAAGAATCACAGGCCGCCGATTCGGCCCCACCCAAAACACCGGGCAGCAGGCGGATTACCGCGTCCATGGCGACCATGGCGGCCAGCTCGCCGCCGCTCAGGACATAATCACCGATGGAAAGTTCGTAATCCACGTGGCGGCGAAAGAGCCTGGCGTCCACCCCCTCATAGCGGCCGCAAATAAAAATCAGCCCGCGCTGACGGGCCAGCCCTTCGGCCGTCTGCTGGCTGAGCTTGTCTCCCTGGGGGGACATGAGCACCGTCACGGCCCCTTCGATGCGCTCCCGCGCCGCTGTTATCGCCCTGGCCAGCGGCTCGGGTTTCATGACCATGCCGCAACCACCCCCGTAGGGCCGGTCATCGGTCACATGGTGACGGTCTTCGGTAAACGCTCTGATATCCAGCGTTTCCGGCTGAACATGGCCGGCGGCGATGGCGCGCCGGACAATGCCGTGATCCCAGAACAGGTCGAACATTTTCGGGAATATGGTCAACACGGCCAAATGCATGCGGACTCGGTCTCCCCGGCGCCGGGTGTTACAAACCCTCCGGGAGGACCACCTCCATGCGCCGCCGCTCGGTGTCGACCCGCCGGACCACCGAGGCCAGCGCCGGTACCAGGGTTTCCCGGTCGGCCCGGCGAACCACGTAGACATCGTTGCTGCCGGTGGGGAGGATGGAATCCAGCCGGCCCAGAAGAACGCCGTCCTGTGTAAACACCTCCATGCCGATCAGTTCAAACCAGTAATAGCTTTCCGTATCCAACGCCGGCAGCCGGCGTTTGTCGACATAAAGTGCGGCCCCGCGAAGCTTTTCAGCCGCCTCCCGGTCGCTCACCCCGCTCAGGGCCATCCGGGCGCCTTTCGCGTGCGGCTTGACCCACAAAACGTCGAACGATTGCCAATCAGCGTCTTCCGCTTCCACGAACAGCGGGTTTCCGGGCGCGAAAACGGCCAGCGATTCGGCGTAGGATACAATTTTACACACTCCGCCGGTACCATGAGCGCCGATGATTCGACCAATCAGCAAAGCGTTTTCTGGTCTCACGCTTTATTCGATGATTTCCAGCACCGTGCGTTTCTTGATCTTGGCCGAGGCCGCGCTCAGAATCGTCCGCATGGCGCGCGCCGTCCGCCCCTGTTTGCCGATTACTTTACCCAGATCCTCTTTGGCCACCTTAAGCTCGAGAACAGACGTCTGATTTCCCTCGACCTCGGAAACCTGCACCATTTCCGGATTGTCAACGAGCGCCCGTGCGATGTAATCGATCAGGTCTCTCATAGCTCCATCTCCTTTGTTGGTGGGCGAGAATGCGGGACAGTGGTGCTAGGCTGGTTGCGGCGCCTCCCCCTCCTTTTTCAACAGACTCTTGACCGTATCGGTGGGGGTGGCCCCCTGGTCCAGCCAGTATTGCACGCGCTCCTGCTTAACCGCTATCTCGGCGGGATCACGCAGTGGATTGTAAGTGCCAACGGTTTCCAGAAATCTTCCGTCCCGGGGCGCTTCGCTGTCGGCCACGACAATGCGGTAAAAAGGTCTTTTTTTGGCCCCGTGGCGGGCTAACCTGATTTTTACTGCCATTCGCTCCTCTCCTTTTAGAACGGCATCATGCCGCGGTTCATACCGCGCATGCCGCCCTTGTTCATTTTTTTCATCATCTTCATGACTTGGGTGTAGTTTTTAAGCAGGCTGTTCACATCCTGAACGCGCGTCCCGCTTCCCTTGGCAATCCGTTTGCGGCGGCTGCCGTTGATGATATTGTGGTTGCGCCGCTCCTTGGCCGTCATCGAGTTGATGATGGCTTCGATCCGCACCAGTTCGTGATCGTCCACATCGAAATGCTTCATCTGCTTCATTTTGCCCATCCCCGGTATCATTTTGACCAGATCGGAGAGGGAGCCCATCTTGCGGATCTGGATCAGCTGATCGCGAAAGTCCTCCAGGGTGAACTGGCTCTTGCGCAGCTTTTTCTCCAACTCGATGGCTTTTTTCTCGTCCACCACCGACTGGGCTTTTTCAATCAGGGTGAGCACATCGCCCATCCCCAGAATTGTGGACGCCATCCGGTCCGGATGGAAAGCCTCGAGCTGGTCGAGTTTTTCACCGACACCGACAAATTTGATGGGTTTGCCGGTGACCGCTTTAATGGACAACGCCGCCCCGCCGCGCGCGTCGCCGTCCATCTTGGTTAGCACCACGCCGCCAATATCCAGGGCGTCATTGAAAGACGCGGCGATATTGACCGCATCCTGACCGGTCATGGCATCCGCCACCAGGAGGGTGTCCGACGGGCGCACCGCCTTCTTGATGCGTTCGAGCTCCCCCATCAGTTCGTCGTCGATGTGCAGCCGGCCGGCGGTGTCAAGCAGCAGGGTGTCACAGCCCGCCAGTTGGGCCGCCACCCGTGCTTCCAGACAGATATCCACCGGATCCATGTCCGGCTGCGAGCCGTAGACCGGCACGGAAAGCTGAGTCCCCAGCTTGGTCAACTGGTCAATAGCCGCCGGACGGTAGACGTCCGCCGGGACGAGATACGGCTTGCGTCCCTGGTTGCGCAAGTGGACGGCCAGCTTGCCCGACGTGGTGGTCTTGCCCGAGCCCTGAAGCCCAACCAGCATCAAAGCCACCGGGTGGGGGCCGCTCAGATTCAGGCCCTCGTGCCGGTCGCCCATCAGCGTGGTCAGTTGTTCGTTGACCACCTTGACCACCTGTTGGCCAGGCGTCAAGCTGGTCATGACTTCCTGGCCGAGGGCCTTTTCGCGCACATCGGCGATGAATCGCTTGACCACCCGGAAATGGACATCGGCCTCCAACAGAGCGATTCGGACCTCCCGAAGGCCCGCGTCGATGTTCTTTTCCGTGAGTTTGCCTTGTCCCTTGAGTTTCTTGAATACGGACTCAAGTTTATCGGACAGGTTTTCGAACATGGTTTCGACCCCAGCGCCTACTAAACATCGTAAATCGTTGAACTTAGAATTTTGATAATGCTATGTCAAGAACAAAAGGATGTGCTGCAACGGCTACATTGCGCCCTTTTCGGGAATTGGATTCCTTTAAATCTTGATCTGGCGGGTTGGGCGGGTGAACGTCAGACGGAACAACAAGCCCAATAACGTAATTTAATAAAAAATGCAAACAAAATAAAGGTTTGTAAAGGGGGCCGCCATAAAAAAAGATATCAAAGACCTGGATTGCGCCACGCTGGCCCGATGGCTGGGCGACGCCGGTGAAGCAACCTACCGCGCCGATCAGATTCTGCGTTGGGTCTATCGGGATCAGGTCGATCGGTTCGAGGCGATGACGAATCTCAAGAAAGACCTGCGTCAGCAAATGGCAGCGACATTCGAGATCCGGCGGTCCAAGACACTGGCCCGCCAAACCGCCTCGGACGGTACCCGGAAATTTTTATTCGAACTGGCTGACGGGGAGCGGATCGAAAGCGTTCTGATCCCGGAGAAGGACCATTTCACGCTCTGCCTCTCGACCCAGGTCGGTTGCGCCCAGGATTGCCGCTTCTGCCTGACAGCGAGCGGCGGTTTCCGGCGCAACCTGAGCCAGGGGGAAATTCTGGCCCAGGTGCGCGATATCCGCGCAGGGCTCGATCGGCTCACCAATATCGTGTTTATGGGCATGGGTGAGCCCCTGGCCAACTACCGCAACCTGATCGGGGCCATTCGGCTGCTCGAAGACAAGCGGTTCGGTTTCGGCTTCTCCAAGCGCAAGATTACGGTATCGACCGCCGGTCTGGTGCCGCGGCTGGCTGATTTGGGACGGGATACGGATATCGGTTTGGCCGTCTCCCTCAACGCCACCGACAACGCCACCCGCAGCCGGCTAATGCCCATCAATCGCCGCTATCCCCTGGAAGTCCTGCTGGAGGCCTGCCGCCGGTATCCGCTAGCCCCCCGGCGGCGGATCACCTTTGAATACATTCTCCTGAAAGGCATCAACGACTCCGCTGTCGATGCCCGTCGTCTGGCCGATCTCCTGCGGCCGATTCGCGCCAAAATCAACTTGATTGCCTTCAATGAACACGCCGCCAGCCCCTTCCGGGGCCCACCCGAAGAAACCGTTCGGGCATTTCAGAAAATCTTGATCGAGCGGCATTACACCGCCATCATCCGTCACAGCAAGGGGCGTGAGATATCGGCGGCCTGCGGTCAACTGCGGGCCGGGTCCCCGGATTGAAGCGTCCCGGCGCTCAGATGATGAGGGCGCGGGCCTTGTCCGGGGGGATCGGTCGGGTCTCAAATACCTGCTGGCCGTCCGTGCCGCTGACCAGTACCTTGACCACGGATTCCCGGGAGGCCTTGCTGTAGCCGGCACAGATCGCCACGGCCTGCTGCAGGATGC
>CAYMAR010000032.1:15259-17383 GCA_964388465.1 uncultured Desulfobacteraceae bacterium
CCCGGGTCGGTCAGCAGGCAGCCACCGGCCGGTGCCGGGTAGTCCTTAATCCCGAATTCGACCGCCAGCTTGATCTGGGGCTTGCGCGAGCGGCCACTGAGATCGAGCAGACCTTCGCGATCGACCCAGCCCTCCTTCTCAGGAATCGTCGCAGGCAGGTTGCGCGCGCTCAGGGGGCGCAGAATATAGCCGTCGAAACCCGAATGCTTTTCCACGTAGCGCAGCGAGGATTTGGTCTGGCTCATGGGGCGCTGTCCCACAACCTCGCCACTGAAAAGAAAGTCGAAACCCTGGGCGCGCATCCACTCGCCTGCCAGGCGAAACATCAGCGCATGACAGTCCATGCAGGGATTCATGTAGCGCCCGTAGCCGGAGGGCGGGTTGCGCAGCATTTCGAGATAAGTTGGGGTGATCTCCCGGACGATCAGTGGAATGCCGGTTTGCCGGGCCGCGGCACGGGCCTTGACGGCCGAGAAGAACGGCGTCTCGAAGGTGATCCAGGTCACCTCGATGGCCTGCTGCCTCAAAACCAGGCCGGCAAGGATGCTGTCCAGACCCCCGGAGCAGAGTCCCAGGGCCCGGACGGCTTTTTTTTTGGATGCAGCCATGTTAGATGATTCCGGCTTCAGATACGTTTCATGGCACCATGACGGCCGTCTTCCAAGTATAAAGATGCGTGCGCGGTGCCGGACGGTTTGACAATAGAACGGGTAAATTTGTGATGGCGACCAAGGAACGGCTGGCAAAAATCAGAAAAATCCTAAGAAGAACCTATCCGGATGTCAAGACACAGCTCGACCACGCCAACGCTTTTCAACTTCTTATCGCTACCATCCTCTCGGCCCAGTGCACCGACCGCCAGGTCAACCGGGTCACCGGGCCGCTTTTCCGTGCATATGGCACACCCGAGCAGCTGGCCGCCGCCCCGCTGAGGCAGATCGAAAACCTTATCCGCTCCACCGGTTTTTTCCGCAACAAGGCCCGCAACATCAAGCGCTGCGCCCGGGCCCTCGTGGATACCAACGGCGGCGAGGTGCCCGCGGACCTGCAGACCCTCACCGGCCTGCCCGGCGTCGGCCGCAAGACGGCCAACGTGGTCCTGGGGGCAGCTTTCGGTATCCCGGGCGTCGTGGTCGACACCCATGTGGCCCGCATTGCCGGACGGCTGGGCCTGACGACCCACACCGATGCGGTCAAAATCGAATTCGACCTGATGGACCTCGTTCCCCGGCGCGAGTGGAACGATTTCGGCCTGCGGCTGATCTATTTCGGCCGGGAGACCTGCGCGGCCCGCAAGCCGAAATGTCCGTCCTGCCCGATCCGGCGGCACTGTCCCTGGCCCGATAAGACGGGCTGATGCGGCCGGTGCATCTTTGATGTTACTTTTCTCAATGTTGAGAAAAGCAACCCAAAGTAACCGCCCGCGTCCCGCAAAGACCTGCGCATCCTTGATGCTCGGCGCGGGACAAAGGGGTTGGGTTTAAGCGCACATATCTCCCAACTTGGCCATGAGGCCAGACTTTCTGCGCGTGTCGATCATCCCGTCCCGCTTCGTGTGATGAGATAACTTCCGTTGGTCGTCGAAGTGATTTTCCGGACGGCCTCGAAAAAATTTCGAGAGCAAGGCTTGCAAGCTTTGAGGAAGTAGGCCTACGATGCTTCCGCCGCAATGACGAGGGGCGAAACGTAACGTCGCTGTCGAGCGTTTTACGCATCCGTTTCGTCGTTGAAAATGTAGCCGACCGACCGGACGCTTTTAAAAAACTGCGGCTTTTTGGGGTCTTCTTCGAAATATTTGCGAAAACGGACAATGAAATTGTCCACCGTGCGAGTGGTCATGCGCCCGGTGTAGCCCCAGCCGATTTGGAGAATCTTCTCGCGTGAGAGCACTTTGCCCCGGTTGGCCACGAACAGTTTGAGCAGTTTCATCTCCTGATCAGTCAGTTCGATGCTTCGTTTGACCCCGCTGGCCCGGGCGGCGCCGAAGTCGATCCGGTTGCGGCCGAATTCGACGATCCGGGGCACACGCCCGGATGCATCGCCCGCGCTCTCGCCGTCGCGGCTCCAATCGGCGCGTCGCAGCAGCCGCTTGATGCGCAGCTGAAATTCTTCCAGGTTGAAAGG
>CAYMAR010000032.1:17483-18738 GCA_964388465.1 uncultured Desulfobacteraceae bacterium
ATAACCGCAGAGCTGTTTGGCCGGGAGCACCAGGCTGAAGACCGATCCCTGGGCATCGTCCCGGTTGGCGGCTTCCACCCGGCCCTTGTGAAGCCGCGCGATGTGCTGCACGAGGTTGAGCCCCAGCCCGCTGCCGCGCGGTTGGTTTCCACCGGGGCGGCCGGCCTGGTAGAAACGTTTGAAAATTTTGCGGCTCTCCCGGCGGTCGATGCCGATGCCGTTGTCGATGAAGTCGATCCTCAGCTGACGGTTCCGGACCGCAAAGCGGACATCGACCTGGGGCGGATCGGATTCGTTGTATTTGATGGCGTTGACCAGCAGGTTCATCACGAGCATTTCAAACAGCGGGCGGTCGACCGGATAGACATACCGCTCGATGTCGGGTTTGTGCACCGCAATGCGGCAGCCTTCAAACAGTCCGGCATGCGCACGATAGCATTTCGCGATGACCGCGACCAGGTCGCAGGCTTTGAACTCCGCTTGATAGCTTTTGCTTTCCAGGCGTGCCAGATTGAGAATCCGGCTGATGTTGTCCGAAAGCCGGCCGATGTCGGCCAGCATGTAGTTGATGTACTTCTCCTGGTCCCGGCGGGGCAGGTCGTATTTTTTGAAGGTTTCCAGAAAGAGCTGCAGTGAGGTGACGGGTGTTTTCAATTCGTGGGTGAAATTGTTGATGAACTGGCGCTGCAGCCGGTAGAGCTGCCAGGTTTTCTGGTTGTAGACGAAGATGGTGAAGATCCCCAACAGGATGATCCCCACCAGCATGGAGAGCACCACGATGACGACCCAGGTTTGGGGGGCCAGCACTTGGGCCGCATCCATGTCGATGCGGCGGGCCAGGGTCTGCAGGCCGCTGCTGATCTCGATGTACCAGTAGATGAACAAGAACAGGGACAACGCCAGGGCAATAATTGAGAGAATAAAAATGACGATGGGGTGAAAAAACCAGGTCGTGGGTCGCATGGGCTCCAGTAAAAACCAATCGAACGGGCGAGTCAACGTCGGAATGTCGCCGCCGGCGAAATCAAGACAGGGACGGCACGAGGCGTTCGGGCAGATGCGAGGTTGGGTAAAACAATTGTAAAAACAGCTGGTCAGCCTTGCCATGGCCCCGCGGCCTTTTCTAAGATCGGTCCGGAACGGTAAACGCCCACGGCCCCGCGAGGTGAGGGAATGCCCGGTCCCGGCTGGCCCCAACATATCCTCCTGATCTACCCGGCGATTCCGCCGGATACCTACTGGAGCTTCAAATACG